>NZ_JASDCM010000015.1:0-92708 GCF_030407915.1 Pseudoalteromonas sp. APC 3250
ATTTGCTTGGTGACAATAGCGTTTTGGACCCACCTGACCCCATGCCGAACTCAGTAGTGAAACGAAACAGCGCCGATGATAGTGTAGCATTTGCTATGTGAAAGTAGGACATTACCAGGCTCCAAATTAAAGAAAGCCCGACTAGAAATAGTCGGGCTTTTTTACGTCTGCAGGAAAGTAAAAATATTAGCTATCAGCCGTCAGCTATCAGCTGCACAGCGTTAACTTGACCACTGTATCATGGGTTGAGTATCTCGAAACCTATGGGTAAAAGAATGCGACGACCACCTCAGAGCCTAATATATACTCTACCGCTGTAGGGACCGCGACATTCTATTGCGTTGTCGCTAAGAATAACGTATCAGCATCAGGTAGCAAATCCATATAAATTGGTAATAAATACTCAAATAAGGGGGTTGCGCCCTTATTCTGATTGATACATTTCTGATCTTACTTGAAAAAAAACCAATGAGCCCAAAGTCTACTTAATCAACACTTATTTTTATAGAGCCTATCATGTCGTTATTACCTTCATCTTCCAGCGTTAAGCAATTCGTATATTTAGCACAGCAAATAAGAGAGCATGAGGGTAATGCTGCAAAAGCCAGTGGTTGTGATCTGTTTACCCTAATGGAACGAGCGGGGCATGCCGCATTTTTAAATTGGAAATCATTCAATGCACAGCAGACTCTAGTACTCGTAGGGAGTGGCAATAACGCAGGAGATGGCTATATTGCGGCTAGCCTTATTAAACAAGCCGATAGACATGTAGTGGTGTGTGCCGTAGATGAAAATAAAGAATTAACCGGCGATGCTGCAAAAGCACAAAAGCGCTGGATTGATGCCGGTGGTGAAATTTGTAACTTTAGCGCTGATGCACTCGATGAGTGTGATGTAATCATTGATGCATTACTGGGCACTGGTCTTGAAAATACGGTACGCGATAATGTTGCCACTATAATTAAAGCGGCGAATGAAAGCACTAAACCAATACTCAGTATTGATGTGCCATCAGGTATAAATGCTGATACAGGCCAACCTTTAGGTATTGCAATTAAAGCCACTAAAACAATTACTTTTGTAGGGGTAAAACAAGGGTTAACAACGGCTGCGGGTAAACAGTATGTTGGTGAACTTATCTTTGATGACTTGGCTATTGGCGAGTCATTCGTAGAATTAGCAAGCCCTTCGGGTAAGCTTATTAATATCAATAGTTTTAAAGGCTTAGGCCCACGTGCTTTGAATAGTCATAAAGGTAGTTATGGAAAATTACTGTGTATTGGTGGGAATCAAGGAACGGCAGGTGCTATCAGCTTAACAAGCGAGGCAGCGCTTAGAGCTGGTGCTGGAATGGTCAGAGTGCATACCCATGAAAGCTCAATTATGCCAGTCAGTTTTGGCCGACCAGAGCTTATGGTAAGTAGTAATAACTTGCAACACGCATTGGAGTGGGCAAGCTGTGCTGTTATTGGCCCAGGCCTTGGACAAGACGAATGGGCGCAAAATACCTTTAATCAAGTCATTGAGTATTGTACACATAATAATATGCCTTTAGTTATTGATGCTGATGCACTTAATTTACTCGCTAAACAAGCTTCACCGAAAATGCCCACGCGGTGTGTACTTACCCCGCATCCGGGCGAAGCCTCTCGATTATTAAAGGTGTCGACTGGGGAGATAGAGTCTGATCGGTTCAGCTATGTTCAACAATGTGCTAAACGTTACTCAGCAGTTTGTGTTTTAAAAGGCGCAGGAACTTTAATAGCCGATGGTAAGCATACTTGGGTTTGTGAAGAAGGAAGCCCTGCGCTTGCTGTTGGCGGTAGCGGTGATGTTCTTACTGGTATTGTAGGGGCATTACTTGCTCAAGGGTTAGATTGTGCTGAGGCGACTTGCTATGGTGTTACACTGCATGCTAAAGCGGGTGATATTGCTGGGCAAAAAAATGGAGAGCGAGGTATGCTACCTAGCGATCTGTTTTGTATAGTGAGGCGGTTAATTAATAATATAAAACCATAAGATAAAAGCATTCATATTAATTTTGTTCTTTTTTTGATAAATCCATTAACCTTCTTATACTTAGTTAACGCTGTTTGGTTGTAACTGAGGTTAAAAATGTTAATACAGAAAAAAATGTATGCGGGAAGCTTATTACTTATCGTTTTCTCTTTGCTCGTTTTAACCGGAATTATGCAATGGGTGATAACGCCAATTATAAAAAATGAAGCTATTTCTGCAGCTAAGTTACAGGCTAAAGTAATCGGAGAATCATTTGCTAAGGATTTAGGAAAAAGTGCAGCATTAACTAAAAGCTTATCTGTTGTTGCTCAAACACTTCCCCTTGATAAAGATCAATTTATTAAAAATTTGGCACCGTTAATTGCTAGTGGTACAGGTATTGCCGGTGGTGGAATATGGCCAGAGCCAAATATGTTAGATGCATCAGCACAAAGGGCATCTTTGTTTTGGGCTAAGGGCGATAATGGTCAATACACTTTATTAGATGACTACAACCAAGCTGATAGCAGTCCATATCAACAAGAAAGCTGGTATACAAGTGCTGCTAACGCTCAACCAGGCGTATGTGTTTGGTCTGAGGCTTATATTGATGCAGTTTCGAATGTACCTATGGTAACTTGTTCCGTTAAAATTGAGCGTAATAATCAGTTTTGGGGAGTCGCTACTTTAGATATAGAGCTTTCTCATATTGAAAAGTCACTACTTGCTGAAAACCAAGCAACCGGTACCTACAGTTTTATTATTGATAGTGCGCAGCAGTTTGTTTCTATTCCTGCATTTAGAGATACGAATTTAGCCATGCTAAATTTTTCACAAGTTGTGAGTAAAGATAGCTCTTTACAGCCTTTAGTTAACGCCTTGAAAAATGAAGATAGACTCGTAGCAGAGTTTAGTTCTGGTGTCATAAAGGGGGATAGCTCAATTCTAGTGACATTCTCACTGCCGGAGCAAAAGTGGCGCTCTGGCGTGATAATTCCAACAGCGATTGCAAAAAAAGCAGCTAATACGCTGACATATTATTTGTATGGTTCATTCATTGTACTCATTGTTATATTTATATCGGCATTATTAGTCTTTGGTAAGCGATTAGTTGAGCAAATAGAGCAGACTTCGGCGCAAGTTAGGTCATTAATGCAAGGGCAAACAGATTCTAAATTACCAATATCGGGGGATGATGAAATGAGTCATCTTTGCGAAGCAATTAATGATTACGGTGATCATCTTATTAAAATTCTTGGGCTGATTAAAGAAGAGGCGGCCTCAGTAAAAAACAATGCTGAATCTATTGATAACTTGAGTAGTAATAGTCAGCAACGCGCACATGAACTAATGCAAGAAAATGAACTGTTAGCCACGGCTATCAATGAAATGTCGATAGCGGCTTCATCGGCATCAGAAGATATTGGTGGCGTTGCAGATATTACCGCTAAGTCATCAGATCTTGTAAACTCTGGATTTAATGTTATTGAACAAAACGCAGAATCTATCCAGCTGTTGTTCAATAAACTAACTGAGTCGTCCAATGCAATATCACAAATCTCTGAAGATTCACAGCAGGTTGGTTCGGTATTAGATGTGATTATGAATATCTCTGAGCAAACTAATTTGCTTGCGCTTAATGCTGCTATTGAGGCTGCTCGTGCTGGTGATTCTGGAAGGGGGTTTGCGGTCGTTGCTGATGAAGTTAGAACACTGGCACAAAGAACGCAACAATCAGCTGGTGAGATTGAAACCATGATAAGTCAGTTACAACAAGCGGCTGCAAAAGGAGTCAGTGTTATTCAAGAATGCCGAGAGTTCTCAGAAGTGGTCAATGATCGTTCAAATACAACACGCACGAAATATGAAAATATAGTTGATGCATTTAACGACATTAAAGGGCGCTCAGCAAGTATTGCCGTAGCCACAGAAGAGCAGGCTCAAGTAACCGTCAATGTTAAAAAACTAGCGGAACGGATCCGAGAAATATCAGGGCAAAATGCTGCCGATGCCGAAGACTTTAGAGAAGTAAGTAAAGCCTCTAATAGTCAAGCACAAAGGCTATACGACATTAGTCAGCAGTAACTCAATATAAAAAATCCAAGCCTTGCTTGGATTTTTTATATAAATTTGTTTATTAATTTAAAATTATGAGGATTTAAAAGTCTATCTATGAAGCTCGCCAGCTCTTTCTGGTTGATAAGTTACCTCTTTAATAGTTACTGTTATTAACCCACCGCCTGGCTTTGGCCATTCAATTTGATCTCCCTGTGAAAGGCCAAGTAATGCACTACCAACAGGGGCTAAGATTGATATTTTGTTGCCACTTGAGTCAATATTCTTCGGGTAAACAAGCGTTAAAGTAAACTCCTCACCTGTAGATTCAACAACAAAGTTCACTGTTGAATTCATGGTTACCACGGTTGAGGGAACTTCGTGTGGCTCCACTATGTTAGCTCTACCAAGTTCTGCTTCAAGTTCTTTTTCACCCGCAAAACTGTTCGCAGGTAATGATTCCATTAGCGCATACAATCGATCTGCATCCAGTGATGAGATGATTATTTCAGGTTTAGTATTCAACTTAATATCCTTAATCATGTTAAATAAAATTTACTCTGGGTATAGCTTGCAGGAACTCAGTTGCATTGGAATACACTGAGATAATTTTATTGTTGTCTTAGTGAATTTATTTTATCTCTATTGCTAAAAACCCAGCCGAAGCTGGGTTTTATTTGAGCTAGGTGTGTGAGGGAATGATTTACATCATGCCGCCCATACCACCCATTCCGCCCATGCCACCCATATCAGGAGCGCCCGCTTCTTCTTTAGGAATTTCAGCGACCATTGCTTCTGTGGTGATCATTAGACCGGCAATCGATCCTGCAAATTGTAATGCAGAACGGGTTACTTTCGTTGGATCTAGGATACCCATTTCAATCATGTCGTTGTATTCGCCAGTGGCTGCGTTGTAACCGTAGTTACCTTCACCGCCTTTCACTGCGTTAATAACAACAGATGCTTCGTCGCCTGCGTTTGTAACGATTTGACGAAGTGGTGCTTCCATCGCGCGAAGTGCCACTTTAATACCGTGGTTTTGGTCTTCGTTATCGCCTAGTAAATCTGCTAATTTGCTAGCAGCACGCACTAAGGCAACACCGCCACCTGGTACAACACCTTCTTCAACCGCTGCGCGAGTTGCATGTAATGCATCTTCAACACGATCTTTTTTCTCTTTCATTTCAATTTCAGTAGCGGCACCTACTTTGATTACTGCAACACCGCCAGCTAATTTAGCCATGCGCTCTTGTAGCTTTTCTTTATCGTAGTCTGAAGTCGCTTCTTCAATTTGTGCTTTGATTTGTGCAACACGGCCGTTAATACCGTCTTCTTCACCAGCACCATCAATGATTGTTGTGTCGTCTTTAGTGATTACTACGCGTTTAGCTGTCCCTAAGTCTTCAACTGTTGCTTTTTCAAGCTCAAGGCCGATTTCTTCAGAAATCACAGTACCGCCAGTTAATACCGCGATATCTTGTAGCATTGCTTTACGGCGATCGCCAAAACCAGGTGCTTTAACCGCTGATACTTTTACAATACCACGCATGTTATTCACTACTAGTGTCGCTAACGCTTCACCTTCAAGGTCTTCTGCGATGATGAGCAGAGGTTTACTTGCTTTAGCAACCGCTTCTAATGTTGGTAATAATTCACGGATGTTAGATATTTTTTTATCTACAAGTAAGATAAATGGGTTATCTAGCTCAACCGCGCCTTTTTCAGCGTTGTTGATAAAGTATGGAGATAAGTAACCACGGTCAAACTGCATGCCTTCTACAACATCTAGTTCGTTTTCAAGTGATTGCCCTTCTTCAACCGTAATAACACCTGTGTTACGGCCTACTTTTTCCATTGCATCAGCAATGATTTCACCAATTTCTTTATCAGAGTTAGCTGAAATAGTACCTACTTGTGCAATCGCTTTAGTATCAGCACATGGAACAGAAAGCGCTTTAAGTTCTGCAACTGCAGCAATGATTGCTTTATCAATACCGCGCTTAAGATCCATTGGGTTCATACCCGCAGCAACCGCTTTAAGACCTTCGTTTACAATAGACTGAGCAAGCACAGTTGCGGTAGTGGTACCGTCACCAGCAGCATCATTTGCTTTAGACGCTACTTCTTTAACCATTTGTGCGCCCATATTTTCAAACTTGTCTTCAAGTTCGATTTCTTTTGCTACAGATACACCATCTTTGGTGATCACAGGAGAGCCAAATGATTTGTCTAATACAACGTTACGACCTTTAGGGCCTAATGTTACTTTTACTGCATTTGCTAGAATATTTACGCCAGTTAGCATTTTTGCACGTGCGTCGCCTGCAAACAGTACTTCTTTTGCTGCCATGTTTAATTTCCTCTAAATTCTTAAAATGTGTGTTAAACGAAAAGTAGGTTTAGCCTACAATGCCTAAAATATTGTCTTCACGCATGATCAGGTACTCTTGACCTTCGATCTTTTCTGTTTTTTCAACATATGAGCCAAATAACACAGTGTCACCGGCTTTCACTTCTAATGCTCGAACGTCACCGTTTTCTAAAACGCGACCATTACCTACGGCAACAACTTCTCCGCGAGTTGATTTTTCAGCTGCAGAGCCAGTTAATACAATACCGCCAGCAGACTTGGTTTCTTCTTCTAGACGCTTGATGATTACGCGATCTTGTAAAGGACGAATGTTCATGTTTTTAGTTCTCCTAACAGTTTCTGAACAGTACAGAAAAAAGTGTATCTAATTTGCTTTCATTAATGGGGGTGGAGTGAAAAATTCCAAGAGAAAAAATGATAAATTTTTAATCTTTTCGCTCGTATTCACCATCTATGGTCTTAGGGCGGTTTTCATCTTGCTCATGATGCATTGATTGATGAGTTTGCGAAAACCCTGAAGTGCCAGTTTGATGCATGCTAGCGCTCATTCTTACAGTTGCTTGACTAGCAAGTCCTGCAGCTAATTTGTTACGAATAGCAGGGGTAAGGAGTAGTAAGCCAAATACATCTGTCATAATGCCGGGTGTTAATAAAAGTACCCCTGCAATAATTACGCAAATACCGGTAAACAATTCTTTAGCAGGCATTTGCCCTTGAGCCATTTGCACTTGTACGTTTTGTAGTGCGCCCATTCCTTGCTGTTTCACCATTTTCGCACCCACAATCGCGGTTAGTACCACTAAAGCGATTGTTACGAAGCCACCTATCACGTCACTAACCTGAATTAGTAAGGCAATTTCAATAATAGGGATGATGATAAACAGCAAAAATAAAATTCTAAACATAAGACTCTCTAAAAAAAATGACACTTATTAAGGTGCTAATGAAATATAAGTGAGGGTTGTCGGGTCTATTTTCAAGCTAATAAGAGTAAGTAATAAACGTTAATGTTAGTAAAGTTATAGGTAGCGGGTTTAAATCAATTTACTGCAAAGACCCAAAATGTAGACAGAGTTCGTGTCTACACATTATACCCGCTATCAGCTACTATGGGGCTAGACCCCCGTAAACAAGTAAAGGTTCACTATGACAACGCAATTTAAACTTATTTTTACCACTTGCAAAGATAACGATGAAGCCCGTTTATTGGCTATGGCGCTAATTGAAAAGAAACTAGCCGCTTGTGTAAATATTTTACCGGCCATGACTTCTATTTACATATGGGAAGGTGAAGTAGCTGAAGCAACTGAAGTAAAGCTGCTAATTAAAACTAAGGCTGACAAAATGAATGATGTATTTTTAACCTTAAAAGATCTTCACAGCTACGAAGTACCAGAAATACAAGTTGTTGATGTGGCAACGGGTAACTTGGCTTACTTTAATTGGATGGATGAGGTGCTTCATTAATGCGCTTTATTTTATTTTTTTTATTAAGCGTATTAATGGCGCCTGCTTGGGCGGCACAAAATACCCTTGATGATTTTCTAAAACCGACTCAGCACACATTTTTGCCGGTAAATGAAGCGTTTGTATTTGATTTTGATCAGCAAGGAAGTACGTTATTTGTTGGTTGGGATATCGCTGATGACTATTACCTATATAAAGATAAAATAGAAATTATTGCCAAAGGTGCGAGCATTGACGTGCCTGAGTTGGGCGCTGGTGAAATAATTGAAGATGAATTTTTTGGCAAAACTGAGGTGTTTTTTAATTCTCTTAGCGTTATCAGCAAACTAAGTAATGTGAGTGAAGATGGCGTTGTTAAGGTGCGTTATCAAGGCTGTGCAAAAGCAGGGCTGTGTTATCCACCTGAAATCATCAGCATTCCATTAAGTGTACTGGCAAGTGAAACTAATACTAATGACAGTACCGCAGCAAGCAGTGCATTTGCAGCACTTAGCCAATCTGCAGAAAAACCAGCAACTGCATCAACACCTGATAAAGAGCTCACATTTACAGAGCAGTTAGCCAGCCAAAGCTTAATGGTTAACTTAGCTATTTTCTTTGCCGTGGGTGTGGGTTTGGCATTTACACCGTGTGTATTTCCGATGTTCCCTATTTTATCTAGCTTAATTGCGGGTCAAAAGAACCTATCTACCAAAAAAGCATTTGCCCTATCATTTGTTTATATTCAAGGCATGGCGGTTACCTATGCAGCATTAGGGCTTGTGGTTGCTGCGTTAGGCGGGCAAGTGCAAGGCTATTTACAGCATCCATATGTATTAATTAGCTTTAGCTTATTATTTGTACTGCTGGCTATGTCGATGTTTGGTTGGTACGAAATAAAGTTACCCAGCGGCATGATGAACAAGCTAACCCAAGTGAGCAACAACCAAAAAGGCGGTAACTATATTGGGGTGTTCTTGATGGGGGTTTTATCAGGGCTTATTGCATCTCCTTGCACTACAGCGCCTTTATCAGCCGCATTATTATTTGTGGCACAAAGCGGCGATTACCTAGTCGGCGGGCTAACACTTTACGTACTGAGTTTAGGTATGGGGCTACCGCTGTTATTATTAGGTACATCGGGAGGTAAGCTATTACCGAAAGCTGGCGGCTGGATGGAACAAGTTAAAACCTTATTTGGTTTTATTATGTTAGTTGTGCCACTTATTTTGCTAGAGCGCATTATAGATATTGAAATTATTATGCTTATGGCAGGCTTATTAGCTATCGCCACAGCGCTTTATTTCCACTATTGGCAAAGCGCCCAAACTCAAGGCAAATTAAAAACCTTATTGTGGTTTATGGCTGTTTTATTGATGCTTACTGGCTTTAATTTAACCCAAAACTATTTTTGGCCAACACAAGCCGTGAGTTTACAAACAACCTCGCAAAGCAATGAGTTTAAACACGTTGCCAATTTAGCCGAGCTTAAACAAGCCGTATCACAAGCAAATAGCGAAGGGCGCATGGTTATGGTGGACTTATACGCTGACTGGTGTGTAGCGTGTAAAGAGTTTGAGCATTACACCTTTCCCGACCCGCAAGTACAAAGTGAGTTTAGCCATTACCAACTGATTCAAATTGACTTAACTCAAAGCGATAATGAAACAATTGAGCTAATGGAAGCATATTCAGTGTTTGGTTTACCGAGTATTTTATTCTTTAATACTCAAGGTGAAGAGCTAAGTGCACAACGTGTCACTGGCTTTTTAAATGCGGATGATTTCGCTAAGCACCTTGCTGCAGTGCGTGCCAGCGCTGAATAACCATTCTATATGGCACAACATGATTGTTAATGTTGTGCCATTATTCCCCCTTAAGATACGTCCCCAAAATAGAGATTAGACCAGTATTTTGCTGCTATTTACTTCGAAATCACTATAATAGTTGGTTAACGTGAGAAATTGTTGCTATCTTACTTTTTTCAGCTTACTTTTTAGTGAAAAATTAGTTAGTAACCGCTTAACTCATTACTTATAGGATATATCGCGTATTATGGCTGCAAAATTAAAGATTTTAGTTATAAATGGCCCAAATTTAAACATGCTAGGAAAGCGTGAGCCCGATAAGTACGGTTCGCACTCTTTAGAGCATATTATGAGCGAGTTAAACAGCGCTGCTAATAGTTTAGATGTGGCGTTAACGCATTTTCAAAGTAATAGTGAGCAAGCGCTCATTGAACGCATTCATGATGCTTGGCAAGCGGTTGATTACATCATTATTAACCCTGCAGCATTTACGCACACAAGCGTCGCATTACGTGATGCATTGCTAAGCGTTGATATTCCGTTTTTTGAAGTGCATTTAAGTAATGTGCATGCACGTGAAACGTTTCGCCATCATTCTTATTTTTCTGATGTGGCGCAAGGCGTTATTTGTGGATTAGGTGCAATGGGCTATCACGCTGCTTTACATGCAGCGGTGAGCCGATTGCAAAACTCAAACTAAATTTAAACTAACAAACTAATAGGCGGGTCGTTTATGGATATTCGCAAGATCAAAAAACTAATTGAATTAGTAGAAGAATCAGGTATTGCAGAACTAGAAATCACTGAAGGTGAAGAATCAGTACGTATTAACCGTAACAACATGAGTGCCGGCCCTGCATACGCGCAATTTGCTCCACAGCAATATGCTCCAGCACCCGCTCCTGCGGCTGCACCAGCAGCACCTGTAGCAGAGTCTGAAGCACCAGCGGCAGGTCCTACAGGACACCAAGTTAAATCACCTATGGTAGGTTCTTTTTACGCAGCAGCTTCTCCAGAAGCGCCAGCATATGTTGAAGTCGGTTCACAGGTTAAAGTTGGCGACACATTATGTATCGTTGAAGCAATGAAAATGATGAACCAAATTGAGTCAGATAAAGCCGGTACAGTAAAAGCTATTTTAGTAGAAAACGGCGAGCCAGTAGAATTTGATCAACCTTTATTCATCATTGAATAATAGCGCAACGTAAAAGGCCAACTCTCATGTTAGATAAAGTAGTCATTGCAAACCGAGGTGAAATTGCACTTCGTATATTGCGCGCCTGCAAAGAGCTTGGGATCAAAACGGTTGCTGTGCATTCAACGGCGGATCGCGATCTTAAGCACGTATTACTAGCAGATGAAACCATCTGTATTGGTAAACCAGCAGCAACTGAAAGTTACTTAGACATTCCACGCATTATTGCCGCAGCTGAAATAACTGATGCGGTCGCTATTCACCCAGGTTATGGTTTTCTTGCCGAAAATGCCGACTTTGCCGACCAAGTTGAGCAAAGTGGCTTTGTATTTATTGGTCCTCGTGGCGACACTATTCGCCTAATGGGCGACAAAGTATCAGCTATCGAAGCGATGCGTAAAGCCGGTGTTCCATGTGTGCCAGGTTCTGATGGTCCGGTATCGGATGATAAAGAACGCAACATGCAAATTGCTAAGCGTATTGGTTACCCGGTAATTATTAAAGCAGCTGGCGGCGGCGGTGGTCGTGGTATGCGTGTTGTACGCAACGAGGCTGAGTTAATCAACTCGATTGCGCTTACGCAGCAAGAAGCTAAGCAGTTCTTTGGCAACAGCATGGTTTACATGGAAAAATTCCTTGAAAACCCACGCCACATTGAAGTGCAAGTATTGGCCGATGGTCAAGGTAACGCGGTTCATCTAGGTGAGCGTGATTGTTCAATGCAACGTCGCCACCAAAAAGTAGTGGAAGAGGCGCCAGCACCAGGGATTACTGCAGAAGTACGTAAGTTCATTGGTGAGCGTTGTACACGTGCGTGTATCGAAATTGGTTATCGTGGTGCAGGTACGTTTGAGTTTTTATACGAAAACGGCGAGTTTTACTTCATTGAAATGAATACCCGTATTCAGGTTGAACACCCAGTGACTGAAATGGTTACCGGTGTGGATTTAATCAAAGAGCAGCTAAAAATTGCCGCTGGTCAGCCATTATCATTCACTCAAGACGACGTTGTTATTCGTGGCCACGCTATTGAGTGTCGTATTAATGCTGAAGACCCTGAAACCTTTATTCCATCACCAGGTAAAATCACTCGCTTTCATCCAGCTGGTGGTTTAGGTATTCGTTGGGACAGCCATATTTATGCTGATTACACGGTACCGCCACATTACGATTCTATGATTGGTAAGCTGATCACTTACGGTGAAAACCGTGATGTTGCTATTGCTCGCGCTCGTAATGCATTGAATGAGTTGGTAATCGACGGTATTAAAACGAATACGCCATTGCATAAACGCATTCTTGCAGATGAAAACTTCAAAAACGGTGGTACAAATATCCACTACCTTGAGAAGAAATTAGGGCTGTAAAGTCTATGCTAATTAAAAACCGGCTCAGGCCGGTTTTTTTATCTTTAAAAAAGAGGCAGTATCACCTTAAATAAATAATCTGGTATGATTAACAAATATGCGCTTTTCGTAAATTTTGAGGTAATCATGTCGTGTAGTTTTGATTTTCATTTAGTCGATGAAAATGCCACTGTTGCTATGGGTAATAAATTAGCTGCCATAATAGAACAGGGCGCAGTTATTTATTTGCATGGTGATTTGGGGGCCGGTAAAACGACATTTACTCGCGGTATAGTGCAAGGTTTTGGTCATACAGGTAAGGTTAAAAGTCCCACTTATACACTTGTTGAACCTTACGAGCTTGTGCGTGGCAATGTCTATCATTTTGACTTATACCGATTAGGTGACCCAGAAGAGCTTGAATTTATGGGAATTCGTGATTATTTTTCAGAAACGGCAACTTGTATTGTTGAGTGGCCGGAAAAAGGCGGAGAATTTATTCCTGTTCCCGATCTAAATGCTACGCTAAGTTATGTAGGTGATGAGCGTAAAATTGTTATTAACAGTGCGAGTGAGCGTGGTGTAGCAATTGTCGAAAAACTAAATAATAGATAATAAAATAGTTAAGGCAGTGATTATCAAAATGAGTCGTGGTTTAGTTAAACTTTTTATTTACCTCATGGTTTTTACAGTGAGCTTGCCATTGTGGGCGCAAAACACTATTAATAGTGTGCGTGTCTGGCCATCCCCTGATAGCACCCGGGTGGTGTTTGATCTCGACGATAAACCCGATTTCAGCTACTTTATGCTAAAAAATCCAAGCCGTTTAGTGGTTGATTTAGAAAACACTGATGAGTTGAAAACATTGCCAGGTGTGCCACCAAAACACCAAATTGTTAGTAAGTTACGTTACTCAAAACCTAAAAATAACCACAGCGTGCGTTTAGTGTTTGAATTAAATGGGCCAGTTAAACCGGTTATATTTGCACTAGCCCCCACAGGCCCTTATAAAAATAGATTGGTGGTCGATTTATACGATAAAAGCCAAGCTAAAGGTGCAATTACCCCTGCGCAAACGGCGGCTAAAAAACGCCAATTAAGCCAAGAGCGCGATATTGTAATTGCTATTGATGCAGGGCATGGCGGTGAAGACCCTGGCTCCATTGGCCCGACAGGCACTTACGAAAAAGACATTACACTGCAAATTGCCAAGCGTTTAGAGCGGATGATTGATGCTGAGCGAGGCATGATTTCGCGTATGGTTCGCAGTGGCGATTACTTTGTAAAACTCAATACACGTACCAACCGCGCACGTCAGAAAAAAGCAGACTTTTTTGTTTCTATTCATGCAGATGCGTTTACCAGCCCTGGGCCAAATGGTGCTTCTGTATGGGTGTTGTCGCTGCGACGTGCCAATTCAGAAATTGGTAAATGGATTGAGGATAAAGAAAAACACTCTGAGTTACTTGGCGGTGCTGCCGATGTAATTAAAGATGCTGCAAATGAAAAGTACTTAGCTCAAGCCTTGCTTGATATGTCGATGGATCACTCCATGAAAACCGGCTTAAATGTGGCTGAGGAAGTAGTTAAAGAGCTACGAAAGGTGGCTAAACTTCATAAAAAAGAGCCGCAACATGCCAGCCTTGCAGTATTAAAGTCGCCAGATATTCCGTCTATTTTGGTTGAAACTGGGTTTATCTCTAATCCACGTGAAGAGCGACTGCTTAAAAGTGCCAATCATCAAGAGCGCTTAGCTAAAGCCATGTTTACCTCAATTAAAAATTACTATTTACGTAACCCGCCTGACGACTCACTGTTTGCGTCATTAAAGTCTCAATACCCAACAAAACATAAAGTACGCCCTGGTGAGTCACTGAGCATGTTGGCAGGTCGATATGGCGTGAGTATCAGTAAAATAAAACAAGTTAATAAGCTCAGTTCAAATACGCTATTTATTGGTCAGGAACTTGATATTCCTCAGAGTTAATTTTAAAAGCGCACACATTTAAGGTTGTTATGAGTATTGAAATATTACCTGCGCGCTTAGCAAACCAAATTGCGGCGGGTGAAGTTGTTGAGCGTCCCGCATCGGTGGTTAAAGAGTTAGTAGAAAACAGCCTTGATGCAGGCGCGACACGTATTCAAATAGATATTGAACGCGGGGGCCACAAGTTAATTCGTATTCGCGACAATGGAGCGGGTATTGCAAAGGATGAGCTCACATTAGCGCTCTCTCGCCATGCAACCAGTAAACTAAAGTCCCTAGACGACCTAGAAAATATTTGTTCTCTTGGTTTTAGGGGGGAAGCCTTAGCATCTATTAGTTCGGTATCTCGCTTAACCTTAAGCTCTAAACCCGAAAATCAAGAAGCTGCTTGGCAAGCCTTTGCACAAGGCCGAGATATGGCCGTAGAGGTAAAGCCGGTTGCTCACCCTAGCGGTACCACAATTGAAGTTAAAGATTTATTTTTTAACACCCCAGCAAGACGTAAGTTTTTACGCACTGAAAAAACCGAATTTAGTCATATTGATGAGCTTATAAAGCGTATTGCGCTGAGCCGTTTTGATGTATCAATTACATTAACCCATAATGAAAAAGTGGTGCGCCAGTATCGCGCTAAAACTGATCCCGCTCAAGCGATTACGCGAGTCGCACAAGTGGCGGGTAAAGCGTTTGCTGAGCAAGGATTGCATATTCAATCGGGTGAGGCTGGGTTGCAACTACACGGTTGGGTATTGCCAGTTGGATCGGCTAATACTACTCAGTATACCTATGTCAATAATCGTATGATGCGCGACAAACTTATTCTGCATGCTATTCGTCAAGCATTTGAAGAGGTCAGTGGCGAGCAAGAACTTCCCGGATTTGTGATTTACATAGATATAGACCCACGCCAAGTGGATGTTAACGTGCACCCGGCAAAGCATGAGGTACGTTTTCATCAAGGTCGTTTGGTACATGACTTTATTTTACAAGCTATTAAACAAGTTGTGGTGCCACTTCAAGCTGAGTTTGTTAATTCGCCAGCCGCTCACGCTCATCATTCACCAGTTACATCGTTTAACCAAGAACACACTTCCAGTAGTGAACTTTTTGATTATCCTAAGTCGTCATTACAACCAAGTCATTCGCCATCTACAAGTAGTGCCTCTTATAGTGGCAGTCGTCAAGGTGGGGGTAGACAGGTGCGTGCTGAAAGCCAAAATTACCATGATGTGAATGCGTTTTATCAGGGCGTGAATGAGCAACAAGCGCAGCACTTTGATACTGCGTCAGCATTTCTACAACCTAATGAGACGCAAGTATCAGATACAGCACTGCGCACTGTCGATATAATAAGCATTGAAAAGGGCGTTTGCGTGTTCAATAATGAAAATCAACTTTATTGTTCACACTTTAAATACGCATTAGCGGATGATTGGCATACACAAATAAAAGAGCACGGCAGCCTTGAAGGTAAAGCACTCCTATTGCCTGTGCGTGTCAACGTATCAAAACAAGACACGGCGCTTCTTGCTGCTCAGCAGTCTTGGTTTACCTTACTAGGTTTTGAGTTATTAATAGAAAAGCAGTTTGTTATGGTAAAGAAGTTGCCTACAAGTCTGTACTTATTAGATGTAAGTGCTGCAATAGATGCATTGCTTGAGGGATGTAAGGCTCAGTTAGCAAGTATTGATGAATGGCTACGATGGCAGGTAAATATAATTCCCGCACGGTTCTATGCGAGCAATGCCTTTTTAGAGCAGCAAGCGCGCTTACAAAATAATCCGCAAACAATTGAACGCTTGCGAGAAAAAGCAGTTAAAATAGATCTAAACTCTTATCTAACGCAATTTAATTAAGGTATTCGTGTTGAGTAATTTACCGGTCATATTTTTAATGGGCCCAACCGCTGCTGGTAAAACAGCATTGGCAATTTCACTGTGTGAGTATTTAAATACTGAGATTATTAGCGTTGATTCTGCGCTTGTTTATAAAGGTATGGATATTGGTACGGCTAAGCCTGATGCCGACGAATTAGCTCGTGCCCCACATCATTTAATTGACTTACTTGATCCGAGTGAAACGTATTCGGTTGCTGATTTTAGACGTGATGCTATAGAAAAAATTGATAAATTTCATCAACAAGGTAAAGTGCCTGTATTGGTTGGAGGTACAATGATGTACTTCAAAGCGCTAATTGATGGGTTGTCGCCATTACCTGAGGCCGATGCAGACGTTAGAGCCGAACTAGAAACACAAGCTAAAGAGCATGGCTGGCCTTATTTATACAAAGAGCTGGTTAAAGTTGATCCGCAAGCCGCACAAAAGATGAGTGAAAATGATTCGCAGCGAATTAATCGTGCTTTGGAAGTTTACCGTATAACAGGTAAAACGATGACTGAATTGCAAAAGCAAAAGCAGCCAGCATTACCCTATACTTTTCATCAATTTGCAATTGCACCCGATGATCGCAGTGAATTACATCATCGAATTGAAGAAAGGTTTAAAATAATGATTGAACAGGGGTTTGAAAAAGAAGTTTCGACCCTATATCTACGTGAGGATTTACATCCCAATATGCCTTCTATTCGTTGTGTAGGTTATAGACAGAT
Source organism: Pseudoalteromonas sp. APC 3250 (assembly GCF_030407915.1). Classification (NCBI taxonomy): domain Bacteria; kingdom Pseudomonadati; phylum Pseudomonadota; class Gammaproteobacteria; order Alteromonadales; family Pseudoalteromonadaceae; genus Pseudoalteromonas; species Pseudoalteromonas sp. APC 3250. Next base: position 16,816 of record NZ_JASDCM010000015.1, read on the forward strand.
GTGGGATTACCTTGCGGGTGAAATTGATCATGATGAAATGATTTTTCGCGGCATTGCAGCCACACGTCAATTGGCTAAACGTCAATTAACGTGGTTAAGAAGCTGGCCTGATGTTACATGGTTAACAACAGGTGATGAAGAAAACTTGCATCGTGTAGTAAGTTCGCTAAGCTAGTAGTAGTTGAACAAAATTTATCTTTGTTAAATCAGTTCAGCCACTTAATTATAATAACACCTAGAACGAAGGAATAATAACATGGCAAAAGGCCAATCGTTACAAGACCCATTTTTAAATGCACTACGCCGTGAGCGCATTCCAGTATCAATTTTTTTGGTAAATGGCATAAAATTACAAGGTAAAATTCAGTCATTTGACCAATTTGTAATTTTGCTGGAAAACACTGTTAACCAAATGGTGTATAAACATGCAATTTCTACAGTTGTACCTGCACGCGCAGTCAACTTCCAAGGTGTTCAGGGAAATGAAGACACTGAAGAACCTGAAGCTGGAAACTTTTAAATTAGGAGCGTAATGCTTGTTTGACCGCTATGAATCTGGCGAACAGGCAATTTTAGTCCATATCGACTTACCTAAAGAGGGGGATCGTGAAGATCTCCACGAATTAGAAATGTTGGTATCTTCTGCTGGTGTTAGTAGTTTGGCGGTTGTGCAAGGCAGCCGTCAAGCACCACATCCGAAGCTATTTGTCGGTACCGGCAAAGCAGAAGAAATAGCTGAAATTGTCAAAATCCACAATGCCGATGTTGTCATTTTTAACCATCAGTTAAGTCCGTCTCAAGAACGTAATTTAGAGCGTGTTTGCCAATGTCGGGTGCTTGATAGAACCACACTTATCCTCGATATTTTTGCTCAGCGCGCACGTACTCACGAAGGTAAACTTCAAGTTGAGTTAGCGCAGCTTCGTCATATGTCGACTCGTTTAATCCGAGGTTGGACCCACCTTGAACGCCAAAAAGGCGGTATTGGTTTACGTGGTCCTGGTGAAACGCAGTTAGAAACCGATCGACGTTTATTACGTGCACGTATTAAAAATATACGCGCCCGTTTGGCTAAAGTTGGCGTACAACGTGAGCAAGGTAGACGAGCACGTACTCGTAATGAGATCCCAACGGTTTCTTTAGTGGGCTATACTAATGCGGGTAAATCAACCTTATTTAACCGTATTACAAATTCTGATGTGTATGCCGCTGATCAGTTGTTTGCAACACTAGACCCAACCTTACGCAAATTAGATATTGGCGATGTTGGTTCGGTTATTTTAGCGGATACTGTAGGGTTTATTCGCCACTTACCGCATGACTTAGTGGCTGCATTTAAAGCAACGCTGACAGAAACGCGAGAGGCTGATTTACAATTACACGTGATAGATGTAGCCGACCCTCGTCGAAAAGAAAATATTGAACAGGTACAAGAAGTACTCAAAGAAATTGAAGCTGATGATGTACCGCAATTACTTGTATACAACAAAATTGATGCGCTGGATGATGTAACCCCACGTATTGATCGCGATGACGAAGGCCAACCTATAAGGGTATGGTTATCAGCAAAAACAGGTGAAGGTTGCGAGCTGCTAAGTGAGGCTATTAGTGACCTACTAGCTAAAAAGATGTTGAGTGAAACTTTACTACTGGCTCCTCAGTATGGACGTTTAAGAGCATCTTTATTTAACTTAAGTGCAGTACATAACGAACGTTTTGATGAGCAAGGTAATTGGTTGCTAGATGTGCGATTACCTATGATTGAGTGGAATCGTTTGATTAAAGATTTTGGCCCAGAGATTGAAAGTTTTATTAGCTGCGACTAAAAACTGAAAGATTAATGTCGGTTTTAGTATAAGAAATGCATAAGATTTGTTAGATTTAACACAATTTCCGAATTTATTTAGATAACAATGGAGTATAGCTATGGCCTGGAATGAACCGGGTAATAATGGCAATGACAAAGATCCGTGGAATAACAAAGGCGGACGTGATCAAGGCCCACCTGATTTAGACGAGGTGTTCCGTAAATTCAGTAACAAGTTTAACGGCTTATTTGGCGGTAAAAAATCCGGCAATGGTAGCGGCGGTGGACTTGGCGGAGCCGGTATTTCATTTGTACTTATTATCGCTGCCATTGTGTGGGCGTTAAGCGGTATTTATACGGTGAAAGAAGCTGAACGCGGTGTCGTTCTTCAATTTGGTAAGTTTGACCGAATTGCAGATCCAGGCTTGCGTTGGAAAATGACCTTTGTTGAGACGGTTATTCCAGTCGATATCGAAGCTGTTCGTTCGTTATCAGCATCAGGCTTTATGCTAACTGAAGATGAAAACGTAGTAAGCGTTGAGTTTGAAGTACAGTATCGAGTAATCGACCCATACTTATACAAGTTTAGTGTCACTAACGCTGACAGCAGCCTTGAAGAAGCATTAGATAGTGCACTGCGTTATGTTGTTGGCCATTCAAAAATGGACCAAGTACTGACTAACGGCCGTGAAGTTGTGCGTCAAAATACCTGGGATGAGCTAAATCAAATCATCGAACCTTATAACTTAGGTTTAATCGTAACTGACGTTAACTTCAAGGATTCACGTCCGCCAATGGAAGTTAAAGATGCGTTTGATGATGCAATTGCAGCCCAAGAGGATGAACAACGCTTTATTCGTGAAGCCGAAGCGTATGCCCGTGAAATTGAACCGCGTGCGCGTGGTCAAGTAACGCGTATGACGCAAGAGGCTGAAGGTTACCAAGAGCGTATTACTTTAGAAGCGCAAGGTGAAGTGGCTCGTTTTGAGAAATTACTTCCAGAATACCAAGCAGCTAAAGAAGTAACACGCGAGCGTTTATACATAGACGCAATGCAAGAAGTATTAGGTAATAGCTCTAAAATATTGGTTGACGTTAAGGGCGGTAACAACATGATGTATTTACCACTTGATAAAATCATGGAAAAACAGGGTTCATCAACACGCGTTGCTTTACCTAGCTCAAGCGATATTAACGATTTACGTAACAAGGTAAATACGTCACGTAACAGCACTGTTAATAGTGGTAATGATCGCTTTAACAATGATCGCTTCAACGACGGGAGATAAGCATAATGAAAAACTTTAGTTTAGTAATCCTATTAGCTGCCATTGTAATGTGTTTCTCGTCAGTATTTGTGGTTTCTGAAGGCCAAAAGGCGATTGTACTTTTATTTAGTAAAGTACAAAAAGACAGCGATGATCAAGCGGTAGTTTATGGTCCAGGTCTACATCTAAAAGTGCCATTTTTTAGCCAAGTGCGCCGCATTGATGCGCGTATTCAAACGCTAGATGGCACACCGGATCGCTTTGTAACTAGCGAGAAAAAAGACTTAATTGTTGATTCGTTTGTAAAATGGCGTGTTAACGACTTTAGCTCTTTTTACCTGCGTGCACGTGGTGATAAGCAATACGCTGAAACACTGCTTAAGCAAAAAGTAAATAATGGCCTACGTACTAACTTTGGTACTCGTACTATTCGTGAAATTGTATCGGGTGAACGTAGCGAGCTGATGGAAGAAGCGTTAGTACAAGCCTCTGAAAGTGCTAGTGAGCTGGGTATTGAAGTACTTGATGTACGTGTTAAGCAAATTAACTTACCTCAAGAGGTGAGTAGCTCTATTTACCAACGTATGCGTGCTGAGCGTACTGCCGTTGCTAAAGAGCACCGTTCTGAAGGTCAGGAAAAAGCAGAGACGATTCGTGCAGGTGTTGACCGCCGAGTAACAGTAATGCTTGCTGATGCAGAACGTAATGCGCGTTCTGTTCGTGGTCAAGGCGATGCTGATGCTGCTGCGATTTACGCTAGTGCTTATAATAAAGACCCTGAGTTCTTTAGCTTTGTTCGCTCTTTAGAAGCTTACAAGCAAACTTTCAAAGGAAAGCAAGACGTGATGGTGTTATCACCGGATAGCGACTTCTTCCAATACATGAAAGGCGCGAAAGCTCAGTAATCACAGCTTTAGTTAAATTTAAAAAGCCCTGCAATTGCAGGGCTTTTTGTTATCTGAATTTTAATCTTATAAATCACTGTTATTTATGTGATTATTAGCTAAACACTGATGTTTACTAAGGGCACGAGGAAAAAATAAGCTAAACGGGGTGAACTTTGCTTTAGTTTTCTGGTAAAATCTCGTCCTAATTTTCTCTAAGTGAATTTGCAATGGGTAAAAACGTTGTAGTACTAGGCACCCAATGGGGTGACGAAGGTAAGGGTAAGGTAGTTGACCTCCTTACAGATAAAGCATCTTTAGTAGTTCGTTATCAAGGTGGTCATAACGCTGGCCATACCTTAGTGATCGACGGTGAAAAGACAGTTCTACACCTTATTCCATCGGGTGTATTACGTGACAATGTTAAATGTGTGATTGGTAATGGTGTTGTTTTATCACCAGAAGCGCTAATGAAAGAAATTGGCATGCTTGAAGAGCGTGGCGTACCAGTACGCGAACGTCTTTTAATCAGTGAAGCATGTCCGCTAATATTGCCTTTCCATGTTGCATTAGATGTAGCTCGCGAAACAGCGCGTGGCGATAAACCAATCGGTACAACGGGTCGTGGTATCGGTCCAGCGTATGAAGATAAAGTAGCACGTCGTGGTTTACGTGTTGGCGATTTATTCAATCCTGAATTATTTGCTACTAAGTTAAAAGAAGTATTGGAATACCACAACTTCACATTAGTGAACTACTACAAAGTAGATGCAGTAGATTTTCAAAAAACGTTTGATGACGCAATGGCTGTTGCTGACATCTTAAAAGCAATGGTAGTTGATGTAACTGAGCTTTTAGATCAAACGCGTAAAGCCGGTGACAACATCTTATTTGAAGGTGCACAAGGTACATTACTTGATATCGATCACGGTACTTATCCTTATGTTACATCTTCAAACACTACTGCTGGTGGCGTTGCTACAGGTGCGGGTTTTGGCCCATTACACCTTGATTATGTACTAGGTATCATTAAAGCGTACACAACACGTGTAGGTTCAGGTCCTTTTCCTACAGAGCTTTACGATGGCCTTGAAAAACAAGACCCAGTAGGTAAGCATTTAGGTGACAAAGGTCATGAGTTTGGTGCTACTACTGGTCGTTTACGTCGTACTGGCTGGTTAGATGCAGTGGCTATGCGCCGTGCAGTTCAAATTAACAGCATTTCAGGTTTTTGTTTAACTAAACTTGACGTTCTAGACGGTTTAGAAACACTTAAAATCTGTACTGGTTATAAGCTTGAAGATGGTACTGTGACTAACGTTACGCCATTAGCGGCTGAAGGTTACGATAAAGTAACACCAGTATACGAAGAAATGCCTGGTTGGTCTGAAAATACCGTGGGTGTAACATCGCTTGAAGGTTTACCTAAAGCAGCAATTGATTACATTAAACGTATTGAAGAAATCACGGGCGTCCCTGTTGATATTATCTCTACAGGTCCAGATCGTGTTGAAACCATGATACTTCGTAGCCCATTTGCATAATTGGGTTTATGTTGAAAAGAAGCTGCCATGTGCAGCTTTTTTTATGCCTATAAAAAAGCACACCTATTAATAGTGGAACGATCTTTGTATATTATTTGGTAAGTTTATTTTTAAAGTGGTTAATATGCGTTTATCTTCTCGTTGCTCAGTGTGGTCATTATCACTACTTACACTTTCTTTATTTAATATAAGCAATAGCTTAGCTGAAGAAAGCCCTGCAGCTGTGCCGCTGTATACTGAATCTGAGTTAATAGCTTTAATTAATGAGAACACTCATCTAGCCCGCGTCAAGGCAGATAATTGCCAGTTAGTGCAAGATATAGAAGCGCGAGCCAATAAAATGGCATTGCCGTCGTATCAATTTTTATACGGTGATATGCTCGCCTACAAGGTGTGTGTTGAGCGTGATGTAGCTTTAGGTGTGTATTACATGAAAAAAGCGGCTGAGCAGGGCTTAGCGGCAGCATTAGAGCAGCTAGGTCGCTATTACGATGTTGGGCAGTTAGTCCAAAAAGACAAAGCCATGGCAATAACCTACCTCCGTGAGGCCTCAGCGCAAGGTAACTTAAAAGCGCAATTACGATTAGTGGGCTTGTTTAATCAAGGCTATGGTAGTCCAAGAGACTTTGAAGATGCTTATCGTTGGCTGTTTAACACCACGGTAGCCGATAAAGCGACACATAAAAAAATAGAGCGAGCATTAACTAAACTTGCTGAAAAAATGCCAGCTAGTGTCGTTACCCGCGCGCGCTTACCTATGTAACCTAAACTCTAGCTAGAGAAAATCAACCTAATTATGACTATGATTTAATATGTTAGTAAATCTCTTAATCAGAGTTTAGGTTTGTAAATAAAAAAGCGAGAGTGCTTTTTTTAGCACTCTCGCTTTTTAGTTATTACTCGTCTTTTTTATTGTCTTTGGCTTTGTTATTGGCCGGATCTTTTAATAGCGATATTTTAGGCGGTTGCAATGCAACTACTCGTTCACCCTCTTGTGGTGGCTTTTCCATATCACTGGTAAAAGGCCTCATTTTCACTGGTGCGTCTTCATCACTGTCTTTATCCCCTTTGAGAATAAACAGTGGGATCGCTTCAGGATTCATTTCTAAATACTGCTGCCAGCTAAACTCTTCAGATATACGTGTTGCACTCACTTTACCGCCTTTGGCAATAACACTGCTTAAGCGTGCATATGCGCCGTTTTCACCAAACAGAATTTGTCGAGATAAAAACGTCGCACTGTCTTTATTTGCTTTGGCGTGCGAAGAAGAGGAACGTAGTGAAAATACATTTTTTTCATTTAATAAATGAGAGAAGTACTGCACCCCTAATGCGTTGTGGTGGCGATTAGGTGAAAGCGCTAAAACACTGCGAATCGTGGTTAAAGGTAAATAACGTTCAGCATGCTCCGATTGCGGGTTACCGTAATAACAAGGCAGGCCATCCATGCGCGCCATTCTACAGTTCTCCCAAGCAGGATCTGATAGATGAACAGGAATATTTTGCTCTTTTAAGCCACGTGCAATTGCACGCGATACATGGTTTGCACCAATGATTAAAATAGTATTAGGGGATGGTTGACGCACTCCAAGTAGTTTCGCAACAGGGATAGCCGTTAAGCTTTGCAGTACCACAGTAACAATAATAACAGTAAATATGAGTGGCACCATTTTTTCGGCATCGGCCACTCCCGCTTCCATCATACTCAGCGCAAATACTGAACCAACGGCTGCTGCAACAATACCGCGAGGTGCAATCCAAGCAAGTACTAGGCGTGATTTCATCGGTAAGTCTGTACCAAAGGTTGAAATAGCAATACACAATGGGCGCGCAATAAATAGCACAATAGCTAAAAATATAAAGACGTCGCTGTCGAGCATCATTAAATCAGAGAGTTGTAGTCTTGCGGCCAATAAAATAAATAAAGTTGAGATTAAAATCATCGACAAATCTTCTTTAAACTCGAGTACCGAATCTATTTCCAAGTCATCTTGATTAGCTAACCAAATGCCAAACACCGTCACAGCCAGTAAGCCTGACTCATGGCTTATGTGGTTTGAAATAGAAAAGCTAATTAACACTAACGCTAAAATACCAAACTTATGTAGCTCAAATGGCAGCCATTCTCGGCGCATTAGTTGCGTCGTGATCCAACCCGAAACCACACCAATACTTAAACCAACGCCAACGGTTTTAACCAGTGCAACGATAGTGTGGCTAAGTACTTCACCCTGACCAACCAGCATTACGGCTTCAAACACTAACACTGCAAATAAAGCGCCAATGGGGTCTATTACTATGCCTTCCCAGCGTAAAATACGATCGATATCCTGGGTAGGTCGCATCGAGTTAAGTAATGGAGCAATAACGGTTGGCCCCGTAACAACAAGCACTGCGCCAAGTACTGCAGCAACTCGCCAATTTAACTCGAGTAACCAATAGGCGCTAAAACTAATAACAATACAAGTTGTAAGCATACCAATAGAGCAGAGGTTTCTGACGACTTTACTGATCCCTTTAAGTTCTCGAAAATGTAAAGTTAAGGACCCTTCAAATAAAATCACAGCGACACTCAAAGAGACCACAGGAAAAAGTAAATCACCTAATAATGCATCAGGGTCTAATACGCCACTAAATGGCCCTAATAAAAGCCCTGTAAGCAATAAAAACAGAATAGCGGGTACTCTAAACGCCCAAGCGACCCATTGGGCTAACACTGAACACAGTGCAATACCGGCTATATAAATTGCTGACATAGAGTAAAAACTCCTTAATTTTAATAATGTTTAAAAGTATAACGGTTACCAACCAGTAATACAGTGGGTATACACGTGTAAATTAAATTTAGCTAATAAATAATGTTTATTTATTTAGTGTTAACGTCTTTTGTGAGAGTGTTATCAAAGTTATAGTCTCTATAATTACCATTTATAGTAGTCTAACTTTATGATATCTATTGCAAAATGTGCATGCCTTGTCTGTTATCACCTATTTAGCTTTAATTTTAGCCTTGATCTAAGCGGCTATTTTAACGTATTATACTTCGTGTTCGAATAATTAGTTATCTAATAAAGTTTGTTGTTTAAGTAAGTAAACGTGTTAGATATAAACATCTTAACTCTCTTAGTGATTGTTTCAGCGATGTTTTATAATGTTCGAACATAAAATATCATTTACCGAACTCTTTGGTATAGTTTTGCTCAAGGTGTTTATTTGCTTAACGCATATAAATTAAAGTTTGAGTTGAATTATTACCTTTCAATATTTAATCCCCATCGTGGCGGTTAAATCTCGGTCCTTAAGTCATCACCCTATCTGTTGGTGTACCAGACTTAAGAGGCTCTATGTATGTTGTTAATAAAAAAGCCGCACACAGCTTTTTACAGCGATACATAAACAACACTTTATATTTTTTTAGTTAGTACAATCCAATTTTATTGGGTTAATACTATTTATTTTTTGCATCTCAATTTAAAACAATGGTTTTAGAGACGGTGTACGCGTGTGTAAAAAAAGTGTGGGCAATGATAAACAAATTCGACGTTATGTTTTAAACATAGCGACCTGGTTTCATTCATCAGTGTGATGAATACAAATAAAATGGAAAGTTGAGCATTTATGCAAAAGTTAAATTGGCGACGTATCGTACTTAAAGTGGGCAGTGCCTTAATTGCACCCGATCAAGATGGCTGTCGTTCACGCTACTTGTTAACCATCGCACAGTTTATCGTTCACTGTCGCGCACGTGGTATAGAGGTTATTTTAGTGTCATCAGGCTCTGTAGCGGCAGGCTCGCATTTATTTCCATCAGAGAAGCCGCGCTCAGTTGTTATGAAAAAAGCCATGGCAGCAGCAGGGCAAACAGAAATGATGGCCATGTGGGATCGTTTCTTTGATTTTCCTTCGGCGCAGCTACTATTAACTCATGGTGACCTACGTGACCGTGAGCGCTATCAAAGTATTCGTGAAACTGTATTTACCTTGTTAGAACACGGCGTGCTACCTATCATTAATGAAAATGATGCGGTGACAACAGATGATTTAAAAGTGGGTGATAACGATAACTTATCAGCTATGGTGGCAGCTGCCGCTGACGCTGACGCATTAATGATTTTTTCAGATGTAGATGGGCTGTACGACAAAAACCCAAATTTGCATGACGATGCCGTATTATTGCCTGAAATAAAATCAATTGATGATTCTATTTATGCTATGGCAGGATGTGCTACCAGTGCAGTAGGCACCGGTGGTATGAAAACCAAGATTGAAGCGGCAGAAAAAGCCACATCACATGGTATTGCAACGTATATTATTAACGGCTTTAAAGAAGAAACCTTTACTCGTTTATTAGCGGGCGAAAATCCAGGTAGTGTGTTCTTGCCTTATGAAAAACCAATGCAAGACTCTATTCACTGGATGACACATACCGCAAATGAACAAGGTGAAGTGGTTGTCGATGGGTCATTTGATGATTCACTAGAAGGCGAAGACGGCTGTTTACGAGGCGATGAGATCAAGGAAGTACATGGTGAGTTTGCTGTGGGCGATACTATCTTAGTTCGCAGTGAAGATGGTACGCGTTTAGCTAAAGCCACAGCAAATTACAGTAGCTGTTTGTTAAACTTTATTGCAGACAACGAACAGAGTGAATTCAGCGAAAAAATGCAGGATTCAATTGGACCAATTATTTCAGAAAAAGATATCGCATTATTGGAGAAGTCATGAGTTTAATTACGGATATATCACGCCAAGCAGCAAAAGCTGCACATACACTTGCTTTACTCGATACCGAGACTAAAAACAACGTGTTAACCGATATGGCAGCGGCATTAAGAGATCAAAAAGAATTTATAATCAAAGAAAACGAAAGTGACCTAAGCGCTGCGCGTGACAATAATTTAGCAGCGTCAATGATAGACCGTTTAACATTGAATGATGAGCGCATTGAAGCGATGGCTGAAGGTATCGAAGTGATTGTTTCACTTGATGATCCGGTTGGCCAGTTACGTGATATCACTGAACGTCCAAATGGCATTAAAATTCGTAAAATGCGTGTACCACTGGGCGTGGTATGCATGATTTACGAAGCACGACCTAATGTAACGGCTGACGCGGGTGCATTGTGCTTTAAGTCGGGTAATGGTGTTATTTTGCGCGGTGGTAAAGAAGCGCTTAAAAGCTCACAAGCCATTGCTAGTGTAATGCACAGCGTGCTTACTAAACATGGTTTGCCAACGGCGCTAATTTCAGTTATTCCAGATCCTGACCGTGCTTTACTAATGGAATTAATGCAGCAACGCGACAGTATTGATTTAATTATCCCACGGGGCGGTGAAGGGCTTATTAACTATGTAACAGAAAACAGTACAATTCCTGTTATTCAGCACTTTAAAGGCGTGTGTCATTTATACGTAGATAAAGATGCAGACTTAGAAGTGGCACTTAATCTACTACTTAATGGTAAGACTCAGCGTACTGGTGTATGTAATGCACTTGAGGGTTTAGTGGTACACCAAGATGTAGCTGATGAGTTTTTAAATTTGTGTGCAGTTGTACTTCGTCAAGAAGGTGTAAAAATTAATGCTGACGCTAAAGCGGCTGAATATTTTGATAATGCCACTGTGCTTGCAGATAACGAATTTGGTGAAGAATATTTAGATTTAGAAATTGCTATTCGTATAGTGCCAAGCTTTGATGCAGCCGTTGAGCACATTGCTCAATTTGGCTCAAATCATACCGAAGTTATCTGTACTAAAAACGATGCTGCGGCAGAGTTATTCCAACGTAGTGTGGATGCATCGGTTGTTATGGTTAATGCGTCATCACGTTTCTCTGATGGCTCACAACTAGGTTTAGGCGCCGAGATTGGTATTGCAACGACTAAGCTGCATGCTTATGGTCCAATGGGGCTTGAGTCACTAACTACTGAGAAATATTTAGTTAATGGTGTTGGTCAAGTTCGCGAATAACTTACCCAACCTAATAAACGATAAAAATGCCGAGCTTTTGCTCGGCATTTTTGATCTCGATTTAGCAAAATCAAACAACTAAGCAAACATAAAGATTAAAACAGGGCAAAAAATTATTAACAGAGAAATTTATTTAGAATATAAAAATAAGGATATTACTTAGGGGAGAGAGTAGGAAAGTGGTGGAGCTAAGCAGGATCGAACTGCTGACCTCCTGCGTGCAAGGCAGGCGCTCTCCCAGCTGAGCTATAGCCCCACATTCCTAATTTACATACAATGTAAATGCTTAAGTGCTGAGTCTCAAGCGGGGTGAACTTTAAATATTTTTACGATTTTGGTCAAGTATTTTTTCACAAATTTTTCCGTTTTAACTAATTTTTGTTAAACTCGAGCTCAATATTTACTAAAACGACAATACATAATGAAAAAATACGCGTTAGTTTTCATGATTTTCCTTTTTGGTTGTGCCAGTTCAGTAGATGAACCGCCCTACGAAATTAATAATAAACAATTTTATGACACCCTTGATGAGCAAGGTAACAAGCTTTTTGCTTATGTGGTTTCTGTAAAGGCTAAAAGTCGTGAGCAAATTAATGTCAATAAAAAACTAACCCGCAGTGATGTTCAGCGTTTTGCTGAGCAAGAGCATTTTGAAGAGTCGAGTGTTTTAAAATTACAATTAGAAGATCAAGCGGTAGAGTTTCTTAATAAAGAACTAGCACAGCGTAACTATTGTGCAGATAAGCATGAAATAAACGAAGTACTATGGCGTGATTTAAGTGTGCAGCTAAGAGGGCGTTGTTTGTAGTATGTTAGCGGATAAACAAAAACTAGCGGCAGTGTTAGCCCAACTAAATATAGAATATGACGTAATAGAACATCCAGCGCTACATGGCAGTTTAGATGCCGATGAACTGATGGTAAATCGCCCAGGAACACGCTTAAAAAACCTATTTTTGCGAGACAACGAAGGTAAGCGTCATTTTTTAGTGATCACCGCGCATGATAAACAGTTGGATTTAAAGTCACTTGCTAAACAGCAAGGGCTATCGCGCTTAGGCTTCGCCTCTAATGAGCGCTTGGCTAAGTACTTAAAGGTTGCACCTGGTTGCGTGTCAATGCTCAGCTTAATGAACGACAAACAACGAGATGTAACGCTTTGGCTTGACCAAGATATTTGGTTTGGCGATTTATTTCATTGCCACCCGTTTGAAAATACCCAAACATGGTTATTAACTAAGCCTGATTTACTGCGTTTTTTTGACTTTACTGAGCATCAGCCGCGGGTGATGTTTTTGCCATCGCGCTGAGCCCACAAAATAAGCCCTAGTCCACACAAACACACAGCGAGTAATGTTGCCATAAACGCCGTTTGTCCATGAGTTTGATAAACCACCCCAGGTAATAACGAGCCCAGTGCGCCGCCGCTGTAATAAAATGATACATAGCACCCGTTGGTAACGCTTGGCGGTGCGTGACTGATTTTATTAACCAGTGGTGCCGCTGTGGAATGAATTACAAACATAGCGCCACAAAAGAGTGTGAATGCAATTAAAAACAACAACAGTGAATGACTAATTAATAACACAATACTGAGGTTATAAAACACGAATACCGCGGCCAACAATCGCCAGGCTGAAGTCATTTTTTTTAATAGCCAAGGAGTGAAAATAGAAGCCAAAGCACCCACCAAATAGCCACTATAAACAAAGCCAATGTCGCGCGTGTTATTAATTAAAAAGGTATTTTTTAAAATAAAAGGCAAGTAGTTTAATAATGCTGCAAAGCAAAAAAACATACAAAAAATGGCACCATAGAGCTTAAGTGCAGAGCCCTCTTTAAGTTGTTTTATATAATCTAATGGTGATAAAACCTCGGTTGATTTAACGAGATTAAAACGTTTATGGGGAATACTTAACGCTAGAATAATCAGCATGGCTGCTATTAGGTAATAAAAACTCTGCCACGACCAAACATCGCTAAAGAGCGCAGCCAATACACGACCAAAATAACCACCGACAATCGTACTACCTATATATAGCGTCATATTTTTTTGTAATGTATCGGCTTGATAGCTCATACCAATAAAGCTGGTCATGGCAGTCAATGCGGCAGGTAAAGTCAGTCCTTGTAAAAACCTTACCAGTAGAAGTAATTCAAAACTCGGGGCATAAATAAATAAGATACAACCCACACCCAGTAACAACATAGCGAAGCGTAATATCAATAAAGGGTTTCGCTTAGCTAAAAACAGTCCATACACCAAAGGGGCAATAGCTAAAGGCAACATAGTGGCCGTCATTAAGCTGCCTGCAACAGCAGGAGCAACATTAAATTCAGTAGCAAATAAACTTAATAATGGCTGTGGTGCGTATAAAACAAAAAAAATGAAAACTGAACAGATGAGTAGGTGAGGTAAGCGCATTAACTGCCATATACATTGCTTATTAGTTGAGCTGCATTATATACAAAACTGCTAGGGTTTTCATAAATTAACCTTTATTGCGCTAAATCATGCTTTGTTTTCAGTAGTTTGTTAGATTAATACCAATAGCGCTGTTATTTACGCTCGTTGGTGATTAAAATAGCATTAATATTCGTTTTTAGTGGGAACACGCCATGGGGTCACTACAAGAGCAATTGCTCCAAGCTGGTTTAACAACATCACATAAAGCTAAAGTTGCTAAATCAGAAAAGCGCAAGCAACAGAAAAAGCAAAAGAAGGGAGCGACGAGCAACCCGAACGATTTACAAAAGCATATTCAGCAAACTAAGTTGGAGCAGCAGCAAAAAGCTGAAGAGCTCAATAAAGCGCGCCAAGAAGAATTAAAGCAGCGCGAGCAAGTCGCCCGTGTTAAGCAAATTTTAGAGCATCATAATCAAGAGTCAATTCGCGGTGAGCGTACCTTTAACTTCACTTATGAAAATAAAGTGAAAGGGCTTGATGTGAATGAGCAAACGCAAAAGGCGCTCTCGGGCGGGCGTTTAGCTATTTGTGTGTTAGAAGGTCAGTTTTACGTATTAGAAGATGAGCCTGCGCGTAAAGTGGCTGAGGTGGATGAAAAGTATATTGTGTTTCATGTTGAGCCTGAAAATAAAGCCAAAGATGAAGACGATCCGTATGCTGATTTTGAAGTGCCAGACGATCTTATTTGGTAAGCCTATTAAGTATCTGCTCAGTTAAAGCAAGCTAGTATGTGTTTTATGAGGGATACACGTATTTGTTCTGATTGATCGTCAAACCTTACCAAGGACGTATGCTTTTTAAAGATTTATTGACTACAATAATCACAACCGTTTTTTTTTAACCGTAAAAAGAAGAGTAAATACAATGAGCAAGATAAAAACACTTTTATTAGGCGCGGGTATTGGTTTAGCCGCAAGTTTTTCATTTTCAGCAGCCGCTGCAGATGGCGCTGCACTTTACACAGCTAAAAATTGTCAAACATGTCATGGTGCAGAAGGTAAAGCACCTATTATGGCGATGTACCCTAAACTAAATGGTCAAAACAAAGAATATTTAGTAGCGCAAATGAAAGACATCAAGTCAGGCGCTCGTAACAACGGTATGTCTATGGCGATGAAAGCGATGGTTGCGACTGTGACTGATGAAGAATTTGAAGCGATTGCCGATTACCTATCAAAAGTACAATAACCGTTAACGCTAATTAAAAAGAGCCACACCTATGTGTGGCTTTTTTATTTGGTGATTGCCATCATGCTAATACTCATTTAGACTTCTAAACATCTACAATCACTAGCGCTATGCTGTGTTTTAAAAGGCTTGTTATGTTTGATTTACCCCAGCTCAATTTAAAAAATAAAGTATCAGAACAAGAGTGGCAACTACGTGTTGATTTAGCCGCATGTTATCGATTAGTTGACCATTTTCGTTGGGGGGATTTAATTTATACGCACCTTTCTGCTCGCCTACCGGGCACGGATCATTATTTAGTGAATGCCTTTGGCTTAACGTTTGATGAGATCACTGCATCTAACTTAGTCAAAGTAGATTTAAATGGCCGCATTATTGACGATACACCCTTTAATATTAACCCTGCAGGGTTCACTATTCACAGTGCCATTCACGAAGTACGTGAGGATGCACATTGCGTTATACACCTGCACACCAAAGAAACGATTGCGGTTGCAACACAAAAAGAAGGGCTGTTACCGCTAAGTCAGTATTCGATGTTTTCATTGCCGTCTCTGTCTTACCATGGCTATGAAGGTTTAGCGGTGAATGACGATGAGCGTAAACGCCTGCAAACAGATTTAGGCACCACCAATCATATGCTATTGGTCAACCACGGCGGTTTAACAGTAGGCCCAACGGTAGGCGATGCGTTTATGCGCTTTTATGACCTTCAGCGTGCCTGTGAAATACAGTTAGCCATTCAATCAAGTGCGCAAGAAGCGGTGGCTGTACCTCAAGCTATTATTGATAACATTTATAACCAAGCGAACGTCGTTCACAGCGGCAGTACAGGGGGCCAGCTAGCATGGCCTGCCATGTTACGAAAAGCGTATCGTCTTGATCCTAGTTTTGCAAAATAACCCACTGAAGGTTAATAAGGAATTTTTATGAAAGTAAATCGCGTTGAAGTCTTTGATATTCATTGCCCTGATCGTCCTGCATGGACGCCGGTATTTGTTCGAATTCATACCGATGAAGGTATTAGCGGTGTTGGTGAAGCAGGTCTTGCGTACGATTTAGGACACAGTGCCGCTGCTGCGATGATCAAAGAAATGGCCGATGCCTTTTTAATTGGACACGACCCGTTTCAAACTGAAAAACTATGGTCGCGTATGTTGCGTGAAAGTTTTTGGGGTCTAGGTGGTGGGCCGGTGGTTTACGCAGCAATGAGTGCGATTGATACGGCGCTTTGGGATATAAAAGGTAAAGCATTGGGTTTACCGGTTTATCAGTTGCTTGGCGGTAAAGTTAACGACAAGCTGCGTACTTATGCATCACAGCTGCAGTTTGACTGGGACAGTGAATTTAAAGCGCTGGTACAGCCACAAGAATATGCAGAAGCGGCACTAAAAGCGGTGGCGGAAGGTTACGATGCGGTGAAAGTCGATCCAATTCAATACGATAAAGACGGTAACACCTATTACGACCGCACAAATATTATTTCTCGCCCAGAGATGAAACTATACCGCGCACGTATGCAGGCTATTCGAGAGGCCGTGGGTGACGAAGTAGATATTATTTTTGAATGTCATAGCTTACCAGGGGCGACATCGGCAATTCAAATTGGTGAAATTGCAGAAGAATTTGACTGTATGTATTTTGAAGAGCCGGTGAATTACTTAAACCATTCATTACATGCAAAAGTGGCTGACAAAGTGGCTGTGCCTATTGCAGGCGGCGAGCGCTTGTATAACCGCTGGGGGGTACGTCCTTATTTAGAAGATCAAAGTATTGATGTACTACAGCCAGATATCGGCTTATGTGGTGGCTTTACCGAAACTAAAAAAGTATGTGATTACGCTGATATTTTTGATGTGCGTATTCAGGCACACGTATGTGGAGGGCCGGTTGCAACGGCGGCATCATTGCACTTAGAAACAGCGATCCCTAACTTTTTAATTCACGAGCATCATACTTACGCGATTAAAAAGTGGAATAGAGAGCTATGCTTACAAGATCCACAACCTAAAAATGGTTTTTTTGAAGTATCAGAAGAACCAGGTCTTGGGATTGAGCTTAACGATGAAATTGTAATGCGCTCACAACGCGTAGAAATAAAATAGTTTACTCTGTTGAGGAATAGCCGGTAAGTGAGTTGTCACTTACCGGCTTTTTTATCGCTGTGGGTTTATTTTACAAAGTACTTGTTTTAGTTCAATGGTTGCTTTGCTATCAAGGTGGCGAACAAAACAGCGCTCTCCCTTAGTCACGAGCTCAAATTGATCTGGCATATTAAGTTGCTTGCCCAAAATAGGGTTGCCCTGAGGATCTTTATGATTAAGTTGCTCAAGGGTAACCGTGCTTGAGGTGACAAAAACATCGTCTGCTAATTGAACCTGCGAGCTATGCAGCAGCTGCGCAATTGCGTCGGCTACTTTAGCGCTATTAGGCTCAATTAGTAACGCATGTTGCAATTTAGGTGTGGGCTCTGAGCTTTGTGCTAAGCACCCACTTAAAAATAGCGAAATTGCAGTTATTGCTAATAAAATCTTCATTGCTTATCTCATGTTATCACTAAGAATAATATTCTGTTTAAGTACAGTCTGAATTCGCGCGTCTTTTACTTCAGGCATATCGGTGGCGATAGTGGGCGCAAAACCGAGAACACTATTTATTGAGCTTGGGGCTGGGCAACTGCCGGTTGCTCTATAACTAAGTGCGGTATTAAGTAAGCCTTCACTTGCATCACCTAAGCGTTTGCTAAAGTCATCGGCAACAGCACAGCCTGCAATAAGTACGGGCTGGCGCGCATTATCAATGGTATTTTGCGGTGCAAAGCCATCTGAATATTCACCAAAACCTTTGTTATTTTCGCCAGTAAATTGAATGGTAAAATAAGTAGTGTCGCAGTTATCGGTTGGGTAAAAGCCATACGGTTTACCACAGGTGCCAGCCCCTATCTGAATGATTTCAACATCGGCTCCGCGCAGCCCGTTAATTATAGCCTCACTGGCTGAGCAGGTACTGCTGGTGGTGAGTACAAATACCCGATCTAAATTTAACGTTGGTAATGGGGTGCCTGCAGCTATTGCAGGGTTATTTTCAAACCCGACAAAACGATTTGTAAAGGGCATGGGGGTCAGTGTTTGCCCTGTGATAGGGTTGGTATTGGGGTATTTATCGTTAAAAATAGTGCGTTCAAATATTTTGCCTTGGGTATTGCTACCTGCCACCATATAGCCTACTTGGCTGGCCATTTGTAACAAACCACCGCCGTTATAGCGCACATCAATGACTAAATCTTTAATGCTGCTGGCAGCGAGTTGGTTAAAGGCGTTGTAAAGCTGCGTTTCGGCTATCGCGTTGTGGCTATTAAATTGAAAGTAACCCACATCGCCGTTTGCTAAATCAGTACGTACGTTCATTACTGGTTGCGACTCGATATTTTGAGATGTGAGCGTAACAATGCGATTTTCATTAGTGCTGATATCCCTAAATACAAATTCGGTAACTTTACCTGTTTGTTCTGGGAATAAACCTGCGTTAATAATAGCTACCTCGCTTGATGAGGTCGTGTTAATAAAATCAACACCATCAACTTCTAAAAGCTCAAAGCCCCTAATAATATTTTGATTACTAGCAGGGGTATTTGGCTCGGTATAGCTAACAATTGCTTGGCGCGGCGCACTACCAGCGATTATTTTTATATTAAAGCCATAACCAAAGCTTAGGCCTGATTGATTTTGTCTTTGCCACTCATCGGTTGGCAAACTAAAGTGAAAGTTATCTTTTTTCGCACCCGACTCAGTCAGTTGCTCCGTTTTTAAAGTATTAAAGTAATCAATGACGCCTGACGTTAATGCCGGATTAGTATCAATAATTTCGTCGTACCATAAGTAGGTTTCGTTACTCCAAGAGCGTAGCCAGTTTTTTTCATTAATTGCTTGGCATTGACCTTTAAATTGCCCTGAGCTAGCAAATACACCAGAAGTCCAGCCGCTATTGTCTGTTGTTGGGTTGGTCGCATTGTCGCTACCTCCACCGCCACAACCTGTTAATAAAGTGGCTAGCGAAAAAGGGAGTAATGTGTATTTGAGAGAAGATGAATTAAAAATGGCCATACGCATGCTCGTTTTTTAAACTGTTGAGCTAAATATAGCGGTTTTTATTTAGAGTTGATAGAGTCGCGCTGCATTTTTGTAACTCAAATGTTGCCATGTAAGCTCATCGCTACATAGGCTGCGATAATGATGCCATAACTCATTGTAGTTAATGTTAATTTGGCACACGGGGAAGTTGCTGGCAAACATCACTCTTTGCATACCAAAATGCTTTAAAATATGTGTTAAACATTGGGTTTGCTGCTCGCTATTAAGCATTAGTAATTCAAAGCCTGAAAACTTCATCGCAACATTAGGCTGTTTTGCAAGTAGTTCAATTGCAGTTGCCCAGTTAGCAAGGTTGTGTGCAAGCCCTGCGTGATTAATGATGATTTGTAAGTCACTAACTTGGTTGGCATAAGAAATAAGTTGCTCGGTGATGTTGAGGTTTTCTATTTCAAATTGCGCTTCAAAATGCAGTTTTAAGTGGCTCAAGTGGCGCAGGTTATCGAGACAATGAGGGTTCAATAAGCGCGTGGCATCATGACCTTCAGTGATATCTCTAATGCCGACAAGGGATGAATGTTTTAGATGTTTAAGTGCTAGTTTAAATCCGTTATTTGGCTGGTTAATTGTTGCAAAGCTAATCGCTTTGTAAGGTAGCCTTTTTATATGCTTTGCTAACCAGTTTAATTCATTAATAGGTTGCTCATTATCAAAGCCAGCTTCTATATGCACTAAACCAACGAGTTCAAAGTCCGTACTTTTGATTAGTTCAGCAACGCTAATCGGTTGTTTTATTTTATCTAAGTTAGGCCAAGCGGGTGGGTTAGCACCTTGCAGCCAGGTGTATTGACCCTCCAGCAAATTAAAAAAATGCACATGCGGGTCAATAATTTTAGTACTCATTGCACTGTGTAACCGCCATCAATGCGTTGCAAACTGCCGGTAATAAAGCTGGCTTCTGGACTTACTAAAAAGTTTACCAGTGCTGCAACTTCATCGGCTTGGCCTAAACGATTAAGTGGTTGTAAAGCAGCTTCTTCGGCAACAATATCTGCCTTATTTGCGCCACTTTTTTTGCAGTATGCATCAATCGCATTATGAAATAATGGCGTTTCTATGGTGCCAGGACACACGGCATTAGTGCGAATATTAAAGCTTGCGTAATCTAAGGCGGTGGTTTTAGCCATCGAAGCCAATGCATGTTTAGTCAGGTTATAAGCAAATGAGTTTTGTTTGCCAATAATGGCCTGATCTGAGGCAATTAACACAATAGCGCCATCTTGTTGTGCTTTCATGGCTGGTAATACGCTTTGTATAGCCGCGTACGCACCTTTAACATTCAGTGCCATTAACGCATCGAATGTCGCTTCATCGGTTTGCTCAATTGTGGCACTTAGGTGCTTGCCAGCATTTGAAACAAGTACATCAATGCGTTGTGTTTTTTCAATAATAGCCTGTATACACTGGCGTACGACGGTTACATTACTAACATCACATTGATGAAAAACACCACTCTTACTGGGTTCAATATCTAGGTTATGAACCTGATAGCCGCTCGTTAATAATCGCTGAACCACAGCAAAGCCAATGCCTTTAGAGCCACCGGTTACTATTGCAACTTTTGACATACTTGTTCCTTTAATTAGCAATTAATGTGCGTGGCCGCAACCACCTTCAGCATGAACATGGCCGTGAGAAATCTCTTCGTTTGTTGCTTCTCGAACTGAGACAACCTCAACATCAAAAGTCAGCGTTTTACCAGCAAATGGGTGGTTTAAATCACAATCAGCATTAAAGCGGCCTACTTTTACAATGGTTACTTGGTGGCGACCTTGGTTTGATTGCACCATAGCAGTCATGCCTGGTTTCCATACTTTTACATCACCTTGAAGGTGCTTAAGCGGAATGCGCTGAATTAAGTCATCAACACGCTCACCGTATGATTCACTTGGAGATAACGTTACGCTAAATTTATCACCAGCAGTTTTACCTTCAAGTGCGGTTTCTAAACCGGGTAGCATGCCTTCGCTGCCGTGAATGTAACTTAATGGCGCGTCGTTAAGGCTACTTTCTATTTGCTCACCGGCTTCGCTAAGGGTGTAATGAAATTCAACGGCCGAATTTTTACTGATTTGCATGCATGTCTCTTTAAGATTTAAATAAATTAAAAAGCAATTTTACGCGAAATACTGCGCTTTAGAAACTTAACGGGGATGATTTAATGTATTTTGTAAGTCGAGTAACAGATCTTTTTTAGCCGGTGTGGTTTTAGGTGTCGCAGCTTGGGGTATAAATAAAACTAACTGAGTCCCAGGCTTTAATACGCTAGATGCTGATAACTTATTCCAACGTGCTAAATCGCTATGAGCAACGCCATAAAACTGACTTATATTCCACAGGTTATCACCGGGTTTAACGTGGTAATCTACCTCGATGGTTGGAATGACGGGCTCTTTTTGTTCCAGGTAAGGGCTTATTTTATAGTTAATAGTGAGCGATTCAGGTAACGTTTGAGGCTCTCCTAAAATAAGTTTTTCGCCAACACCAATAAAGTTATTTTGCTTATTATTGAGCTGTTTTAGTGCCTTTAAAGGCAAGCCAAAATGCCTAGCAATACCGTATAGTGTGTCATTTTTTTTGACTATGTATTCGCCTGCAAAATTGGCTTTAAAAAAACGGTTTTTTAGTAAAGCTTGTTGCTCAATAGGAAGCAATAAAGTATGCGGGCCATGGGGGGAACTTTGGTTTTTTAAATAACCCCGATTAAGAGCATGTAGCTGTTTTACACCCATACCAGAGAGCTTGGCCATAATTGAAAAATCGAACTGTTTTGCCACATTTAACGAGGTGGTCAGTGCTTTATAAGGAAGCTTTGGGCGTTTAAATTTTGCCTTAGGGTGTTTTACTAAATAGCTTAATGCTAATAGTTTTGGTACATAGTCAGCGGTTTCTTTTGGTAGGGTTAGTGCCCAAAAGTCAGTTGACTTCCCTCGTTTTTGATTGCGTTTTATAGCACGTTTAACTCGGCCTTCACCGGTGTTATAGGCCGCAAGTGCATGCAACCAATTACCATCAAAACGTTTATGTAAATAGCTTAAGTAATCTAGTGCTGCATCGGTTGAGGCCAATACATCTTGGCGTCCGTCGTACCATTGATCTGATTTAACCCCAAAATGATGTGCAGTTGCTGCAACCAGTTGCCACACACCCACAGCGTGCTCACTTGAGCGGGCGGTAGGTCTAAAGCCACTTTCTACAAATGGCAGTAATGCCAGTTCCATAGGGAGCTGCTTTTGCTCTACTTTTTTTACGATATGATATAAAAAAGGCTCTGCACGGCGAGACACTATTTTTAAATAATTCGGTTGTTTTAAATACCAGTTAATGCGTTTCTTTAACGCCTGATTTTGCTCAACCGGTAAATGTAAGTTATCAGCAATATGTGCCCATAAGTCAGTTGGTTGAGTTACTTTTAGGGCTTTAGGTATTGTTTTTTTATTAATGATTTTTTTGGTGTTTGTAGAGTTCGGCGTGTTTGATTGTGCGGTTTTTTGCTCTACAGGTGCAGGGACTACAGGCGCAATGATCTCTGGCTGTGTGGTTTTACAGCTACATAGCAATACAATGGCAAAGCATAAGATCAGGTGACGCATTTTGTTCCTTTTTAAAAAATATATTTCCATATTTTAACACAATCCATTGTGTTCAGTTATTGACTGTTTTTAGCGCGAAGTAATCCCGATTGCAAAAATAAGTTACTTGATTTTATATCAAGTGGTTCTTGTTGGTAAGGTTTTAGTACTTCACTTGGGAATTTTTTTTGTAATTGCTCAATACTGGCTTCAGGGTTATTTTTAACCTGCTCCGTAATTGCTTCTAAAAACGTGAGTGACTGTTTTAATTTAACTTTATCGACTAAATTGCCATGGCCAGGAACAAAAAGTGACAGCGAATTATTATTTATATATTTTTTTAATAAACTTTGCCATTGTTTAAGCTCGCCATGCCCAGGGTAGGGAAGCCAGTCAATGATATCACCACCTATTAAGGTTTTACCTTTGTCGGCAAGCAGTGTTAGATCGCCATTAGTATGTGCCTGATGCGGGTTGATAGTTAATACATAATTTCCTAAATCTAATGTTTTAGGCTCACTAATACTCATTTTTGGTGGTGTTAGTTGATAATTCTGCCAGCGAAATAAGCGTGTTTTAGCGCGAGTGAGCTTTTCTCGCCATTGAGCTTGCTCTGCATCGGGTAAGGTGGCTAATCGCTGATAGCTCAGCTCAATGCTTTTCTCGAACCCCTCTAGCTTATCTGTTAATGCTTGCTGATAACGCGAAAAGTCGTTAGCGACTTGTTGGTGAGAAATCAGTTTTGCGTCTGGGAAGTAATGCTGCATAACCGCCATGCCCAGCAAGTGATCGTCATGAAAATGAGTGGCAACTAAGTAACATAAAGGCGTCTTTAGCTGTTGTTTTAGTTCGGTAACCAGTTGTTCTACTGCTGCAAAGTTACCACTGGCATCTACCAGTAAGGCACACTCACTGCCCTGAATTAACACTTGATTAGAGTCGTAAAAACGTAACCTATCTGGCTGCTTGATAAATTGAATATTAGCCGATAACGATTGCCACTCAACTGCTGCATTGCTTTTTGTATGTATAAATAGGCAGATTAAAGGGAGTAAGCACTTACCTATTTTTTGAGCTTTAGTTAAAAGTGGTTGCATCTTTTTCTCTAATTATATTTTGACGGTAAAAACAATAAAAGCGCAAAATGCGCTTTTATTTAGTGTGTTCAGAGTTTGAGCTTAAGTATTGACTCAGCTTATCAATCAATTGATCTTGATGCTCAAGCTCAACTGATTTTTGAGTTTTTGCTTCAAGCAATTCGTGGCTTAAATTCAAAGCAGCCATAAGTAATGCCTTTTGATCGTTTCTGACAGTTGAACGTTGTTTCATTTGTTCAACTAAATCATTCAGATTTTTGGCGGCCGCTTTTAGTGCCTCTTCTTGCCCAGCCGGACAAGCAAATTGCTGCTCTTTACCAAGCAATTCAACAGTGACTCGCTGGTTTTGCAGCTCAGACATTAGCTTGCCTGTTGTGCGCTTTGTAATTTATCTAATAATGACGACAAGGTGGTGCTTGCATCTTTTTGTTTTTCTTCATTTTCAAGGGCTTCTAACTGTAATAACTCATTTTCATCAAGCAGTTTACTGTTTTGCTCTTTAAGCTCTGTAATATCAGTTTGCAACTGATTATTACGGGTAATTAGTTGGTCGATCAGTTGTTCGAGTTGTTGAAGAGTATTGTTGTTCATAAATGCGCTCATATAACTGTAATTAATGTCATGCAAATGTAAAGCAAAGTGTGTTTATTTGCCAGCATTTACGCTGGTTTTAGGTGATTTTTATTCTATGTTAAGGGATAATTCATGCTATTGGCTTTTTCATTCAGAAATGGTTCACGTAAACACCCGCTTTTGCTGTGACGATTGCCAAAGCAGTGTGCTTTATGGTTCACTAATTTTATTAAACAGCGTATGGCGAAAATAAATAATGCTTAGTTACAGACACTCCTTTCATGCGGGTAACCCTGCCGATGTACTTAAACATTTAGTGTTAGCGCAAGTGCTGGGTTATCAAACAATAAAAGATAAGCCGCTTGACTATATCGATACGCATTCGGGTGCTGGTTTTTTTGAGCTGGCAGCACCAGACGCGCAAAAAACCCAAGAGTACCAAGATGGCATAGAAAAACTTTGGCAACATACCAGTCAGCACGGTGCCTTAAACGACTACATTGAATTAATAAAATCGTTTAATGAAAGTTCGTCTCTGGCTTTTTACCCAGGTTCACCAAAAATCGCCGAACACTTTTTACGCCGCCAAGATAAGGGCTGGTTTTTTGAGTTGCATCCGCGAGATTTGGTATTACTTGAAGAAAACATGCAAGGTAAGCGCTCTATTCGAGTGCGCGGCGAAAATGGGTTTGCGGGCTTAATTGGTTTATTACCGCCAGCCTCGCGCAGAGCCTGTGTGTTAATAGACCCACCTTATGAAATAAAAGACGATTACAATACGGTAGTACAAACCATTGTCAAAGCCCACCAACGCTTTGCGACGGGTACATATATGATCTGGTATCCGGTTGTGGACAGAGAACGTATTGATAATATGGAGCAGGGTTTAATTGACGCGGGAATTAAAAATATTCAATTATTTGAATTAGGTACCGAAGCAGATACAGAAGTACATGGTATGACCGCCTCTGGAATGATAGTGATAAATCCACCATGGAAGCTGAAACAAACGATGGATGACGTGTTACCTGAACTAGTAAACTTGTTGAGTAAGCCTAGTGGTTTTTACCGTAGCGAGCAGCTAGTCGCCGAATAAAAATAAATAAGCCTAGGGCCTGTTGACCTTTGCGGATTAAAATTTGTTCAAACTAGGGGCGGTTTAATCGCGGCGCGAGGTTTGTAACCTAGTGGGCTAAGTAAAAACCGAGCAAAGCTTCCGCGTCCTGCTCACGCCCCTTACCTACATCCATGTAGGCAACAAAGAGTAAATCAGAACCCTTCGGGCAGCGCCTGTTTGGCATTGATGCTGCGTTATCGCCTATTTATGGGGAATAACCACACCACATAGGCTCTGCCTTGCCTAAATACCAAACAGACTGCTGCAAATTTAACCTTGAAAAATCAACAGACCCTAGTTTAACTGGGCTTATTTATTTGCTTAGATGTGGGGTATTGTTACGTTCTTAATCAAAAGTAAACAGCGTTAAAGGTAGCAAGTTGGTTGCCTGCCTCATTTTGTAATACTAATTTTTCACCATTAATTTGCCATTGCGTTGCTGCCTGAAGCACAGCCGCCATCGCGCTTTCTTGTTCCATATTGTCATGACACATTTTTTGCGTGGTAGCTAACTGCGTAAAAGTCACTGCTTGCTCCGATACTTCATAACCGCCATTAAAGTTATTACATCCTAAAAAGCCGTGTACAGTGTTATCACTATTAAACTGAATAAATGGCTCTTTGGTATTCACTACAACAGGGTTGCCGTCGATTGAAACTGCTTTGAAGTAGGTGTTTACTAAGTCAACGTCTGGCTTTGGCGCTACTTTTGAAACAATAATCTCTAAAGGCTCTGATGAGGCCGTATTATCAAAAGGCGGGTTACTCGTTGTGCTGGTGTATAGCAAGTTTCCTTGATTATTAATGGTTGCACGCACGCTATAGCGGTGAGTTGGGTCAATCTTTTCAAGGTTATACTCAAGCTCTACTTTATAAGGCGGTGCGCCTACTAAATCAATTACCTGCTCAGAGATAACCGTTGCTGCCACATCCATTTTTGACACATCAACCAAGGTAACGGTTAGCTGTGAATTAGGCGCAATTAGGCTGCGATCTAAGTAACTAACTTGCACAGGTAAGGTGGTCATTGTTTGCGCCACAGCACTATTTTGCTGCGCTGCGTCATCGTTACATGCGCTCAGCATAAGTGTGCCACTTGCTAAAAAACATAGGCCTGCAACCGACTTTAAGATTGAGTTTGGCTTTGGTGAGAACATAACAGTTCCTAGATATAATTACGGATATAAACAGTAGCATACGGCTAAGTTACTTAATCATCGCTTAACTTGTAAATACAGCCAATACAGAAAGTTGAGATATAAAAAAAGACGCTTGGCGCCTTGATTCGTTACTTATTTTTTAACGTATTTAGTTAAAATTACAATACGTTGTCCATCAACACGCCCTTCAATATGTTCTGGGTTGCTAGTTAAGCCAATATTGCGCACAGCAGTACCGCGCTTTGCAGTTAAGCTGCTACCTTTCACATCTAAGTCTTTTATTAAGGTGACGGTATCGCCAGCTTGTAGCACTACGCCATTACTATCAATGTGTTTAATATCATCATCTTCAGCAAGCGCTTGCTGAGCCCATGTTAATGTGTCTTCTTCAAGGTAAATCATATCAAGTGCGTCTTGTGCCCAGCCATTATCGGCTGCTAGTCGTGTCAGCATGCGATAAGCAACAACTTGTACCGCCGGTGTTTGGCTCCACATGCTGTCATTTAAACAATGCCAATGAGTAGGAGTTAAATCGCGGGTGCCCTCAATTTGATCTTTACATGTTTGACAGGTGTAAATGCATTTATCTGAATGAGCTTCGGTAACTGGAGGTACTTCGTATACAGTTAAGTTATCTGTTGCTGCGCAGAGTTCACATTGGTTGTTGCTACGCTCTATTAAGGCTTGTTCAATGCTCATATTAGGGGCTCTTGTGAGTTTATAAAAAATTTATAATCGCATTATACCTTATAACCATAACCTTTGGGTATGCTCAGAGCGGCTGATAGCAGCAAAACCTTATAAAAAATAAGGTTAATAAAGGTTTTTATTTTAAGAATATAAATTTAGGCTTAGTCGCTTGTTTTTTATTCGAATTAAAATTGCAGCAAGTCTTTAAAGTTTCACTATACTGGTTAGGTATAACAATAAAAATAACGCTTACATCACTGCAAAACAGGAAGGGTAATGCCAAATAATCCAGACGTAAAAAATTCATCTATTTTGGTCACTCAATATATTGCTAGGCAACCCATTTTTCATGCTGATAGAAGCATTTTTGCCTTTGAGTTACTTTATCGCGATTCAGTTAATAATGCCTTTCCTGCGGGAACAACCGACGGGCAGGCCACTGGGCGACTTTTTTTTAATGCGTTAATGCTGGTTGGGGTGGAAAAGCTGGCGCTTAATCAGACCGTGTTTATAAACCTATCTAGCGAAGGGCTTTTAGAGGATTTACCTACATTATTGCAGCCTGAAAATACTGTAATTGAAATTGTTGAGCGTACTGAAAATATCGAGCTTGTTACTCAACGAGTAACTGAGCTAAAAAAAGCAGGGTATGTATTTGCGTTAGATGATTATGACGCGCATGAAAAATGGCAACCTTTGCTCAGTTTGGTTGATTATATAAAGCTTGAAGTAGAAGAGCCTATAATAAAAACCACCATGCTACTTAAAAAGCTCAAACGCAATCACCCTGAGGTTAAAATAGTGGTAGAGCGAATTGAAACCTATGACGAATTTAGGCAGCTTAAAGAAGCTGGATGCGATTACTTTCAAGGATTCTTTTTTGCACGGCCAGAAATGCTCAGTTACGGTAATGTTGAGCCGTTAAAAATGGCGGTTTTTGATTTATTGCGCTGCACATCTCGTCCTGACTTGGATTTTAACGAAATTAATCAACGTATTTCTAAAGATGTGGGTTTAACCGCACGTGTTCTCAAACTAGTTAATGCCCGCTCTGCTAATAAAAATTTAGTGATTACGTCAATTCCACAAGCGGTTGTGTATTTAGGGGAAGATTCTATTAGAAAGTTTGTACGAGTACTGGCGCTGAGCGAACTTGGCTCAGACAAACCTAGTGAGCTTACTCGTTTAGGTTTATGTAGAGCGCAGTTTATGCAATTGATTTTAGAGCCCGGCGGAAAGATTATTGCAGAGCAAGGCTATTTAGTCGGCTTGATGTCGGTGCTTGATGCTATTTTAGATATGGAACTGGAAGCTATTGCCAAAGAGTTTAGTTTAGGGGCTGAGTTATCTGGTGCACTTTTAAGTTTTGATGGCATGATGGGGAACTCATTACATTTAATAAAAGCAGTAGAAGAAGATAACTGGCAATTGGCTAAAAAGTTGCTAGAGACTATTCGCCCTGCATCAGATATAGAGCTGGTGTATACAGCCATGTTAGATGCGCGCCAATATGCGGATGAGTTATTAGCCACCATTATTGAACAAGACTAACGCAAAACGTTTGGGTATGATTGGCACATATTGATTTTTACTTAGTATTACACCATGCGTTTACTTTTACCTATCACGACTATTTTAATTGCCTTAGCTTTATTGATCCCCGGGGTGACACAGCCGGTGTTGAGTATGGAAGGCAAAATTGATAAATCTAAACTTGCTCAAGCTGGTATTGAAATGCTGGCAGATGAAGGAAATCAAAACACCCGCAATATGCTAATGATGGTCTCGAGTATGTTGGGGTTAGACAAACTTGAAGGTGAGATCAGCGCTTATCAAAAAACGCGTAGTATTTGGGGCACCGTTAACGAACTGGCCGATAACAAAAACTACTTAGTGGCGATATTAGTGGCGTTTTTTTCAATAGTGATCCCAACAATTAAGCTGCTGCTTCAATTGTTTTATTGTGCACTGAAGGAGACTTCGTTTAAGTACAAGCTTGGTAAAGTGATAATTGGCTTAAGTAAATGGAGTATGGTGGATGTGTTTGTTATTGCATTAATCGTGGCTTACATGGCTGGTAATGCAAACGCGAACTCAGAAGACTTACTAAATATGCATGCTGAGTTTGGTACTGGTTTTTGGTATTTTACCGGCTATTGCCTGTTCGCTATTGCGGCTAGTAGCTTGATAAAGCCAGTGGTAAAAACCAGTTAATGATTGAGTTTTAAACGCAGTTACCATAAACTTTTAGCGTCTATTTACTTTTAGGTTATTTCATTGCAACGTATTTACTGTATTTTACTCACGCTGACCTTGCTACTCACTTTTGTGGGTCAAGCTGTTGCGTCTGTATCTATGGTATGTGATATGCCGCATATGAACATGGCAACCCATGCATCGATGCAGCATAGTGAAATGGCAATGAGTGACGACGCTGATACAACAACCATGTCTATGGATTGCTGTAGTGAGCAAAGCACGTTAACCCAAGATTGCAGTTGCCCGATGAGTGCTTGTAATTCGCATTCGGCCTTGCACGTAAACTCGCTATTTATAGCCTCTAAATTATCCTCTGAAAAAGTGCACCTTGCTGTCATGCAGCGCCAACCTAATTTTGCACGATCTCTTTATCGTCCTCCTATGCCTGCATAACCGCAGGATAGGTGTATTCAAAATCTAGCCATTTAGCTTTTTGTCATCTATCTGCTTAAAAATTTAATCGTTTTTTATTTTTTAAATTTAAGTGGAGCAAGTGATGAATCACTTCGCAGTATTAAAAGCCGTTTGTGTGAGCAGCTTATTGAGCATTAGTGTCTCTGTACACAGTGCTGAACTGAGTTTAAATGAGGCAATTAACTATGCCTTAAACCATGAGCCTTGGCTTAAAGCCAGCAAACAAAAACAAGCATCAATTGAAGCAAAAAGTATTGCCGCAGGTACCTTACCTGATCCGGTACTCACGCTAGGGTTAATGAACTTACCCACTAATGGTTTTGCTTTTGATCAAGAAAATATGACCCAATTTAAAGTAGGAATTAGCCAATCGTTAAGCCGAGGCGATAGTTTAGCATTGCAGCAAAAAGCACTGTCTCAGTCGGCTGCGGCAGAGCCTTGGCTTCGTAAAGATAGACTCGCGCAGGTAAAAACCACAGTGACCGAGTCATGGCTCAATGCGTTCAGAGCGCAGCGAACTATTGCACTTATTGAGCAGGACAAAGCCTTGTTTACTCAGCTAATCGATATTACCGAATCAAGTTATGTAAGCTCGGTGGGTAAAACACGCCAACAAGATATTATTCGTGCGCAATTAGAGCTAACCCGCCTTGAAGATAAACTAATGCAACTTGATCAACAGCTACAAGGTGCTAAAAAGCGGTTAACACAATGGTTGCCCATCGACATGCTAAGCCAGCCTGTTGGTGATGACTTTTCAGCGCTTGCAGCGTTAAAAAACTACACGGAATTAGAGTTTCAGCAATTAATGGCATTGCTATTAAAGCACCCCGCTATTATGGCGATTGATAATGCAATAGAGGCAAAGCAAACTCAAATAAGTGTGGCTGAGCAAGGCTATAAACCGCAAATTGGTGTGAATATGGGATATGGTTATCGCGATGATATGCCAATGGGTGGCTCACGAGCCGACCTTTTCTCTGTAGGAGTGAGTATAGATTTACCGCTATTTACCGACAATCGCCAAGATCAACTCGTTAATGCCGCGATTGCTGATAGCGAAGAGGCAAAAACACAAAAATTAATTGCCCTTAAAAAGCTACAAGGAATGTACTTTAAGGAAGTCAGCCAACTAACACGATTAAGTCAGCGAGCAGCGCTCTATAAAACTAAATTATTGCCGCAAATGGCCGAGCAATCCCAAGCGACCCTTAATGCTTATACTCGCGATGATGGTAATTTTTCGGATGTGATGCAAGCGCGGATCAGCGAATTAAATGCCAAAATAGACGCACTTAATATTCATGTTGATCAAAAAATTATTATTGCACGGTTAAATTATTACGCCAGTGCTGATGACGCCAGCTTAAAAAACTTATCACAGCAGGAGCTAACCTATGAATACTAATTTAAAATTGTCATTGGTGGCTATATGCAGTGCAGCGCTGACGGCCGGGGTGTTATTGAGCTTGCCAGCTGAGCACACTATGCCAAGCAATGACAAAACCAGTAGTAAAAAAGAGCCGCTTTATTGGGTGGCACCAATGGACAGTAATTATCGTCGTGATGAACCGGGTTTATCACCTATGGGTATGGATTTAGTGCCTGTTTATGAAGAGTCAGACAGTGGCGCCAATGAAGGCCCCGGCAGTGTTAAAATTTCACCTACCGTGATCAACAACTTAGGTGTACGCACGGCACCGGTGGAGTTTGCAGCGCTGGAAAATGAAGTCAACACGGTAGGCTATGTACAGTATAACCAAGACCAGCTCATTCATATTCATCCGCGGGTAGAGGGCTGGGTAGAGACATTATATGTGAAGGCCGCAGGCGATCAGGTTAAACAAGATGAGCCACTTTATACCTTGTATTCACCGCAATTAGTCAATGCCCAAGAAGAGTTTGTTTTAGCGTTAAAGCGCAATAATCCGGTGTTAATTCGGGCGGCTAAAGCACGTTTAAAATCGCTTAATGTGTCTGAGGGTTTTATTTCACGCTTACAAAAAAGTCAGCAAGTGCTACAAAATATTACTTTTTATTCTCGCCAAGGTGGCGTTGTTGATGAGCTTAATATTCGTGAAGGGTTTTACGTTAAACCAGATACATCAATGATGAGTATTGCTCAGCTTGACGAAGTGTGGGTTGAGGCTGAGGTATTTGAACGCCAAGCAGAACTTATTCGTGTTGGTTTACCGGTAACCATGACACTCGATTATTTAAGTGGTCAACGTTGGCAAGGGCAAGTGGATTATATTTACCCTACTTTAGATGCTAAAAATCGTACTTTACGAGTGCGTTTGCGCTTTAATAACGAAGGTCATCAGTTAAAACCAAATATGTTTGCGCAAGTGAGTATTCATAGCCAAAAAGCTGAAAAGCAGTTAATTGTGCCTAAAGAGGCGGTTATTCGCACTGGTAGCCAAAACCGCATTGTAATTGCGCTTGGTGAGGGGCGTTTTAAATCGGTTGAAGTAACCTTAGGGCGAAGCGATGCGACTCATACTGAGATTTTATCGGGTGTTATGGCTGAAGATGAAGTGGTTACTTCTGCGCAGTTTTTAATTGATTCAGAGTCGAGTAAAAGCTCTGACTTTAAGCGTATGCAAGCACCTTCGCACAGCACCATGACAATGAGTGATAGTGCCCCAAGTATGGCTACTGTGAATGGAGTGATTAATAGCATAGACCCTAGCACACGGGTTATGAATATTAGCCGTGAGGCGATTGAAAAGTGGGGGCGCGGACCTGCAACTATGGACTTTGTGTTAGCAAAAAATGTAACCATTGAGGCGTTTAAGCTAAATGATGAAGTTATATTTACCTTTAGTATTGAGCAAGGTGAGTTTGTGATCCATACAATGACTTCTGTGCATGCTATGCACAGTCAGCACGAGTAGGAGTGGTTATGATTACTGCAATTATTCGCTGGTCTGTTGTTAATCGTTTTTTTGTACTGTTACTGACCGCAATACTTATTGGTGGCGGCTTGTATGCTGTAAAAAACACCCCAGTAGATGCCTTACCCGATTTATCTGATGTACAGGTTATTGTTAAAACATCTTACCCTGGGCAAGCGCCGCAAGTAGTGCAAGATCAGGTCACATTTCCTATAACCACGGCGATGTTATCGGTACCAGGGGCGCAAACAGTACGCGGTTTTTCGTTTTTTGGTGACTCCTACGTGTACGTTATTTTTGACGAAGACACCGATTTATACTGGGCGCGAAGTCGTGTTCAAGAATATTTAAGTCAAGTATCTGCGCGTTTACCCAATACGGCAATTGCAGAGCTTGGCCCCGATGCCACAGGAGTTGGTTGGGTGTATTTATATGCACTCACTGATACCACAGGTAAGCATGACATAAGCCAACTACGCAGTTTACAAGATTGGTTTTTAAAGTTTGAACTGCAAACTGTGCCCGGTGTATCCGAAGTAGCATCGGTAGGTGGCATGGTGAAACAATACCAAGTTAACGTACAGCCCGATAAGTTACGTGCCTATGGTATTCCGCTAAGCCTTATTCAAACTGCCATTAAGCAAGGTAACCAAGAAATGGGGGCATCAGTTGTTGAAATGGCAGAAGCCGAATACATGGTTACCAGCACTGGCTATGTAAAAAGTGTGGCTGATTTAGAAGCGATTCCTCTAGGTATAAACGCTAACGGTACTGCACTACAGTTGCGTGATGTTGCTAATGTGCGTTTAGGTCCTCAAATGCGCCGTGGTGTTGCCGAGCTTAACGGCGAAGGCGAGGTGGCTGGTGGCGTAGTAGTGATGCGCTTTGGTGAAAACGCGCAAAAAACTATAGAGCTCGTCAAAGCTAAATTGGAGTCACTTAAAAAAGGCCTGCCTGAGGGGGTTGAAATTGTACCTGTGTACGATCGCTCTCACTTAATAAAAGACGCAGTTGATAACCTCACCTCTAAATTGACGGAAGAACTTATTGTAGTGGCTTTAGTGTGTGTGGTGTTTTTATTCCATGTACGCTCATCGCTGGTGGCTATTATTACCTTGCCCTTAGGCATACTCACCGCCTTTATTATTATGTATTGGCAAGGGATTAATGCCAACATTATGTCGTTAGGGGGCATTGCTATAGCGATAGGTGCCATGACCGATGGTGCGATTGTGATGATTGAAAACATGCATAAACACATGGAGAAAAAACCGCTGACCGATGAAAATCGTTGGCAAGTGGTGATTGATTCTGCCAGTGAAGTAGGGCCTGCATTATTTTTTAGCTTATTAATCATTACAGTTAGCTTTATGCCGGTGTTTATTTTAGAAGCTCAAGAAGGGCGAATGTTTGCGCCATTGGCTTACACAAAAACCTATGCAATGGCGGCATCTGCCGGCTTAGCAATTACCTTAGTACCCGTACTGATGGGGTACTTTATTCGCGGTAAGGTGATATCTGAAAATAAAAATCCGGTAAACCGTTTACTAGTAAATAGTTATAAGCCACTGTTAAACACAGTCTTAAAATTCCCCAAAAGCACCTTGTTGGTGGCACTGATTATTACTTTAGTGGGCTTTTATCCGGTAAATAAAATAGGCAGTGAGTTTATTCCACCTCTTGATGAGGGGGATTTAATGTATATGCCAACCACTTACCCTGGGATTTCTATTGGTAAAGCGCGCGAGCTATTACAGCAAACCGATAAGCTGATTGCCACTGTGCCCGAGGTGAAAACCGTATTTGGTAAAATTGGACGAGCGGAAACGGCAACCGATCCGGCACCACTCACCATGATTGAAACCTTTATACAGTTTAAGCCTAAAGATCAATGGCGCGAAGGCATGACCACCAAAAAGCTCAAACAAGAGCTGGATGCTTTAGTAAAGTTCCCAGGACTCACAAACGCTTGGGTAATGCCTATCAAAACGCGAATAGATATGCTGGCTACAGGGATTAAAACCCCTGTGGGTATAAAAGTCGCGGGGCCGAATTTGAGTGAAATTCAAAAAATAGGTCAACAAATAGAAGTACTGCTTAAAGATCTTCCAGGTACCGCATCGGTTTACTCAGAGCGAGTAGCGGGTGGGCGTTATATCAAGGTCGATATTAACCGTGAAAAAGCAGCGCGTTATAGTTTAAATATTGCAGATGTGCAGCAAGTGGTCGCAACCGCCATTGGGGGAATGAACGTGACTGAAACGGTTGAGGGTCAAGAGCGATACCCAGTTAATATTCGTTATCCGCAAGCGTATCGTGATTCACCAGAGGAGTTAATGCTGCTGCCTATTGTAACCCCTGCTGGGCAACGCATTGCACTTGCCGACGTGGCTGATGTATACATTAGCGATGGCCCTCCTGGCATAAAAAGTGAAAATGCCCGTTTAAATGGTTGGAGCTTTATTGATATTAAAGATACTGACATTGGCAGCTACGTAGAAAGTGCTCAGCAGTTACTAAACGAGCAGCTAATTTTACCCGCAGGGTATTCTATAACTTGGGCAGGGCAATATGAATACATGGAGCGCGCTAAGGCGAAACTGAGTTATGTGTTGCCGTTAACCTTAGCCATTATTGTGGTACTGCTTTACCTGAATTTTAGAAGCTTCACTGAAGTCTTTATTATTATGGCGACATTACCACTGGCGATGATAGGGGGTATTTGGCTCATGTACTTAGAAGGCTTTAATTTCTCTGTTGCTGTGGGGGTCGGCTTTATTGCCCTTGCTGGGGTGGCCGTAGAAATAGGCGTTATTATGTTGGTGTATTTAAACCAAGCGTATAAAGCGCAGGTACAGGCCGCCTCTCAATTAGGAAAAAGCATCAGTATTGAGCAGCTTAAACATGCCATATTAGAAGGCGCTGGTTTGCGCGTTCGCCCGGTAATGATGACGGTAGCAACCATAGTGATTGGCCTGTTACCTGTTTTATATGGCACAGGCACGGGGAGTGAAGTAATGAGTCGAATAGCCGCCCCCATGGTTGGCGGTATGTTTAGCGCCATTGTTTTAACATTGCTGGTATTGCCTGCTGTGTATTTATTATGGCGAAAGCGAAACCTATAATTTTTACACTGGTTGTGTAACTTGTACTGTAAAAAATCAGTACAAGTTACCCATCCTTACTTTACCTACTGATTTTATTGTTTTTTTTGTTGGCATGATTCACGCATCTATTTAATAATTAGGGTTAAATAGTAAGGAACGCACATGCAAGTTAAAACAATCCAAGAAGTGTTCGATTGGACCGTTCAATTTCACACACAAATGGCCGCTAATTTTTTTAGTGTAAAGGACCTACTCGGGGAGCATAACAAACAGCTAATTGATTATTGTGTTGAGTATGAAAAAAAGCTCGCTGAGGATTTAATTGGCTTTAAAGCCATCACGCAAATAAACACATTAGATACGTATTGTTATGAATATTTTTCAGAGCATTCAGAAATTATTAACTTTACTGATTTAGATCGCAGTAACCAGTTAGATGAGCAAGTAATTCAAGAGTATTTATCTCAGCAGCATCAAAAAGTATTGAACGCATATAGTTATTTGGCAGATAAAGCGCAGTCACCAGAGGCTCAAGAAAAGCTAGGGGAGATCTTACAGCTCGAAGAGCAAGGTCTGAAGCAGATGATGCAAAGTATTAACCGTCATGTAGATATGTAGCACTGGGTGTTATGCATAAAAAAGGCGCTGTAATAAGCGCCTTTTTCGTGTTCATACTAGTAGTACTGATTTAACTTTGCTCTACATCAACCACTAAGTCACTCGTAATTGACTCAAGAGCGTTAATTACTTCGTCTTTGTTAAGCCCATTAGGCAGGCTAACGGTGGCAACGGCACTAAAAATTGGCACCCCCCAGTTTGGCGCACTTTGCTGCCTTGAGTTTAAGTTCGTAATATTAGCGCCTTTATGACGAATAACACTTGCCAACTCTTGGACAATACCGGGACGATCGTTCCCGGTGATCACAAAATTAAGCTGCTCGAGTTCAACAGGCTCAATTTCGGTGTTGCCTTTTTCAATACGGACATCTAATTTAGGAAGCCCATTAAGCGCATCTTGAAATGCCTGTAAATGCTCTTCAGCCACCTCAACTTGTATAATGCCAGCAAAGTGGCCAAGCAAATGACTTAAATTACTGCTTAACCAATTACCGTGGTTTTCCAATATAACCGATGAAATACTTTCTACTAAACCGGGGCGATCTTCCCCTAAAATGGTTATTACCAACTGCTTCATAATAGTTCTCTTTTTAAGCCCAAATGAAAAAATAAATGCATAGGCATTAAGTGATGCGATCTAATGTATGTGATTCTTAATGTATGTAAAAGCTAACCACAAAAGGATTGTTATATCTTAATAGGTTACTTTATTATTGTTATATTAGATGCCCATTGAGTATTGTCTTGGATAAATAGTTTGTCCAATTAATAATTGATTTAGTTTATTAATAACACATAAATAAATACAATCATTCAATAAAACAATACTTTAATATTATTTCGTGGTTCCAGTAAAGAATTATTACGACTGTAACATTACTGTCACTTTGATGAAATATAATGCGCCCAACGTTAAGATATAAGGGTGTTTTGATGACTTCAAATCCGAATAAACCGACTTTTAATACGGATCGAAGCCGTCTATTTAAAGACCGGTTTGCTAAGTTTGGCATAACCGCAGGCGGTATAATGGTATTAATAGCACTGCTATTGATCTTTTTTTACCTTCTTTATGTAGTGCAGCCTATTTTCGAGTCAGCTAAAGTTGAAAAGCGCGCTAGCTTTAATGTTGCTAATGCTGAGCAAATAGTTGGGCTTGGTGTTGAAGAACAAACTGAGGTTGCTTACTTACTTGATAATCAAGGTCAAGTTAACTTCTATAGTGTTGATAAAGCAAACTTTGGTAAAAAACTAAAAACACTTAATGCCACTTTACCTGCGAAGGTAACCAGCTTTGCAAATAGTGCCCCTTTTCAAGGTCATTATGCGTATGGCTTAGAAAATGGCACCGTAACTATTGTTGCGCCTAAGTTTTTAGTCACCTTCCCTAATAATGAACGTAAATTAAGCCCGCGTTTAGGTTATCCATTGGGTGAGATGGCGTTAGAAGTTGATGAACAAGGTGCTGCTATTAAGCGTTTTGCCTTTAGCCATTATGAGGACAAAACAGCCGTTGTGGCACTTACCGCCGATAAACGTGTGGTATTTAGCAGCTTTGTAGCCGAAGAAAATATGTTTACCGGTGAAGTCGAATGGCAAGTTGAACGTACCGAATTGAACGTTGATGGTCGCGTAGATGAGTTATTAATTTCGCCGGATACCACCCGCACATTTGTTCGCTCTGCTAATCAAATTTACGTATTCGATACTCGCTACCCAAGTGAAGTAGAGCAAATCCAATTATTATCTGCCAACGAAGAAAACGCTAATATTGTGTCATCACAATTATTAGCTGGTGCTAACTCCCTGATGCTGGCCAATGATAATGGTGAAATATCGCAGTGGTTTGAAGTAAACACTGACTCAGGTCGCGAGTTTCAAAAAATTCGTTCGTTTGAAACCACCAAGCAAAGTAAGTTAAATATTTTTACTGAGTTTTACCGTCGCACCTTTTTTACAACCGGTCAAAATGGTGAGCTAGGTGTTTATTACACAACCAGTGAAGCAAAGTTGTGGCAAGGTAAAGTCAGTGAAGGTGCAATTGAACAGTTTGCTATTGCTCCGCGTTCAAATGCCGCGCTGATTTTGGCTGATAACAAGCTAACGGTATTAGAAATTCATAACGAACACCCAGAAGTAACGTGGTCAGCGCTTTGGCAAGAAGTATGGTACGAGGGTTACCCTGAGCCGGGTTATATTTGGCAATCAACGTCTGCAAGTGATGATTTTGAATCTAAGTTCTCACTGGTACCAATTTCATTTGGTACTTTAAAGGCTGCTATGTATGCAATGTTATTTGCTGTGCCTATTGCTATTTCAGCCGCTATTTACACCGCTTACTTTATGTCGAGCGAATTACGTCGCGTGGTTAAGCCGACCGTTGAAATAATGGAAGCTTTGCCAACGGTAATACTCGGCTTTTTAGCTGGCTTGTGGTTAGCGCCTTTAATTGAAGAGCACCTGCCGGCTATTGTTGGCTTACTCGTATTACTGCCATTAGGTATTTTAGCAACCGCTTTAGGTTGGACTAAATTACCTGCAGCTATTCGCCATAAAATTCCTGAAGGCTCACATTCAATTTTATTAATTCCTGTGGTGTTATTTATTGGTTGGTTGTCATTTGCGATGAGCGAAAGTATTGAACTGTGGATGTTTGATGGCAATGTGCGTCAATACTTAACCAATGAGCTTGGTATGACTTTCGATCAGCGTAACTCGCTTGTGGTTGGTATTGCGATGGGCTTTGCGGTTATTCCCACTATCTTCTCAATTGCGGAAGATGCGGTATTCAGCGTTCCTAAGCATTTATCTAATGGCTCGTTAGCATTAGGTGCAACGCAGTGGCAAACGCTAATTCGCGTGGTGTTACTTACGGCTAGCCCAGGTATTTTCTCTGCGGTCATGATGGGGTTAGGTCGCGCCGTAGGCGAAACCATGATTGTACTGATGGCAACCGGTAATACGCCGATTATGGATTGGAGTATTTTCCAAGGTATGCGTACCTTAGCCGCTAATATTGCCGTCGAAATGCCAGAGTCGGAAGTGGGGAGTTCGCATTATCGAATTCTATTCTTAGCCGCCTTTGTATTATTCATATTTACCTTTATTTTCAACACCGTTGCTGAATTTGTTCGTCAGCAGCTGCGTGAAAAATATAGCTCAATGTAAGTGGAGAAACACGACATGGTAAAGCAGTGGTTTAGGTCTGGTTCTCCTTGGATTTGGATGACCGGTGGTGCCGTCAGCATCAGTTTAATTTCAGTAATTGGTTTACTCGCCATGATTGCATGGAAGGGATTAAGCTTTTTTTGGCCATCTCAAGTTATGCAATATGAGCTTGAAGGCTCGATTACTAAACAAACCGTTATTGGTGAAATTTACGACCGTGAATTAGTACCTAAGTCGCGTTTAGCGGCAACCGGTATTGATGTTTCTAAATTTGAAAAAGACGAGGTTGAGCGTTTACTAATTAAAACCGGTAACCGTGAGTATGTAGATTTAGACTTTCGCTGGATACTTGAAACTGATATTACACAAAGCTCAGCACCAAAAGCACTCGCGGTATTTGAGCGTAGCAAAAACGGTAACTTTTACGGTTATGTAGAATCAGTAATCAAAGACGGTGAAACAATAACTACAGATAAAGTTGAAACATTACATGATCTTGTAGAGCGTGCGGTTGACTTAAATGACGAAGCACTGGATTTACAAAATGGTGATATTGGTCATATAAACTACGAGTTAGAGCGTTTACGTTTGCAGGAAAAAGCCTATTTGCTTGATAACGAGCTAACTGATGAGCGCGTAGCTGAACTTGCTCAAGCCCGTGCTGATTTACGTGCGCAATATGGTGAGCTTGAAAAAGAGTTATTTGCACTGCGTAACCAAGCTAAGCGTGACCAAGTAACTGTGAAAGATATGCGTGGTGAGATTGTTACTATCCCGCTTTATCAAGTGTTGGATGTATGGTTTCCAAACGATATGGGCTTTTTTGCTAAACTAGGCCATTACTTTGTGCAGTTAGGTAAGTTTGTTTCAGATGACCCACGTGAAGCCAATACCGAAGGCGGTGTATTTCCTGCTATCTTTGGTACGGTATTCATGGTGATGTTAATGGCTGTGATTGTGACGCCATTTGGTGTGGTTGCCGCCATTTATTTGCATGAATATGCAGCTAAAAACGCAATTACTAAAATGATCCGTATTGCGGTTATTAACTTAGCGGGTGTTCCGTCAATTGTATATGGTGTATTCGGTCTAGGTTTCTTTGTGTATATGGTAGGTGGCAGTGTTGACCAACTATTTTACCCAGAGTCATCGCCTACGCCTGTATTTGGTACACCCGGTGTGATGTGGTCGGCACTCACTTTGGCTATATTAACTCTGCCTGTGGTAATTGTGTCAACCGAGGAAGGTTTATCTCGTATTCCAAGCACAGTACGTGATGGTTCATTAGCACTGGGCGCGACTAAGGTAGAAACGTTATGGCGAATCATTATTCCTATGGCCAGCCCTGCTATTATGACGGGGTTAATTTTAGCGGTTGCTCGTGCTGCGGGTGAAGTTGCACCGCTTATGCTGGTGGGTGTGGTAAAAATGGCACCAACGTTGCCGCTTGATGGTAACTTCCCTTACATACACTTAGATAGAAAGTTCATGCACTTAGGTTTTCATATTTACGATGTTGGCTTTCAAAGCCCTAACGTTGAAGCGGCGCGTCCGCTGGTATATGCAACGGCCTTTTTGTTAGTGTCGGTTATTATTACCCTTAACATCACCGCCATTGGTATACGCAACCATTTACGTGAAAAATTCAGATCGCTTGAGCATTAATTTAGTATAGGTAACAAACATGATTACAGTCGCTCCAAAAGTAAACCAAGCAAAGCCAAGCTTGAAGTTAGATTTAAATAATTTAACAGACGAACAAAAAGCGCTAGAAATTAAAGATCTCGACCTTTACTACGGTGATAAACAAGCACTGAGTAAAGTAAATATGAACATTCCGAAAGGCCAAGTAACGGCATTTATCGGTCCGTCGGGTTGTGGTAAGTCAACTTTGCTGCGTTGTATTAACCGTATGAATGACTTGGTTGATATTTGTCGCATAGAAGGCGAAATAATGCTGCACGGGCAAAATATTTACGACAAAAGCGTAGATGTTGCTGCGCTTCGTCGCAATGTTGGCATGGTGTTTCAGCGTCCAAACCCGTTTCCTAAATCAATCTACGAGAATGTGGTTTATGGTCTTCGCCTGCAAGGGATTAAAGAAAAGCGTAAGCTTGATGAAGTGGTAGAGCAATCGCTACGTGGTGCGGCATTATGGGATGAAGTAAAAGACAGACTTCACGATAGCGCATTTGGTTTATCGGGCGGTCAGCAGCAGCGTTTAGTTATTGCTCGCTCAATTGCGATAGAGCCAGAGGTATTATTACTTGATGAACCAACATCAGCACTCGATCCGATTTCAACTTTAGTGATTGAAGAACTAATTAATGATTTAAAGAATAAATTTACTGTGGTTATTGTTACTCATAACATGCAACAAGCAGCGCGGGTATCTGATCAAACCGCGTTTATGTATATGGGTGAGCTCATTGAGTATTCAGATACCAATACCTTATTTACCACACCAACGAAGAAAAAAACTGAAGATTATATTACCGGACGCTACGGCTAGTCGGGTTAAAACGCTAAAACAATGAATTATTAAAGAAGGTCATTATGGAACACAACATTAATAAACATATTTCTGGTCGTTTTAACCAAGAGTTAGAAGATGTGCGAAACCATGTACTGAGTATGGGTGGGTTGGTTGAGCAACAACTTAATAGCGCGCTTGATGCAGTTAGCAAAAACGATGCGGTATTGGCACAAAAAGTACGTGAAAACGACTACAAAGTTAATGCAATGGAAGTCAGTATTGATGAAGATTGCACCCGTATTATTGCTAAGCGCCAACCGGCAGCCAGTGATTTACGTTTAGTAATTGCAATAGCAAAAACCATTGCTGATTTAGAGCGAATTGGTGATGAAGCTAAGCGAATTGCTAAAGTTGCACTAGACTCATTTACTAAGGATCAACAAGATTTACTAGTAAATATTGAAAATATGGGTCGCCAAGTATCTAAAATGCTGCATGACGTTTTAGATGCATTTGCACGTATGGATGTGCAACGTGCGTTTGAAGTGCATAAAGAGGATGCTAAGGTAGATAGAGAGTATGAAGCTATCACCCGTCAAATAATGACGTACATGATGGAAGATCCGCGCTCAATTCCAAAAATTATGGATTTAGTATGGTCTGTTCGCTCATTAGAGCGTATCGGTGATCGTTGTCAAAACATCGCTGAATATGTCATTTATTTTGTAAACGGTAAAGATATTCGTCATACATCTCAAGAAGATATTGAAAAATCACTGTAGTGATACGAATAACTAGAAAATAAGAAAGGCAGTAATACACTGCCTTTTTTATTTTTTGTAAATAATTGAATGAGAAAAAGCGTTCACAATCTAGCTTAATGCTGTAAAATTCACGCTGAACAGCATATTGAATTGATTAAAGGGTCAGTTATGCCAACAAATTTTTTAGGTGTTTTTGCAAAATCACCTATAAAACCAATAGAAGAACACATCAGAAAAGCGCATCAAGCAAGCGAAAGTTTGATACCTTTTTTTAATCATGTTTTTAAAGAAGAATGGCAACAAGCTGAAGAGCTACGTTTAACTATTCGTAATTTAGAACGTGAAGCCGATGAAATGAAAAGAACTATACGCTTACAACTACCTGGCGGATTATTCATGCCGGTAGAGCGTACAGACCTTCTCGAATTAGTAACCCAACAAGACAAAATTGCTAATAAGGCAAAAGACATTGCTGGGCGTGTAATTGGTCGTGAGATGATCATACCAAAAGAGATTCAAGAAGACTTTTTGGCGTATGTAACTCGTTGTGTTGATGCAACAAAACAAGCATCTAAAGCGATTAATGAATTAGAAGAATTGTTAGAAACGGGCTTTAAAGGCAGAGAAGTTACTCTGGTTGAAAAAATGCTCGTAGAATTGGATGCCATAGAACAAGACACGGATGAAATGCAAATTAGAATACGCCGCCAACTACGTAAAGTAGAAAGTGAGCTAAATCCAGTAGATGTAATGTTTTTATACAAAATCATTGAATGGGTTGGCGAGCTTGCAGATATTGCAGAGCGCGTAGGATCACGTCTTGAGCTGATGTTAGCTCGTTAATTTAAAATCAGTTCAAACACGAAAGATTAAGGTTACACAATGGATATCATTGCATCTTACGGCACGGTATTAATTTTAATTGCCGCAGCAGTCGGCTTTTTTATGGCTTATGGTATTGGCGCAAATGACGTTGCCAACGCGATGGGTACATCAGTAGGTTCAAAAGCACTTACCATTAAACAAGCGATTTTTATCGCGATGATTTTTGAGTTTGCAGGTGCTTATTTAGCCGGTGGTGAAGTAACATCAACAATTCGTAAAGGGATTATTGATGCGGCCCCATTTGCCGACATTCCTGAATTGATGATTTTAGGTATGATCGCCTCTTTATTTGCCGCGGGCAGTTGGTTATTAATGGCCTCGTTTTTAGGCTGGCCGGTATCGACGACTCATTCAATCATTGGCGCTATTATTGGCTTTGCTCTGGTTGCAGTAGGCACAGAGGCTATTCAATGGGGTAAGGTTGCCGGTATCGTAGGTAGCTGGATTGTAACGCCGGCGATATCAGGTTTTATAGCGTACTTAATATTTATGAGTGCGCAAAAGCTGATATTTGATACAGACGCTCCACTTAAAAATGCCAAGCGCTTTGTACCAATATACATGGGTTTAGCTGGCTTTATTATGGCACTTGTGACCATTAAAAAAGGCTTAAAGCACATTGGTATTAATTTAGGTACCTTTGAAGGTTTTGCTATTTCTATAGGTATAGCGGTACTAGTTGCTGTTATTGGTAAAATTGCGATTTCTCGTTTAAATATCGATCCTAAAGCGGATAGAGAAATGCAGTTTAACAATGTAGAAAAAGTGTTTGCAGTACTTATGGTGCTAACAGCCTGTTGTATGGCATTTGCTCATGGTTCTAATGATGTTG
This sequence comes from Pseudoalteromonas sp. APC 3250, assembly GCF_030407915.1. Lineage (NCBI taxonomy): Bacteria > Pseudomonadati > Pseudomonadota > Gammaproteobacteria > Alteromonadales > Pseudoalteromonadaceae > Pseudoalteromonas > Pseudoalteromonas sp. APC 3250. Next base: position 61,720 of record NZ_JASDCM010000015.1, read on the forward strand.
CTAATGCAATTGGACCACTAGCTGCTGTTGTAAACATTGTTGAAAATAATGGTGAAATCGCGAAGAAAGCGGCTATTGCTTGGTGGATATTACCACTGGGTGGTTTAGGTATTGTTGCCGGTCTTGCTATTTTAGGCAAAAAAGTAATTAAAACCATTGGTGAAGGAATTACACATTTAACACCAAGCCGTGGTTTTGCTGCTGAATTAGCCGCTGCATCTACCGTTGTTATTGCATCGGGCACAGGCTTACCTATCTCAACCACACAAACCCTAGTGGGTGCCGTGTTGGGTGTAGGTATGGCACGTGGTATTGCCGCACTTAATATGGGTGTAATAAGAAATATTGTAGTTTCTTGGGTAATTACATTGCCAGTTGGTGCTGCCCTTGCTATTGTTATTTTCTACGTACTAAGAACCGCTTTTGGGGTTTAATAAAAAGTACTTAAAAGACTTTTAGCTTGAAAAGATCTCAACGCCCTTGGTGTTGGGGTCTTTTTATTTGTGGAAAGAAAAATGACCAATCTCCCTAGTATAAAGCAGCTACAGTATTTATTAGCTGTGCATCAGCATCAACATTTTGGCCGCGCAGCAAGTGCCTGCTTTATTGGCCAGTCAACGCTGAGCACCGCAATTCAAAATTTAGAAGAGACCTTAGGGTGTCAGCTTATAGAACGAGAAAATCGCAGTCTTATGTTTACCACCATTGGTGAAGAGGTTGTTGAGCGTTCAAGAAAAATCATTAACGATACTATTAGCTTAAAAGAGCTTACTAAAAGCTTTTTAACGCCGCTTAGCGGCACATTAACGGTAGGTGTTATTCCCACGATTGCGAGCTTTATTGCAGCGCCTCTTTATCACTTTTGTCAGCAAACGTTTGCTGACTTAGAGTTAGTTTTAGTGGAGGATACCAGCGACAAGCTACTTGATAAGTTAGAGCACGGGCAAATTGACTTGGCACTATTAGCGCTGCCCTACGAAACCGATAAATTTCATACTCAAGTACTTGCACAAGATCATTTTAGCTTAGTGCACCATAAAGACTACACACCAGCTAAAGGCATTGAAGACTTTAATTTACTACCAGAAGCGAGTGTATTTTTACTTGAGCGAGAGCACTGTATGACTGGGCATGCGCTCAGCGCGTGCCATTTAAACCGCTCTAGCTGTATAAATCCCTTTGAGGCAGCTAGCTTACATACTTTATTGAGTATGGTTGAGTATAAACTTGGCGTGACTTTTTTACCGCAAATGGCGATTAACGCGGGTATTTTAGAAAACAAAAACATGCTTGCTACGCCATCACAAGGTGATGCCTATCGTGATATTGGTGTACTGTGGCGCAAAACAACGGGGCGGATTCGTGACTTTAAATTGTTTAGCCAACAGTTAGAGGTCTTTTTGAAAAAGCAGTGCAGTGTTGATTTTAAGTAACGTAAAAAAAGCGTATTAGAGATAATACGCTCAATAACACAGGGAATTAAAGTGGCTGCTTGTGCTGGTCATGGTAGCTCTCTAGAGGCGGTAAAAACAATAAGTAAACCCATACAACAACATTGAAGTAAGGCACCAGTCCAAGCACTGTAAAGGTTTTTACAGGGTAGCCTTTAATCAGGGCATACTTGTAACATTGAAGCGCAATAGCAAAGTGTATAAACAATAATAACGTGATTAGTTGCGTCATAAACATCCTCCTTATGACCAAATGTCCATCTTTAAGAGTATAGACATCTAGACGATAAGAAATAAAGATGTCATGTAAAATTAAGGTAATCACTTAATTTTCATGACATTGTGCTGCCGATAAGCAAAGTATAGGTTAGATGGGCAATTTTGGTAGTAATAAATTGCTTAAATTTGTTTATTAATGTTTATAGTGATGTGAGGGTATCTTGATAAAAAATAGGGTTGTTCTTTATTTTTTCTAATTCAATCAGTACCTTGTCGATAGGGACAGGGCGAGCAATAAAATAGCCTTGCCCGTAGTCTACGCCTATTTCTTTGAGTGCAAAAAATACTTCAGCGGTTTCCACATATTCAGCCACAGAGCGCTTATCTAGTGACCGACTGATGTCATTTATGGCTTTTACTAGCGCTAAATCAATGGAATCGTTAAGCATATCGCGGACAAATGAGCCGTCAATTTTTACATGTTGGGCTGGTAATTGTTTAAGATAATTAAAGGTACTAAATCCGGTACCAAAGTCATCAATCGAAAAGTGGCAGCCTAAATTATTTAACCGTTCAATCATTTTACGGGTGGCAGCCAAATTATTAATGCTAGCCGATTCGGTTATTTCAAAAATAATTTTTGACGGAGGCACTTGATATTTTTCGAGGCTCGACTCTATTAACGGCAGTAAACGCTCATCTAAAAATGATTGTGCCGATAAATTTATTGCAACCTGAAGAAGCTCTGGGTGCGCAGCAACACTCGCAATACTGTTACGAATAACACATTGATCCATTAAAAAGGTGTCGTTAAGCATTTCCAATGAGGGAATAAATTGATTTGGGTAAATAAGTTCGTCGTCGAGCTTTAATCTCAGTAGTACTTCAAAGTAAGCAACCTGATTAGTTTTAAAGTCCCAAATGGGTTGATAATGAAGTTCTATACTGTCTTGTTGTAGAGCTTGGCGTACACCATGACCCCATTCTAAGCCCGTTTGCAGCGCATTGTTTTCACCATCTTGTTTTGAATAGCAATGTACTAAGTTACGGCCTAAATTTTTAGCAATATATAACGCAATATCTGATTGCTTTAAACATTCATTTGGATCGCAGTTATCAGCAGTAATTTGGGTTAAGCCAATAGAGCAGCTAATTGAATACACTTGATCTTCTGACTTAAATTGGTTGCCCTCAATGGCACTACAAATCCCCTCTGCAATTAAATGTGCATCTAATAAATTGGTGTTTTTAAGGATCACCGCAAACTCATCGCCACCCACACGGCAGATCAGGTGCTCATTACTAATATTGGCAATAAACAGTTGTGCCACTTCTTTTAAAACAATATCGCCTTGTTGGTGGCCTTTACTGTCGTTGATTATTTTAAAGTGATCAAGATCGATATAAATAAGCGCATGCTCAATATTTGCATAGGTATTTTCGCTTTGGCAAATATAGTTAAGTTGTTGGTCAAAGTAATAACGATTATGTAGGCCGGTTAACGTGTCATGCAATGCTAAATGGCGTAATTGAAGCTCAGCTTGCTTACGTTCATGAATATTATCGAGTGTGGCGGTAATGGTCGCGTTATTACTGCTATTTTTTATTAGCTGGAGGCGGCATTCAACCCACACCGAATTGCCATTTTTTTGTTGCAGTTTAACTTCTATTTTTTGTTTATTTGCGCCACCTTGTAAAATGTCATCAATAGTGGATTGTAACGACTGTTTATACTCTTTGGTACAAAATGCAGTTAATGGTTGTTTCAAGGTCGATTTAACCCCAAAACCACTCAAAGACTCCCATGCAGGGTTTATAAAGCGAATATTGCCTTGCTGGTCTAGCTCAAGCACCACGGTATTTAGGTGCAATAAAATACGTTGATGTGCTGAAAACAGGTCGCGATACTTTACTTCACTAATACTTAATTGCTGCACTTTATTGGCAAACTCAGCATAGCTGACCATAAAGTCTTCACGACGAGCTGCGTGGTCACAGACTTTATTTAAAAATGAGGGGTCGTAAGGGGCGCGAATAAAGTCGGTAACGCCTGAAAGTAATAACTGCTCTGCGTAATCGGCATCGTTTTTATCAATAATAGTAACAATGGCTTGCTGAGGGTTATGCTGCAGAATTTTTTCGACTAATTGATTTGAGCTTTCTGCTTGTGCCGCTGTGGCATCCAGTAGCACGATAGCAAAAGGCTGCTGATTATAAGCACTTAGCGCCGCTTTTTCAGTTGTGACATGGGTGATAGCAAAGTTAAGTTTTAATTGCTCACTCATATCATTTGCCCTGCTGGCAAAGGGTTCTAATAACAACAGGTTTAAGCGACTACTTTTTTCTAAATGGCTCGACAACACATTTGCGAGTATTTGCGGCAGAATATCTTGGCGCTCAAAAGGCAGTACCGCATCTATGCCATAACTTCGTGCAGTAGTCTCGGCGATTCGCTCACAATAAATGGGCGGAATTAGCAAAATAGGCGTGTTTTTAGGCGTGTTTAGTAATCCAGAGCGGATCATACGGGAAAACCGCCAACCATCAATTTTACCTACATCTAAGCCAGTTATGATTATATTTACGCTTTGATTTTTTAATATTTTTAGGGCGTCTTGGCTGTCTGATGCTTCAATGAACTCAAACACATTAAGCCTCTCTAACGTGGCACGAATAGTCTGGCGCTCATCATTACTTGCATTCAATATTAGCAATTTAAGCTGTTTTGCCACGTAGGTACCACTCCGAGAGATGCAGATCATAAAACAGTAAGAGTAATGATATTTAGCGATAAGAACAAGCGTATTTAACCGCTATTTTAAATGTAGTTCATTGGTGGCTAATTAGGGGGAATATGTGGGATATCTTGAGCTTCATTACTAATAGTTAAATACCCAAACCACCTCAAAATACAGAATTCAGCGCTTCACAGGGGCTTAATATCAAGGCGATACTTTGCAGTAATGGTAGTCCCTTTCAAGAAGTAGCAACGATGAGAGTATGCCCCTGTGAAACGCCCACGGGTTGGTTTAAAAGCGATTTATACTGCGTTATTGATATTAATACTAGAACCACTATTATTTGCAATCAATGCCTTGCCTAAATCGCTTTTAATTCCAACTGAAACTCGCATTTTGAGGTGGTTTAAATATACCCAAACCACCTCAAAATGCAGAATTCAGCGCTTCATAGGAGCTTAATATCAAGGCGATACTTTGCAGTCATGGTAGTCCCTTTCAAGAAGTAGCAACGATGAGAGTATGCCCCTGTGAAACGCCCACTGGTTGGCTTAAAAGCGATTTATACTGCGTTATTGATATTAATAATAGAACCACTATTATTTGCAATCAATGCCTTGCCTAAATCGCTTTTAATTCCAACTGAAACTCGCATTTTGAGGTGGTTTGGGTATACACTTGGCGCGATTTTAAATGATGTGGAATTCTAATAATGCGCGTAGCTGATTTTAGCTTTGACTTACCTGATGAATTAATTGCTCGTTTTCCTAAAGCAGATAGAACGAGTAGCCGTTTATTGAGCCTAAACGGGCCAACTGGTGAGATTGAGCATAAAATATTTAGTGACATACTTGAGCTTGTAAACGAAAACGATTTACTGGTTTTTAATAATACCAAGGTTATACCTGCGCGTATGTTTGGTCAAAAAGAGTCTGGTGGTAAAGTTGAGGTACTCGTTGAACGCGTATTAGACGAACACCGCGTACTTTCGCATATTCGTGCGAGTAAATCCCCAAAGCCAGGTAATGTACTCATTTTAGAGGGCAAAGCAAAAGCTATTATGGTGGCACGCCACGATACTTTGTTTGAGCTTGAGTTTGACCGCAGTGAAAATGTGCTCGATATTTTAAATGATGTCGGCCACATGCCGCTTCCTCCTTATATTGACCGCCCAGATAACGAAGCCGACCGTGAGCGTTACCAAACGGTATATGGCGAAAAGCCAGGCGCTGTTGCTGCACCTACTGCAGGTCTTCATTTTGACGATAAACTCATGGCTGCGCTCAAAGATAAAGGCGTGCAAATGGCGTTTGTAACCTTGCACGTTGGTGCTGGCACCTTTCAGCCTGTAAGAGTTGAGAGTGTTGATGAGCACATCATGCACTCTGAATATATTGAAGTGCCACAAGATGTGGTGGATGCGGTTGCAAGCACCAAAGCCAAAGGCGGACGTGTGATTGCTATAGGTACAACTTCAGTACGCTCACTTGAGTCTGCAGCAAAAATACATGGCGGCAAGCTAGATACTTACTTTGGCGATACCGATATCTTTATTTTTCCGGGTTATCAATTTAACGTTGTTGATGCCATGGTAACTAACTTCCATTTACCCGAATCAACTCTGATCATGTTAGTTAGTGCCTTTGCAGGGCAAGACAACATTATGGGCGCTTACAATACGGCGATTGAACAACAGTATCGCTTTTTTAGCTATGGCGATGCGATGTTTTTGACCCGTAAATAATTTACAGCGTTATCGGTTTTTATTTTACTCCTAAGCATAGTGAATTTCTCACTGCTAATAGTAATAGGGTGGTAAAAAGGGTAGAATCGAGCGGTTAAATTATAGCTTGTTGGACTGTTTTTCCGACACAGAGGATATTATGAAATTTGAATTAGACTGCACTGATGGTAAAGCGCGCCGCGGCCGCTTGATTTTTGACCGAGGTGTAATAGAAACACCGGCGTTTATGCCTGTAGGTACTTACGGCACGGTTAAGGGTATGACACCTGATGAAGTAAAAGCAACGGGTGCACAAATTTGTTTGGGCAATACATTTCACTTAATGTTGCGCCCTGGTACTGAAATCATTAAACAGCATGGTGATTTACACGACTTTATGAATTGGGACTTCCCAATTTTAACTGACTCAGGCGGTTTCCAAGTATTTAGCCTTGGTGCAATGCGTAAAATCACTGAAGAAGGCGTGATGTTCCAATCGCCTGTAAATGGTGACCAAATTATGATGTCGCCAGAAAAATCAATGGAAGTGCAGCGTGATCTTGGCTCAGATATCGTGATGATATTTGACGAATGTACGCCATATCCTGCCACCGAAAAAGAAGCCAAAGACTCTATGGAGCTTTCTCTTCGTTGGGCTAAGCGTTCTAAAGAAGGGCATGGCGACAACCCATCAGCATTGTTTGGTATTATTCAAGGCGGTATGTATCCTGAGCTTCGTGCACAATCACAAGCGGGCCTTGAAGAGATTGGTTTTGATGGTTATGCACTCGGTGGTTTATCGGTGGGTGAGCCTAAACATGAAATGATTAATATTCTTGATCATTGTGCCTATAAAATGCCAGAAAACAAACCGCGTTACCTAATGGGTGTTGGCAAGCCAGAAGACTTAGTTGAATCGGTTCGCCGTGGTATAGATATGTTTGACTGTGTAATGCCAACGCGCAATGCACGTAACGGTCACTTATTTATTACTACTGGCATCATAAAAATCCGTAACGCAGTGCATAAAACAGATACTGGCCCACTTGATCCAGAGTGTGATTGCCATACCTGTAACAATTATTCGCGTGCTTATTTGCATCATTTAGACAAATGTAACGAAATTCTTGGCGCACGACTAAACACTATCCATAACTTACGATACTATCAACGTGTTATGGAAGGTTTGCGTAATGCTATTAGCGAAGGTCAACTAGAGACATTTGTACACGATTTTTACGCTCGCCGAGGCCAAGAAGTGCCAGAGCTAGCTGATACAACAAATTAAAATTTAAAAATTAAAGAGGAAGTATTATGAGTTTATTTATTTCAAACGCACATGCAAGCGCTGGCGCACCTGCAGCAGGCGGCGGTATGGAAATGCTAATTATGTTAGCGATTTTTGGTTTGGTTTTTTACTTTTTAATTTACCGCCCGCAAGCAAAGCGCGTAAAAGAGCATAAAAGCTTAATGAGCGCGATGGCAAAAGGCGATGAAGTGCTAACCCAAGGTGGTTTAGTGGGTAAAATCGTAAAAATTGCTGAAGATAAAGACTTCATCGTGATCTCATTAAATGAGCAAGCAGAAGTAACTGTACAAAAATCAGCAGTATCTGCTGTACTGCCTAAAGGCACAATGAAGTCGCTATAAAAATAATAAGGACGGCCCCGTGTTAAACAAGTTTCCAATTTGGAAGTATTTACTTGTTTTAGCTGTGTTAGCCATTGGCCTTTTATATGCTTCACCAAACTTGTATGGCCGCGATCCGGCCATACAAGTTTCTGGCGCTAAAGGCACCGATGTCGACCTCAGTGTTGTAGACAAAGTAAACGCAATCCTCAAAAAAGATAACGTCAGCGCTAAATCGACGAAACTCGAAGACGGGCAAATTCTTGTTCGTTTTAAAAACGTTGAAGACCAACTAAAAGCGCAAGACTTATTGCGTAACTCACTTAGTGACGATTATATCTCAGCTATCAATATGGCACCGGCACAACCGGCTTGGTTAAAGTCGCTTGGCGGTAATCCTATGAAGTTAGGCCTAGATTTAAGTGGTGGTGTACATTTCACCATGGAAATCGACATGGTCACTGCGGTTGATAATCAGCTTGAGCAAATGGAGCAAGATTTTCGTAGCGACCTGCGCGAAGAAAAACTACGTTATCGTAGTGTGCGCCGTGTAGCAGGCTCAGAGCGTATGCGTGTAGAAATGCGTAACGAAGAAGATAAAGAAGCCGCAGAGCGCTTTTTAGAAAGCCGTTACCCATTAAACGTTTACATTGATGATAGCAGTAACGATAACGCATTCTTTGCCACTATGAGTGAGCTAAAGCTAAAAGAAATTCGTGACTATGCCATCAAGCAAAACGAAACGATTATTCGTAATCGTATCAACCAAATTGGGGTTGCAGAGCCAAATGTTCAGCGCCAAGGTGCTGAACGTATTATTGTGCAATTACCAGGGATTCAAGATACCGCTCGCGCTAAAGAAATTTTAGGTGCTACGGCCACGCTTGAGTTTCGTGAAGTTGACGAAAATGCTGACATAAGTGCCGCTGCTCAAGGTCGTATCCCACCGGGTACTGAAATGATCATGAGCCGTGATGGTTATCCTGTGGTACTAAAAAAGCGCATTATTCTTGAAGGTAGCCATATTACTGGCGCGCAGTCAGGTGCAGATGAATACCAGCGTCCACAAGTAAGCATTAAACTCGATAGTAAAGGTGGGGCAAAAATGAATGCCTTCACCAAACGTGCTATTGGTAAACGTATGGCTACCGTGTTTATTGAGTACAAGCCATCGGGTAAAAAAGATAGCGAAGGTAAAGCACTTCCACCAATTAAAGTGGAAGAAGTGATTAACGTAGCAACCATTCAAGCGCGTCTTGACCGTTCATTCCGTATTACCGGTATTGATAACCCCGCTGAAGCACATAACTTAAGTTTACTACTTCGCGCGGGTGCACTGGTTGCGCCTATTCAAATAGTAGAAGAACGTACGGTTGGGCCAAGCCTAGGTCAAGAAAACATTGAAGCAGGTATGACCGCTGTAGCCTTAGGTTTTGCATTTGTACTGGCCTTTATGCTTATTTACTACAAAGGTTTTGGTCTTGTTGCGAATATCGCACTGGCTGCCAACTTAGTACTTATTATTGGTGTAATGTCGTTAATTCCAGGTGCAACGCTTACCCTACCGGGTATCGCAGGTATTGTATTAACCGTGGGTATGGCTGTTGATGCGAACGTACTTATATTTGAGCGTATTCGTGAAGAGCTCGCTGATGGCCGTAGCCCTCAACAAGCGGTTCATTTTGGTTACGATAGCGCCTTTAGTACTATTTTTGATGCCAATATCACCACATTAATTGCGGCGATTATCTTGTTTGCTGTTGGTACCGGTCCTGTTGCAGGCTTTGCGGTAACCCTAGCAATTGGTATTTTAACCTCTATGTTTACAGCAATTGTAGGTACCCGTGCGGTGATCAACCTATTTATTGGTGGTAAACGTGTTGATAAACTTTCAATTTAAGGAGCAGACATGCAAATTTTAAGATTGGGCGGAAAAACCCTTCGTTTCATGTCTCTTCGAAAAGTGGCAATGGGCTTTTCTACGTTATTAATCATAGCGTCGCTGGCGTCACTTTTTGTTAAAGGCTTAAATTTCGGTTTAGATTTTACCGGCGGTACCGCGGTTGAGGTGGGTTTTTCACAACCAGCTGATCTGAAAAAAGTACGTAATGTACTGGCTGAAAACGACTTTGCTGATGCATCGGTACAGCTTTTTGGCTCAAGCCAAGAAATACTGGTCCGTTTAGCCCCTCGCGGTGATGATGTAAAAGCAGAAGTGATTGGTAACCAAGTAATTGCTGCCCTTAAACAAGCTGATGATAGCGTAGTAATGCGCCGTATTGAGTTTGTAGGCCCAAGCGTAGGTGAAGACTTAAAAGAGCAGGGTGGCCTTGCCATGTTAACTGCGCTTATATGTATCTTAATTTACGTGGCATTTCGCTTTGAATGGCGCTTTGCTGTAGGTGCGGTGGGTGCACTATTACACGATGTAATCATTACGATTGGTTTATTCTCGGTGCTTGGTTTAGAGTTTGACCTAACTATTTTGGCTGCAATACTCGCCGTGATAGGTTACTCACTAAACGATACCATTGTTGTATCAGACCGTATCCGTGAAAACTTCCGTAAAGTACGTATTGACGACACCATTGAAATTATTGACCTGTCACTTACGCAAACACTTAATCGTACTTTAGTTACATCAATTACCACTATTTTAGTATTGATTGCACTCTTTGTATGGGGCGGTCAAACTATTCATGGCTTTGCTACCGCACTATTATTTGGTGTATTTATTGGTACTTATTCTTCAGTTTACGTTGCCAGCTCGGTGGCGATTGCCATGGGCGTAAGTAAAGAAGATTTAATACCAGAGGTGATTGAAAAAGAAGGTGCCGATTTAGACTCAATGCCTTAATTGAGATTAAATTATCCTTTTTAAAAAACCGCTCCTTGTGAGCGGTTTTTTATTGCTTAGCGTGTAAGACATATAATTGTCATACGAGCTTGATATTTTATCACTCTTATTTAATTTTGATCAGAGCTAGTAGTGACTGAGCAACGTAAAGCCTTAGAGTCAATCTTACAACAAGGGGCAATAACAACCTTGTTCCAACCTATTTTTGATATAACTAAGCAATCTATTATTGGGTATGAAGCGCTGAGTCGAGGCCCTAAAAATAGCCCATTAGCGATGCCAAATAAGCTATTCGAAACGGCTCATAAATATCAATTTATCTCAGAGCTTGAGCTTTTATGCCGTTCTCGCGCCATAGAAAACTTTGTAAAACTAAATCTACAAGGGAAGTTATTTTTAAATGTCAGCCCAAAAATTCTACTCGATCCGAGCCACCCTAAAGGCGAAACCTTACATTTAATTGAACAGTTTGGTCTTGCGGCTAATCGTGTGGTGATTGAAGTCACCGAACAAGAAAAAGTAGATGATGGCTTTTTACTGTTAAAAACCATTGCTCATTATCGAGAGCTAGGCTTCACTATTGCTATTGACGATCTTGGTGCAGGTTATTCCGGTCTAAAGCAATGGTCTCAGTTATGCCCAGATATTGTAAAAATTGATCGTTACTTTATTGATCATTGCGATCAAAGCGAAGTTAAAAAAGAATTTCTAAAATCAATTGTGGTGTTAGCGCGGGCAACAAATACAGCGGTGATTGCTGAGGGAATTGAGCGTACTGAAGAACTCGATTTAGTTAAAAGTATAGGCATAAGTCATGTTCAGGGATTTTTGTTAGAAAGACCCAGCCAACAACCAAGCTATGACTATAACTGTAAGCAGTTACAAGCATTTACATCGACTCAAGCAGGGTCAAAGTTTGAACAATCAATGGCTATCGGGGTGCTTGCTGTTGCTCAGCCTGCCATTAGCAGTCACACGCGTTGTAAAGAAGCTCATGCGCTTTTTGAGCAAGACAAGCGCATAATTAGCTTACCCGTTTTAAATAGCAATCAGCAGCCAATAGGGCTGTTACACAAAGATCAGCTAACAGAAGTGTTTGCCGCGCCATACGGGCATGCACTTTATGATAAATGTGAAGTCACAGAGTTAATGGATAAACAGCCTTTGGTGGTTGATGAAAATCAAATGCTTGATATTGTCTCTCAGCAAATAACAGAGCAAGACTTTGATATTCGTCGCCATATTGTTATCACAAGTAATAATAAATATTTAGGTTTGGCACCGCTCAGGGACATATTAAAGCACATTACCGCTGAAAAAATCCGCCACGCCCAACATGCTAACCCTCTGACCATGTTACCGGGTAATGTGGCAATTAGTGAAGTAATAGAGCAGCGTCTGCAACATAAACAGCCATTTTCACTAGCCTATATCGATTTAAATCATTTTAAACAATTTAACGATCTGTATGGTTATGCCAGTGGGGACAGCGTGATAAAACTTCTGGCCGATGTGACTGTAAAAGCGTGTGCGCACAGCGCTAACTTTGTCGGGCATATTGGTGGCGATGACTTTATGGTGGTGTTTGAAAAAAAAGATGCGGTGGAGGTTTGTCATACCATTATCACGCAATTTGAATTGCAGTCACGCGTATTTTTTACGCCAGAGCATATTGCTGGAAAAGGGTATTGGGCAACTAATCGAGAGGGCGAAAAGCAGTTTGTACCTTTACTTACATTATCGATAGGTTTAGTTGAGCCGGATCTGCAGCAGTGTAAAAATAGCCATCAAGTAGCGGCATTAGCCACAGATGCTAAAAAAGAAGCAAAACGTTATCGTCACAGCTACTTATTTATTTGTAATCGAAGAAGGCCTGCACCCGCTGTTGTGCGTTTATCCAATAGTAAAAAAAGTGGCTAACAAAAAGCAAAAAAGGAGCCTCGGCTCCTTTTTTTAGTGCGGTATTACGATTAACGTAATAACGACTCAGATAATACTGGGCGCATTTCACGAACAATCGCTTGTGTTAGCTTAGGTGCACCACAAATAACGTTACCGCTCACGTTGTAGTTATTACCGCCAGCAAAATCAACAACCATGCCGCCAGCTTCTTTAACTAATAGCTCGCCTGCTGCTGTATCCCACGGTTTTAAACCAATTTCAAAGAAACCATCAACACGACCCGCTGCAACATACGCCATATCAAGTGCTGCAGAACCTGCACGACGAATATCAGCGGTATGTACGAATAATGCTTTAAACGCTTCAGAATAGGCATCTAAGTGGTGTTTTTGTTTGAAAGGGAAACCTGTTGCAAGAACAGAACCGGCAAGTTCAACCGTTTTAGATACACGTAAACGTTTGCTGTTTAACTGTGCGCCTTGACCACGAGAAGCGGTAAAAAGTTCGCCACGAATTGGATCGTAAATTACGGCTTGGTCTAAACGACCTTTAACTTTAAGTGCAATAGATACTGCGAAATGAGGGATACCCTTGATGAAGTTAGTTGTGCCATCAAGTGGGTCAACAATCCATTGGTAATCAGCATCCTTACCTTTGTGTTCGCCTAACTCTTCACCAACGATGCAGTGATCAGGGTAAGAACGTAAAATAGTGTCACGAATTACGGCTTCGGCTTCTTTATCAATGTTCGTAACTAAATCATTAGTGCCTTTTTGTTGCACTTCAACTTTTGATAAGTCTTCACTTGCACGAAGAATAAGCTTGCCTGCGTTACGCGCAGCGCGAACCGCAATGTTTAACATTGGATGCATGGTATTACCTTTGGGTTGTAAAAGAACGTTTATATATTTAAGCCGGCGTATTTTAGCGGTTTTTGCCATAAAGTAAACCATAAAGCCTAAATACTTGTGAGTGTTTTTTGTACAGCCATGATCTTTCAATATATTTATCGGAATAAAAACAGACAATAAATTTGTAAATTAGCGCTTTACCTAAAGTTAACTTGAGGTTTTATGATGTTCTATATTCAATTAATAGGAAGAAAGTTATGAAATTAGAACACGTAAATTTAGTTGTTAGTGACATAAACGCCATGCTTAAGTTTTACCAAGCAGCGTTTCCCTATTGGTCAATTAGAAGTGAGGGGGAAGGAACTTGGTATGGTAAAGCAAGGCGCTGGGTACATTTTGGTGATAACGATCAATATATTGCTATAAGCGATCACGGTGAAGGGAAAAACCGCAACCTATCAGGACATCAAATTGGTTTGGCACACTTTGCCTATGTAACCAATAACTTAAATGCAGTAATAGCGCGCCTAAAACATGCGGGCTTTGCAATAAGTAAAGAAGGTGCTGTAAATCCATTTAGAAAAAACATTTATTATATTGACCCTGCAGGGTTTGAAGTTGAGTTTGTAGAGTACATGAGTGATGTACCTAGTGAGCGAAATAACGACTTATAATATGTATGAAGCCAACTATTATGGCTTCATTCAATGTTTAGCATATTTAATACTGTTTACCATTTATGCCAAGTTGAGTTTTTAGATCATTTGCAAAGCTAATAAATTTTTCTTTAATAGTGCGCTTAACTTTAACTTCCACAGAGCCTAAAACAGTTTTTCCTTCAATGTGAATCGTTGGCCCTTGGCGCTTATTAAGTGACACTGTTTTATTTTCAAAACTGCCTAAAATACAAAACATTTTAGAAACTACATTAACGTGCTCTGGTACATATATTTCTTCGCTGCCAAAGTAACAATTAACGTGAATAGTGACATGTTGGTGGGTAAAAATAGCATCCGTAAAATCAAGATTGATTGACCCCATGTAGTTTTCTATATAAATGTTTTGAGGAACTACCCATTGGCCGGTTCGTTCACTCGAACCAAGAATGCTTCTTAATGTAAGTGGCTCTTCATCAGTCTCATGCTGCGCGCTATAATTAGGTGCAAACTGAGAGTGCTTTTGCGCCTTATATTGCTGGTCAGTATTTAAAGTTAAATCTTCAACGAGATCCATAAGTGCTTTATTGTCACTCGCTGCCATGGCGTCGTCTAAGCGCCTTTCAAATGCTTCTACAGAAATAACACCATGGCTGTAGTTATAAATGAGCTGATCAATCACTTGCTCACGAACTTGCTCAATAGGGCGGTCTTCAATTTTAACAGACATTTAAATTATCCTTTTATGATTGCTGGTTATTTCAAAGCAAGCCTTATACCAAATATTAAATTGTTTAAATTCAGTGGTTTATGATTTTGGGTTTTTGATTTTTTATTATATTAACGACAGATTAACCAAATATACAATTATTTAGTAAGTTTCGCTATTCGAGAAACTTTTACGCAATAGTCTGTAAATGTTTACTTAGTAGGTTTAAGCCAATATCTACTATTTTAAATTAACCTATTGAAATTAAAGGTTAAAAAATGTTGGCCCGATGCTCGCATTAGCTTAAGTGTCTTTAATCAAAAGGAGAACGATTATGAAAACATTTAATAAGTCTATGATTGCAGCCCTAGTATTAGGAACAACCGCAATGGGCGCTCAGGCAAGCAGTTGGGAAAACGAAAGTAAAGATGCTTGGATTGATGGGAAAGCAGAAACAGTATTGCTTATGAACACCAATCTAAATAACTTTGATATCAACACGGACGTAAAAAACGGCAAGGTAATGCTAACAGGTAAAGTAAACAGCGAAGTAGATAAAGAGCTTGCTGAAGAACTCGTGCTAAGCCTAGATGGTGTAACTGACGTTGAAAACAGTCTAACTGTGGTAAAAAACACCGACATGAAGAAGCATGATTCTGAAATGATGGGTAACGACACTGAAAGTGATTTAACAGATGCTAAAATCACTACAGTGATCACAACACGTTACTTATTTGATTCTGAAGTAGGTGGTACAGACATTGATGTTGATACCGATAATGGTGTGGTAACTCTTAAAGGTACAGTTGAGTCTGATGCTGAAAAGCAATTAGCGATGGAAATTGCTAAAAACGCTGAAGATGTTCGCAAGGTAGTTGATGAATTAACTGTTATTGCAGAATAATACACTATACTAAAGCCCAGCCCTGCTGGGCTTTTTGCTTTGCTAACATTATAAGGATTAAATTATGGATATCATTAGAATTATTTTTTCTATTTTATTACCACCACTGGGTGTGTTTTTACAGGTAGGACTAGGGATGCATTTTTGGTTAAATATTTTGCTAACTTTGCTCGGCTATTTCCCTGGATTAATTCATGCGATTTACATTATTGCCAAAAAATAATGTAGCAGCATAGCAGGACATTTAATACTGAGTTGCTAAGTGCTCCCAAAGGTATGTGTATTAGTTACTCAGGCTGCTATTAATAAATGGATTTGTTTTACAAAACTCATCACTAACAAAACCTCAAAGCCTACTATTTGAGCAGTTAGCCCCTTGATTGTTAAAATAAAGCTTTTTGCTAGTGACAAGCCCCTAAAAACTTTTTATACTGCAACCCGCTTTAGTCGCTCTGTGGCTAAACGCTTCAAAAATTAACTGCTTACAGTTATACAAAGATGGCCCCTTAGCTCAGTTGGTTAGAGCACACGACTCATAATCGTTAGGTCCCCAGTTCGAGTCTGGGAGGGGCCACCACTTTTCAAAGCTTTCCAAGTAAATACCTACTAACCGAAATTACCCTGTGCTACCTCTGTGCTACTTTTCACTATAAATCAATTATTAAAAATAGTCCTATCATATTAATTGATATTGCAATTAATATCTTTAAAGTACGCATTTGGTCTCTTTTTAATAGAGCTAACTAAAAAGGATTCATTGCAGTCATTATTTTATTGGCTGTTAAAGCATATGAGGCAATATTGGATAATGGCTATACCCTACTGATTTCTATACTAAGTGGTTTATTTGGAGCCCTAATATCAGCTTTCTTGAGTTTTAAAGTTAGAGTTATAGCCCAAAATAAAATAAAAAAGGACTTAGAACATCGTATTGCTTATGTCTATGTATCTCAGTTAAGTTTTTTGGTTGCTGCAAATGCATGGTTACAATCTTTTTTTGAGAAAATAGAAGCTCAAGTAGACACTCCGATCCCTGAAAATGAGTTTACTTTTTCACACGCGATATCAATTATTTTTGAAGATATGATTAGAGAAAACAATAGTCATTCATACGAAAATATAGTTGGTTTTGAGGGATTAGTAGAGCTTCATATTGACAGCCTTACAAAGACTTATCTGACATTTGAACAACAAGCTGAACTCCCGAAAGATGCTCTTATCTTTTACCAACGTTATGAGAAGAAACTAAAAAATGTTGTTGTAATTATTAAGCAATTTAGCTCGTACCTTTCAGATAAAGAGCAGTTCTTAAAGCTTGATGCCATTCAAATTTATCAAGCAATCGAAAATATTAAACTATTTCTTGATTCAGCAGGGTTGCTGCGTACAGCAATGATTAAGTTCGGGAGAATAAATCAAGCTGAAGCTAATTTAATGCTTGAGCAACAATTACAAACTATTGAAAAAGATATTTTAGTAGCAGGTAAAAATGAGGTGCAACTTTCAAAAGCAAGATTGTTTTTAGTTAGAGAAGGAGCAATCTATGAGTGAACAAATCTTGCCTGATTTGATATTGGGAGTTAAAGGGTTTTGTGAAAAATGAATCTGAGGTTAGATACCAAGATTCTAAAACTGTGACCAAAATTAGTTGACCACTACAGGCCAAAATTAGTTGACCACTACTATGTAATATTCAAGTGATGCTTAACGAAACGTTTAAAATACTAGTTAACGTTATTAGATTGAAGTTAAGTCTGGTGTGACAGACTTAACCCAACTTGCCACACCCTGACTTTTAGATGCGCATACCTATACTATTCTGAATCTAAAATTTCACAGAGCTGTTTTCTGTGCTTTTCCATTACTTTTTTATACTTAATCTTTCTCTCAATTTCTCCAGAGTCTAGATGCTTAACATCAACAACTTCATTTCTACGATACTTTCTCTCGTTAATAATCTGTTTAACAACAGTGTTATGAACAATTGTAGCATTAACCTCTTTTCTAAATCTTTTGATATCAGCTTTGGTTAGGTCTTTTAAAGCAAGCTCATCTTGGTCTATTTCATTAAGAATCTTTAACAAACCTTCAGCTTCTTCTTTTTTCTCTTCTTTAATCACATGGCTACGCATTTTTAGAAGTAAAATTGTTAACAACCTAGCTTTGGATATGTTCGCGTTAATGCCTTCAATGCTTATTATGAGGTCACAATAGGATCTAGCTTTGTGATTTTCACCTAGTTTGATTAAGTCTAATATTTTTCTTTCAAACAAAAATATGTCATTTTGATCAACTGTCGTTATGTAATTCTGTGCACCTTTAAAATAAGCATTCTCTGCTTTTTGGTTTGGTATATTCCCTTGGAGTCGATGACTAAAAGCTAGGTACTTACTTGCCATAAACGCTTCATCAGCAGTCGTCAAGCTTCTATTAAGTTCCGATGTGTAACTCAACATATACTTAGAGAGCTCTATTTTTCCTTGCTGTAGTATCGATAAGGAAATATTTAGCATAAAAGAACCGAACCTTAACTGTTCCTTTACACAGTTTAGAGATAGCGTATTAAAAAGCTCTTCAATATAACTTCGCCTGTCTAGTTTATCAGCTGTATTTATAAGCAATAAAATATCGTTAGCATTAACGTCTAGGTCCTGTGGCTCCTGCTCGTCCAGAAAAATATTAGCCGCCGAAAAAAGTGAAATTATTTCACGTCCTATTACCTCAAAATCCGATGGGATTATGCTCAAGGCATGGATTAAAGGTTTTATTTTATGTTTTTCACTTTCACAATACTTCTTACATAAAATAAAATTATTAAAGGCATCTTGTGGGCTACTCTCTGCTTTAAGTTTCCCCAAGGTAAAGTAACTTGAGGATATTACTTCACTTGGTTTACCTTCATCATTCTCAGCAATAAAGGCTTCCAATTCGACTTCTATATCTACCGCGTCGATTATACCTCTTTGTAATTTTATTTTGGTTTGCAACAACTTGATATGCTTTTCTAGCGCCCCAGTCTTTAGGGTTGATAGTTCATTCACACATACCTGAGCTTCAGATCCCATGCCTTCTTGAAAGTAGCTACATGCAAGCATGTATAACTGCTCAACATACAAAGCAGGCCAAGTTTCCTTATCAAGCATGTTCTCCTCATATGTGGCAATTACTTGCCCATATTCGCCAAGCAAAAAATAGCAAGCCCCAAGCCTGTTATATATGGTTATTAACTTGTCACTTTGAACTGCACCTTCTTTCAACAACTTTCTATAAAGTTCTTTTGCCTGTTCATACTCTTTATTTTCGAAATACTCTTCAGCTTTACTTAGTGAAACTTTTTTACTTTTATTTACTTCAACCAACCAGTCCAAACTCAATGAGCGTTCGATAATTTTGTTTTTTATACATAGAGAACCTTTTTCATAGTCAGAGCTCAAAATTCCTGCGAGGTACAGCTTACTTTTTACAGAATCAGTGAGCTGCTCTAATTTATTGTAATATATTGATAAAACACCTTCCCTGAGCTCTGGGCTTGAGATCATTAAAGAGCGAATATGGTCAATTGGAGGGCGGTCATAATTATTGAGGTAGAGTTCCTGAACTATTTTATCAACATCCTGTGGTTGTACTTCTATATCATCTAAAACAATGTTCTCAACCTCAGATAGTACCTCCCAAGTTAGCCTAGGGTTCCCCCCTGTCCAATAATAGACTCTATCTTTCATATTCTCGCTGAGTTTGTCGTGTAAAGACGCTTTTACTAAGAAGTTATCAAACTCATGTCTAGTAAAGTCTCCTAAAAGTATTTTCTGGCCTATATTAAAAGGTGATATGGACTTATCTTTAATTATATCACTTGGTTCAGCAACACCTGAAAGAATGTAATTTAGTCTTTCAAGTTCAATAAAATTAACTCTTTCAAAAAAGACGCTTCTTATTTGAGCGAAAATTTTATCTGAATAGTCAGCTGCTGTAAGTGAATCAATTTCGTCAAGATTTATTATCAATTTACCTTTTATTTGAGATAATATTAATCTAAGCTCTCTGACGTGTTCCCTATGCGCGGGTAACTTTGAACCAACTCTGCTTTCTTCTATTTTTGATTCGACTTCTTTGAGCTTATCGAAATTACTATCAATAATTTTATCAATAATATTTCGAAAGCATTCTCTGTCTGTTTCAAATCGATTAGAGAGATCTATATACGCAAAAATATCTATATCTGTTTCAAGTTCTCTTTTTGCATTTAACAGTAAGTTTGTTTTTCCCATCTGCCGTGCTACTAAGATATAACCTGGTCTCCCCATATCATTTAAAAGTCGTTTTATTTGAGTGTCAGCACTTCTTTCAACGTATAGATGAGAAGGTATAATGGTATATGGACCTAGCTTTTTATTATCATTATCGTAATTATTATTCATATCCAATCTCCATTAACTTTTCTCTAAATTTTTCTTTTACTTTTCTAGGGTTACCGTTTAATTCACTAGCACAGAAATCAAGAGAGCTATCCGGAGCTAAGTTGGATCTAATTAGCTCGATTAGTTGGCTTATATCTTTATTTTCCCAGCGAGGCCACTCTAAAATTTTTAGCCTCTCTGATACCTTTTCTTGTTCAGCACTAAATTCGTTATTTGGCTGAAAAATGGACGAAAGAATAATCCTAACGTTTGAACCACCATTTATTTTAGTAATAAGAGAAAACAAGTATTCTGCAAATTGATTAAACATAGGTATATTTTTGATTGGAATTTCTTCAATAAATAAGAAGTAGCTTCCGTTTACTACCTCATTATCAATCACTTCAGAAATTTTACTAATTGAACTATTTATATTAGAAGTCGGAATGCAATCAATTAACTCAGGTGCCATTTGTTCCAAAATAGCATCGAAAATTTCATGGAAACTACATTCTAAACACGATGCTAATGAAATATATTTGAAATTAACATTTCGTCTGAAAAGTTCTCTAAGGATTGAAGATGTTTTACCCGTTCCTGATTCACCACAAACCCACAAACTATAATGAGATAGCATCAATGTTAGCTTATGATCTTCTTCTCTTTCAAAATAATAAGGCTCATGTTTAAGTTCATAGCGATCAAACAAAACCGGGCTATTTTCAAGGCCTACATCATTATACTTAGATAGGAATTCATTTTTGACAAGTAGATCAAGTAGTAACTCGTGAGAGTGATGCTCCTTGCCATTAGGCTTAACAATTGAAGAGTGATCGCTATTAGGGATTGTTTTACTGTGAAAATATCTTACAGCAGATTCTTTATTTACCACACGTCTTGATGTAAAAGGTATTCTAAATGGAGCTTTGTTTTCTACAGCTTCAACTCCGCAAATATTGACTTTTTTACTATCTAAGAATTTACGGAAGCGGCCATCTAGATCTTTCAAAATTTCACTTCCCCAAGTTAGTTCAGACGAGAGTTGGTGATTTGTTAACTTTGATAAAGCTCTAGCAAGGAAAGGAATCTTTGAACCATAAGATGGAGAAGCACCTAAGAATAAAGCTACTCGCTTGTCCCTGAAAAGTTCACACTCTTGTTCTAAGATGTACCTAGCTACAATCCCACCAGTACTATGCGTAACGAAAACTACTTTTTCGAATGTTATTGGAGCTCTATTACCAAATACATCAACCCTAGTAAGCTGACCTTTCACTTCTTCAGCACACTCTTGGACACCATAGTCATTAGAAGTTGGTGATGTATAAAATTGGGCCAAAAAAACAGAAGGGTTTTTAAAACGACTATCTTGCGTTATTAAATTAGGCCAGAAAGTATCAGTAGCTTTATTTTTCCAACAGCATTCAGGGGACGAAAATAGTCCGTGAATGAAAATAATGACCGTGTCAGATCCATTAATTTTTTGCCATCCTTTCAATATCGTTTTGTCCTTAAGATTTGATTTATAAGTCTCATTCTATAGTTACTAGTAATTTAATCAATAATTAAGTCGTACCTACTCGAAGAGGTAGGGACGACTTACAGAGTCGCCTACCTCAAGGCCACTGCTCATGATGCCTTGAGACCTATTATCCAACCGCAAAATCAAAAGGCTAGAAGAGGGAAGGGCATCCACTAGAAAAAATAGCTACTTGCAATCTAAGATTAATATGCTAATTTAAATATGAACTAGCTCACTTTGAGCAAACAAGAAAACGGGCGTTTCCCAACTGCCCTCGACACGTCAAGAGGAGCTACAACCGTAGCTGTCAGGCTCAACAGAGCCAGATTAATAATTACCAAAACCACTATAGTCTGCGTCTTGAATCAACAGACTCAGCGCCGCTTTGCTTGTTTGCTTTAGATCAGCCAGCCGATGTGTCTTATGACAACTTCGTTAGTTACGTACTAACTAAGTGGCTTTAAAACTTACCTTTATTGGCTTACGCCCCCTGATCTTCGGTTTTGGTTTTCTATCTTCCACTTTAATTTTAAGGAATTGATATGAGCCAGTTGGGATATTCACTAAACCAGTTAAACATTAATAACAAAGAGCGGAGTCATGCTACTCGCCAAAATAGAAAGAGCATTTTTAATCTTGTTGCAAAACAGCTTCATGGTTTTGGCTTTAAGTTAAAAGATGCAAAAGGGTTAAAACCTAAACACGTAAATGCTTTAGTAAAGCATTGGCAAGATCAAAAGCTTGCAAACAAGACTATCAAAAATCGAATGTCGGCCATTAGATGGTGGGCAGACAAAGTCGGTAAACGTAATGTAGTCGGTCGTACTAATGATGAATACGGTATTGATAAGGTACGCAATAGTCCTCTGGGTAAATCCAAAGAGCTAGATATGCAGAAGCATGCCCAGATTAATTGCCCTTATGTAAGGTTTTCACTGCGCTTACAACAAGAGTTCGGGCTACGCCGAGAGGAGGCAATAAAGTTCAATGTCAGCTATGCAGATCAAGGTAATTATATCCGCTTAAAAGGCTCATGGACTAAAGGTGGTAAACCCCGCACCTTACCTACTCTAAAAGAGTCACAGCGCTCTCTGCTTGATGAAATTCGCTCTTTTACACGCTCATCATTAATTCGCGCGACAGACCGCTACGTAGATCAAATGCGCCGCTATGAGCGTGAAACTAATAAGGTAGGCCTTAGCAAAAATCATGGCTTACGCCATCACTATGCCCGTCAACGTTATCTAGAACTAACTGGTTGGCAATGCCCCGCTAATGGTGGGCCACGACGTATGCATTTAATAGGCAAAGAGCGGGAACTAGATTACAAGGCGCGAATGATAATTAGCTGTGAGCTTGGACATGAGCGGTTTAGTATTACTTATACATATTTGGGGAGCTGATCATTAAACATGTGAAGTATCACAGTACATGATTTTTGAGGCTATTAAATTAGGCATGCCTAATTTAATAGTCTCCAATGTCTATAAATTTATTGTCAGCAAGTGTCCACTTATAATAAAAGCCTCTATGGTTCCTAGGAATACACACAGCCCTACTTTTTAACTCTATTTTTACTTCACCTACAATTCCGTAGGCAGTGAGCGTTCCCAGGTGTTGCCAGTTCTGCGCTCGATTCAAGTCTTCGGTGAACAGAGGCGGGTGATATTTATAAATAGTCAGCTGTACATTGCGTAATATATCCTCGTAATCAATAATCCCTAATACCAATTCATCTACTCCATCACCATCAATATCAAATTGAGCAACGATGTATTCATTTGTCTTTTTAGGAAATATGGGAGGTTCATCAACTTTTTCATAACCAACATCAAAGAACTTGTGTAATTCAATCGACAACCCTTTATCAAAATAAGCTTTAAACCGAAAATCAGTTTGTTCAAAGAAAGCACAGATCGTTGTAGGATACTGATGAAACCCTTGCTTAACGAGCTTGAGCTCCAATGGTGTACCATCGAACATTTTACTAAATGTTGATTCACTCGCGTTTATCTTGCTTGAACCAGATAAGCTTTTGAAGTTTTTCTGCTGAAGTTTGATGTGTTCAAACCAAGGAATTAAGTCACTTCGGACGAGAGGAAATATACTAACGATTGCTAACATTAAAACAATTATTGGCTCTAAGTTCTCTTCGGGAAAAAAGGCCCATGTTACAGCGAGTAGAATGACTAAAATTAACAACCAAAATGAGAGCGTGGGCTTTCTCATTAAAACTCCTTTTAAAAATTACTATGCCTAAGTTTATTAGCTCACAGACCAAGTTAATATATTTTCAGCCAATTTATCTTCGATACAATACAGATACGCCGTTGGCACTTCTAAAATATCAGCAAGTGCTTTCACTGTTTTAAAGTCTGGGGCATGTACGCCTTTTTCGTACTGGTTCATTCTTGCCGATGCCGCAAACTCATCCATGCCAGCTAAAATCCCTAACTGTTTTTGCGATAAGCCTTTGGCTTTTCTTGCCTCTTTTAAACGTTTTGGAAATGGTGATTCGTCATTAGTTTTCATTATTTATTGTTCTTAGCTTGAAAACTAAGAGTTTCTTAGCTTTAATTGAATCTAGATACTAAGGAATGCTTAGTTTTATGCTTGTGTTGCAAATTGAGTTAAGAGGAATGAATATGCTTGAAACATTTGTGTGTGTATTAGTCGGGGCGATTTACTTGCTGGTAAGTATATTTACAAGCGATGAGCAGTCGTCGAAAGAAAGCGAGCAACTAGAACAATTGAATGATGGTATGGGCAATATTATCGCTGATGGTGAATTTATGTCGCGTGAAGAGGCGGAGGATGCACAATCACGTGGTGAACTTTACGACACCTATTACTAATCACTTAAAGAATAGGACAGTGATCAAAATTAGGCATGCCTAATTTTAAGGAGCAATGTATGTTACTTTTAGATCTATACAAAAATGTTGAGCTAAGGCCATTCATCCCTGTAGTAGCTGAGTTTCAAAGCCGCTTAGCTGGTATCGAAGCTGAATGTGAACCGTTAGGGCTATCATTTGAGAAAGAAGTGCAATCAGAGCAGGAAATCTTTTTTGCTCTGATTTCTCAAAAAGCGCTGGCTTTCGACGTGACAAATGAAATGGGTGAGGTTTGGGATATTAGATTAGAGCCTTTCAGTCATTTTAAGTCTCGAAGCAAAAAAATAACTTTTCCTTTCATGGGCTGTAATGAGCAGAAGCAACAAAATATTAGTGAGTGGATTATTGCTTTGTGTAATTGGGAAGGATCTTTTCTATACTCAAGTGCAAAGCATTAGCAGAGATTGCTGTTATGACATTATACGAATGGTTTCAAATGTGGATTTTAATGGTGTTAGCGATTCGCGCTACTCGACGCTACGACACGCTGAAAAATGACCTTTTCACAGCAATAAAAGAAGGTAGAATTTAAATATGGCTCCTGCACTCGCTGGTTGCGCTTTGATTCTAAGTCTTGTGAGCTTCTTCGCTGTTTTGTTTCATCTTAAATGTAAATAAGAAAAGCAGATTTATAGCCCTTACTTATTTGCTATTAAAATTTTTTTTGGCTTGCATTAAAAAGTTATCATCTTGGGTGATTCGTTTTATTATTTCATTAACAGCCTCATATGAAAAAATATGTTTGTTGGCCAAAGATTGAAAGTAGTGAAATTCATTATTCTCTTTTTTCCATTTTAATTTATGCAAACAAGCCTGAAAACAGTTGGTATTGAAGTTCATTTCACCTGTTTTTTGACATCTAGATACTAAACATTTAGTTAGTTTTGCATTATCGAACTTTTCTTTTAAGCCTTTTTTAATAGCAGCAATAGCTGTTGCTTGAGTTAAAGGGTGTGACTGTTCAGGGTTCACTGTTTTATTTACAACCAGAGCATTCTTTAAATTTTGCAAATCAGCTGATTTACCATTCGCTGTTGCGATTATTGTGTCCCCATCTTTGGCATAAACAAGTGAAACATTGACTGGGATCGCAAATTCAATATCATTTGATTTTGAAATTTCTTCTTCAGTATTTTTGGCTAGCTCTAATATTTCATCTGCCGCATTTCCATAGTAAGTTTTAAGTAAGGAAGCCGGAGGTAACTTAAAATCACCAACTAGTGATAACATGCCGCTGTGTTGAGAGTTTAGAAATGCAGTCTCACTAAATTTTTCAAATTCAGATGAATAATTTAAAACACCTGATTGAAATATTCTTGAAGCAAGCCCTTGAAGTTCGGGCATCAACAAATGTACAGCATTATCTCTCCAATCGGCTATACGCTCTATATTTTTTCTAATTTGATTGTTTTCTTTAAAGAGTTTATTTAAGGATTCTCTAAGCGAAATGGTTTCTTTAAAACCTCTTTTTCGGGCAGGTTTATAAATACTTTCTTCGCCATTCAGCTCTATTATTATAGCTTTGAGCAACTGCTCCCATGATGTGCAAAATAGCATCACGAATCCATCTAGCTTGTTTTCTAAAGAAGGCCGGTTATATAACTCTAAGGCCAGCATCATATTGTCTCTAGATTTTTTTAAAAGAGCTTTTGCAAGGCTAGATCTACATTTATGGCCAAGTTCCTGAAAGTGTTTGCTTTGAGATAGACGCTTTTTAAATTCAGTAAAATTAATATCTAGTGTATTTAATGATTCATATGTGTCATCACTGATCTTCGTAACAAACTGAGTTATCTGTCCTTTACCGAAATAAGTATTGAAGGTATTTGGCTTCCAACCAGTAGCTTCAATAACTTCATTTTTCGTAAAGTGTTTTGCTTGCTTTTGCTTTTTTTGAAGGAACTCAAAAAACTTATGCTGTGCATTTCCTTTTGCCAATTTATTCTCTCCTTAAAGTCAACTGATTAATTTGTTTGCTACTTGGTTGCAGAACTTGTCAGTTAGATACCTTAGCTAAATATACTGACTTTAGTGATAAATAGTAGTTTTTAATAGAAATAACCTCCTTTATCCTCTAAAGCTTTAGTAGCTTTAGTAGCTTTAGTAGCTTTAGTAGCTTTAGTAGCTTTTTTGTCCATGATTAAGCTATTTGAAAAAAGCTCCGGAAAAGTCAGGGGGGTTTTTCTGAGACAACGGTAAATTTATTCCCATAATAGTAAGGCATTCCATATATAAGTAACCGGAGTGCTTTATGCCAAAAATTAAACCTCAATTTTATACAGCAGATGAAGTTGCTATAGCTTTATGCTGCTCTAAGCAGACCCTATACAACAAGCTAAGTGAGAACAGGCAAGCGAAAGCGTGTCATTCAATGCCACCTTATATAAAGCAAGGTGGTAAAACACTCTTTCCTATATCAGAGTTCCACCACTGGATTGAAACGCAGCCTTTAATTCGCTGCGGGGAGGTTCATTACTAATGGCCCTTTCTCATAACAACATAGAGATAATTACAAAGTGCCCTATAGAAGAGCGAACTTTTGGTTCATACCCAGCCTTTTTGATAGACCCATGTATTTTGCCCCTTAAAAAGCTTGAGCAATCCACTGTCAAAGGCTTTGGCAAATACAAAACTGTAATGTTGAGCAGTCCTCAAATTTTGCCTCATGGTCACTATGCAAGGTTGATCATTGCTCACCTAACAACACAAATCAGTAGAAGGCCAGAGCTTCCCTCATACGTCATAGCCAAATCTGTAAGTGAGCTATTTCAGCAAATAACAGGACAAGACAGTATATCAGGTGGCACATACGCTAATTTTTTACTCTCTCTCGAAAGAGTATTTGATACGACATTTACAGTTGTCCCGACTAATAAATCAAAAGATAGAATGCGAAGAAGGGGATTTTTCGCTGAGGCGGATAATTTGATCAACGATGAGTATGGTATTGGCTATTTCAATGCTAAATATAAACAGGTTCTCTATACCCCCTCGAACAGCTTTAAGGCGCTGATAGCTGATGATAAAAGCATTATTCCCATTGATTTAAGGTTCCTTCAACTTGCTCGAGCTAAAGACATTGTTCTCGCCCATGATCTCTACTTGTATCTCATACGACGAGGTTATGGACGTGAAAAAATTGTTTTTGTCCCTTGTGGGACCCTCCACAAAGATGTTTTTCCCTACCTAGACAGGCTTGCTCTGAGTAGGTTCAAGCGGCGATTTTTGTGCGCTTTAGACTTCATTCTTGAATGCCATCCTCACTCAGGCATCCGTTTAGATAAAAAGGATAAAGGTATAGTCATTCCACCTAACAACTATCTACTTCGCGGTAGAGGAGGCTAGTGTATAGCTGCTTAAAAATTATGTATAAGTAGTTGCTAGTAATGTCACTGGCGGACAAAAGTTTGTCACTGGCGAACAGTTTTATGTCACTGAGAACCAAATATTTGTCACTGGCGTGCAAAAGTTTGTCACTGAAGGACAGTAGTACCAGTGCAGCCCTTTACTATCAAGGCCTCTAGCTCTCAGCTTAATACCTTAAATTCTCAATATCCAAAAATCTTATTATTAAGGACACTTAACTGTGAATAAAAAAACTTATAAGTATGAAAAGTACATGAAGAACCTGCCTTATATTAAAGACCTTCAGTTATACAAGGCTGTGGGGATGACTCTTTATCTTATCATTGATAAAAAAAGAACTTTAAAGTTTGCACTCTCTTCTGCAAGCACAAAGCATAATTTTAAGCCAAAAAAGCGAATTGAAGACCTGGTTCGAATCGCTCTCCCTGATGACTTCTTCGAAAAAAGGCAAAGAGCTAATGCACCAAAAGAAAAACGAGAAGAGGCTGCCCAAACTCATAGGGTATATTCAGAATTTGAATCACTTGCTAATAGGCACTTAAGTGACATAATGAATAGAGAATCATAAGGCTTCATATGACACCAGAAGAATTAGAGCGACAGGCAATTGCCTATGCTAAAAATAATAGGACTCGTATAGCTCGCGAGTTAACAGATAAAGATCGGTTTCCTCCCGATAACAGGCCGGTTTCTGTTTTTATGGCAGGCTCGCCTGGCGCAGGAAAAACTGAAGCTTCAAAAGCTTTTTTAGAAGAAATTGGTGCTGATAATGTACTCAGGCTTGATCCAGATGAGTTAAGAGAACTAATACCTGGTTATACAGGTGATAACTCTTATTTATTTCATCGTGCTGTATCTTTTATTGTTGAGAGAACACTTGATCATGCTTTTAAAAACAAGCAGTCATTTTTGTTAGATGGTACCTTGGCAAGTTATGATGTTGCAGAAAAAAATATTGAGCGTTCTATTCGTAAAGGTCGAAAAGTGCTTATTTTGTTTGTGTACCAAAAGCCAGAGTATGCATGGGAATTTGTTGAAGCCAGAGAGAAGTTAGAAGGGCGTAGAATTTTACCAAATACTTTTATAGATCAATTTTTTGCATCACAAAATGTTATCAAGGAACTTAAATTAAAGTTTGGAAGTCAAATTAAAGTAGATTTATTGGTTAAGAATAATAAGGGTCGAACACGTTTTTATCATGATAACGTTCAGGCAATTGAGCATCATTTAGATGAAAAATTCACTAGAGAAGATCTACAGAGCCTGATAGAATCACCGTCCAGCTCAAAAAACGAGCTTTAGGAGTACCTATGTTTTCAAATTTATTAAAGCCAAAGCAAGCTCAAAATTCTAAGCTTTCAGACTTTGTACTTGACTCAAGTTCAAGTGAGAAAAAGCGAGTTTATAATCAAGTTATTGAGCGAGCAATTTCCTCTCAAGTACAGGTAGTAAACAAAGCACCTGTAGGTCAACGATAATTAATAAAAAGTCCCGTATAGGGACTTTTTTGATTTAGAAGAAATTTATAAATATCAACTTAACAAAGTGCTCATCAGCTCAACTTTTTGTTCCTTAGTTAAGTTGGCCAACAGACTTTTCATTTTTCTCATTTGATCGTTAGGCTTTTGTTCAATCAAACCTGCATATTTGGCTATTGTTTCTGTTACTTTTTCTGCGGGCTCTTTGAGCTCCTCAGCAGTTAAAATTAAATAGCCAGCAGTCACGTCACTTTTATCTGTAATATGGTTTAGAAGGCGTTTCAGGAGGTATCCTGATACTCCGCTACTCTCAGCCATTGATGTAAATGTGCGGCGTAAATCATGCGAAGTGATTTTTACTCCTGCAATTTGGCATACATGTTTTAACGTTTTCTTAGGATCAGTCAGGTAGCCTTTTTTACTATTTGTACCAAACACATAGTCAGATACCTTATATTCTTTTCGTCGATTAAATATCTCAGCTAATCGATCTGTAATAGGGAACTCGACATCTAAGCCATTTTTTGTATCTTCTAAAATAAATATCCTATCTTCAAGGTGTACTTGTGACCAAGGAAGTTGCAGTAACTCTGATCTTCTTAGGCCTGAAAAGGTTAAAAATTCTAGGTAATCACAAAAAGCAATGCGGCTATTCTGACGATATTTGGCAGCTTCATTTCTAACTTCGTATAATGCGTCTACAAAAGGTTTTAGCTGTGAACGGCGCAGCCGTCTTGTTTTACGTTTTATATTATTCCAACTACGTTTTTCAGAAAGAGCATCTACAGGGTTTTCTGGAAATAGTGAGCGACCTTCTGAAGACTTGTATTCAGCTTTAGCAAAGTTAAATAAAGCGCGCATTAGGCGCATGGTATAATTTGCCTGAGCAGGACTTCTAGAGGTGATTTCTCGTTGGCGCTTTAAAATCATTGTTTGATTTATATCGGCTAGGCGCTTGTTATGCCAATCAGGTAGGTAGCAATCTATTTTTTGTTGATAACCTCTTACAGTTATAGGCTTAAGATCTCTAGATTCAATATATGACTCAAAAGCTTCTTTGAGGGTAATAGAAGCCGCTCTAAATTGGCGCTTAAGATCATTTGGGTTTATACCCTCAGCAATATCTGCCATTACTTTTTTAGCCATCCGCCTTGCATCATCAAGTGCAATTGATGGAAAGTACCCAAGGGTGACATTAATAGGGGTGTCTCGCCCTGGTATCTTTTTATAGACTCTAAATGATTTTCTACCAGCTACGCCTACATCTAAAATGAGTCCTGACAATAGATTGTCATAATAGCGAGTGCGTTTACCGTTTGATTCTATCTTTTCAAGCGATAATTCTGTGAAGCGAAATTTTGTGTCTGACATCTGGTGCTACCTCTGTGCTACTTTGAACGTAAAATTTAACGTTCTGAAATACATAATGATTTATGCATCAGAGGTAGGGTTTATTCAATAACACCATGATATAGCTATGAAAATTAGTAAATAGTTATATCAAAAAGTAACTCGTAGTAAGTCTTTGTTTTGCAACTCATAATCGTTAGGTCCCCAGTTCGAGTCTGAATCGCCCCGTGTTTGCCAGAGACTCAATAACTTGAGAAACTGGAACTATGAAAAAATCAAATCGCTATACATCAGAATTTCGTGAACGTGCAATTAGGCTTGTTACCACACAACAGCATGAATA
>NZ_JASDCM010000016.1:0-90900 GCF_030407915.1 Pseudoalteromonas sp. APC 3250
AGTAGCGTTTTAATTTATATGTGGGTGATTAGCTCAGTTGGGAGAGCATCGCCCTTACAAGGCGAGGGTCACTGGTTCAAGTCCAGTATCACCCACCACATATAAAATCTATTATTATGTTAATAGTCATGTTTTAAAGTTGTAATATGGGTCGTTAGCTCAGTTGGGAGAGCATCGCCCTTACAAGGCGAGGGTCACTGGTTCAAGTCCAGTACGACCCACCATTCTTTGAATGGTGCATATTACAAGATATCTAAATGGGTGATTAGCTCAGTTAGAAAAAGAGAGCATTACCGCTATTTACAAGTAACGGCGAAGTTCACTGGTTAAAGTCCAGTACTATTTATTTTAATAGTAGCGTTTTAATTTATATGTGGGTGATTAGCTCAGTTGGGAGAGCATCGCCCTTACAAGGCGAGGGTCACTGGTTCAAGTCCAGTATCACCCACCACATATAAAATCTATTATTATGTTAATAGTCATGTTTTAAAGTTGTAATATGGGTCGTTAGCTCAGTTGGGAGAGCATCGCCCTTACAAGGCGAGGGTCACTGGTTCAAGTCCAGTACGACCCACCATTCTTTGAATGGTGCATATTACAAAAATCTAAATCTTCCAGTATCACCTTCCATTTTAATATTCATTATCTTCCACTCCTTTAGTTCATGTTCAGCATTAATTGCCATTTAGAAATTCGTTATCAAGCAATTCTTCGGTTTCAAAAAATCAGTATTACCAATCACATGCCAAAAACCTATCTTCCGAGTTTTATTATCTCCAAAATCATTTTGTTTAAACTTATTTTATTACGCGTGCTATCCATTTACTTTAAATGGGTTTTTAGCTCTTTTAAGATAAAAATATAAACCTTTAGAATTAATTTGCTTAATAAGCTCTCATCTTCGAAGCGAATCTTTAAATTACCTTGTAAGCGTCTAAACTGTTGATTATAGTCTGTGTTAAATTCAATTACGCTTAAGCCAATGTCTAAAAATATTTTTAATGAAGCAAAAATACTGATTGTAGAGGAGCAGCCACTTGCTCAAAGCTACATGAAACAGTCGCTCGAAAAAATTGGCTTTGGACATATGCGTTTTGCAGATCATGCTCTAGCGGCAAAAGAACAATGCTTACATGAAGAATTTGACTTGGTAATTTGCTCTTTTAATCTAAGCAAACGCCAAGATGGCTACCAGCTTTATGAAGAATTACGCGCTAAAGCATTAATAAAACACTCTACTGGGTTTATTTTTACATCTGCGGAAACTAGCGGAGAGTTAGTTCACAGTGTGTTAGAACTTCAACCCGATGACTTTTTAGTAAAACCTTTCTCTGTACAAGAGCTAAGAGTGCGCATAGAGCGTATTCTCAAACGCAAAAGCGACTTAAAAGCTATATACACTTTAATTGATGACGATAACCAGTCTAAAGCATTAAAACAAATTAATGCTCAGCTTGATAAAAGTAATAAATACAGCCCTATTCTGCTTAGATTAAAAGGTAATATTTTACTGGCGCTAAAACAAAACCAAGAAGCGAAAGACTTTTTTAAATCAGTTTTGAATATTCAAAAATTTGCATGGGCAAAAGTAGGATTAGTAGAAGCCTTAATTGCTAACAATGAGCATATTTTGGCTCAACGCATGCTTAAAACTATGCTTGAACGTAATGAAACACGACTAGTTGCATTAGACTTATTAGGCCGTTTAGAAATAAAACTAAACCAATTTGATTTAGCCCAAGACTTTTTAAGCCAAGCGGCCCATATTGCTCCACGTAATATAGACCGTCAAAAGTCACTGAACAGCGTATCTCTCATTAATAGAGATTATGAAACCAGCTACTTAACTCAAAAGGATATTGCCACTTTTGCTAAGTACTCTATGCATGATAGCCCAGACATTTATTTAAATGCCGCTCGTGCTGGGATTGATTTTGCACTAACCACAGATCAAACTGACCAAATAAACAGAATCTCCCGTCAAACAAATAAATATATTAATGAGCTAAAAACACAATTCCCAACCAGTAATGCACAAACTCAAATCGATGTGCTCAATGCACGCCTTTATTATTTAAAAGATGAACATAAAAAAGCGAAACAGTTGATTGAACAACTTGATGACAGCGATACTCAAATACGTTCAGTCGATGGTGCCCTAGATAAAGCAAAAGCATTACATGAATTAGGTTTTCATCAGAAGGCGCAAGCGCTATTTAGCCAAATTATTGATCATTGCGAACGCCACCCAAGTAGGAGCGACGCGACGTACTTGCGTTATATACAGCAACAGCAAAGTGAAAGACGTGATATTAAAATGGGGCCGAAGGAACTTAACAATCATGCAGTTAAACAGTTTGAGCGTGGCCAGTTAAATGTTGCTTTAGAGGCATTCAGTCAAGCCTTTAGGGTCATGCCACACAACCCAAGTATTGCGCTTAACTTATTACAGTGTTTAGTGGATAAATCAAAAAAACAGGGGGGCTCTTTCAATAGTCTATTGGCTCAAAAGTGCTTTAAACTATTAAAAAAATCACCCTTAGCAGAAGAGCAATCAGAGCGGTTCGATAAACTACTTCAGATTGCTAAAGAAATGAAACTAGAGATTAGCTAGGGCCTGTTGACATTTGCGGATTAAAATTTGTTCAAGCAAGGGACGATTTAATCGCAGCGTGAGGTTTGTAACCTAGTGGGCTCGATAACTGCTCCTGCGTTATTCTATTGGCTTACATCCATGTAAGAATAAGTAAAAGCCGAGCAAAGCTTCCGCGTCCTGCTCACGCCCCTTACCTACATCCATGTAGGCAACAAAGAGTTAATCGTCCTTTGGCAGAACCCTTTGGGCAGCGCCTGTTTGGAATTGATGCTAAGTTATCGCCCATTTATGGGGAATAACCACACCACATAGGCTCTGCCTTGCCTAAATACCAAACAGACTGCTGCAAATTTAACCTTGGAAGGCCAACAGGCCCTAGAGCTTTTTCATTGCCAGTGCGTTTACACAGTAGCGCAAGCCGGAAGGAAGTGGGCCATCAGGGAAAATATGCCCTAAGTGCGCATCACACACATTACAAACAACTTCAACTCGCTCCATGCCATGGCTGTTATCCATTACATACCCTATCGCATCAACCGTTGCAGGTTGTGTAAATGAAGGCCATCCTGTGCCACTATCAAACTTTTCATCCGCATCAAACAGTAGGTTGTCACAACACACACATACGTACTTTCCCGGTTCTAATAGTGTGCAACTAGTTGAACTATTTGGTCGCTCTGTGCCTTTTTTACGGGTCACGTAATATTGCTCTTCGTTTAACAGTTCACGCCATTGCTGTTCTGTTTTAACTACTTTTTGAACCGGTGTCGGATTGCCATGGTTGGCAAAATTAACAATATCGTTCCATTTCAACATAACAACCTCATTGCGTTATAAATTTGCTTCATACTGAGCCAAAAGCATTGGCTGACAGCCTATCATTACGTCCGTGGCTAATACCACGATCAACGCTATTTAAACACTATACGGTGCTTCTCTGTTGCTGTAAGTATACAGCTTATATAAGCGTGTAATTGAGCTTGACTACCAGGAATACTCACGCTTAATTGCCTGTCATTATTACTATGCACTATTAGCTCATCGTCTTTTATCTCTATTGACTCAATATTGCTGATGACTAACCAATGCGGGCCATTCTTTTTATCAAACAACCCGGTTAAACTAAAAACAAACAAATGCTGTGCATCACGCTGAATAAAGTTACGCAGCGGGTTACGCATTTTAAATAACGGCGTTAACCGGTAACAGCACGAACAAAATACCACTATCCACAATAGCAATATCCCTTTAAACCAAATATGTTCGCCTAATGATAAAAAATAGCCAACGCAGATAATAATCAGCCCTATAAAGGCCACTACTTGCGCTATTTTTTTATTAATAGTGTGCATAATCTCTTACTTTTTATCGGTTGCTTTTTCTGTCGGCTCAGGCCAATCACTAAAAAAAACACTTAAATAACGACTTTTTGCCAAATACCACAATACCCACAATACAATCACCATTTGTATGGCTAAAAACAGTGAAAAGCGATAATGACTATGGGCCGCCTGGATACTTAACCACGACAAGTCTATTAGCGCGCAAGCAATAAGCGGCCAACGCATGTATCGCCAAATACGCGCTAACCGTTTCGTAGCTTGATGCGAGTCTCTGGGTCTGCGTAAACAAAACAAAATAGTGGGTACAATTGCCACGGCACCAATTGCTATGGCAATAAAAAAATCATTTTTTGATTTAAAAAACAATGACATTAGATCAAGTTCAGGACGACGGCTCAGCGCGGCAATCACCCAAATAAAATAGGCCCGCAGTAACACTAAAATACTCAAATGAAACGCTATTGGCGTACGATAGCTACCATATTTATCCCAGTATTCAGGTCCATAACGGCTCACAACTGGTTTTTCCTATCGGCAATAGTGCCCAAAATAAAAAATGCAGCTAATAATGTGAGCCCTAACCACTTAGTACCAAAAAACAGTAAGGCTTTAGTTAGCAGTGGGCTTAACCACACCACTAATAAACCAAACCCAAACGCGGTGATCAACACAAAACATGCCACCCTTATAATAAAGTGACGCCTAGCTACCACGCCTTTGGTGAGCTTTAAAATATCATCCGCATAAAGCGACACTAAGCACACCATCAAAAGCAATGATAAATGCGGTAAATAGCCTTGTAGCCACTGGCCTAGGTCAATTAACAAGGTATTAAGTATATTTGTAAAACTAGCCATTATGAGTCTCTAACAAAGTAATTAAATCATCCTCTGTCAGTATTTCTATACCGAGTTCTTGCGCTTTAGTTAGTTTAGAGCCGGCTTTTTCGCCCGCCACTAGCGCATCCGTTTTGGCTGAAACACTGCCAGATACCTTGGCACCTAATTGTTGTAAGCGCGCTTTCGCATCATTGCGATTAAGCGTATTAAGCGTCCCAGTTAGCACATAAGTTAAACCCGCTAGCGGTTGTTCTTGCTCTGATGGCGCTGTTAACTGTGGCCAGTTAATGCCTTGGGCTATTAATTCGTTCACCACGGTTAAATTATGCTCTTCAGTAAAAAAGCCACGCACGTGCTTTGCCACTATTTCACCTACATCGCTTACTTCAATCAGCTGTTCAATGCTGGCATCGATTACGTTTTCAAGCGTTAAAAAATGATTAGCTAAGTTTTGCGCGGTTGCCTCACCGACTTCACGGATACCCAGTGAATATAAAAACTTTGCTAAGGTAGTCGTTTTTGCATCATCAAGTGCGGCAACTAAGTTTTTTGCTGATTTTGGCCCCATTCGTTCAAGTGATTCAAAATGTCCCTGCTTTAAAATAAATAAATCAGCCGGGGTTTTGATCAGCTCTCGGTCAACTAATTGATCAACAATTTTGTCGCCTAAGCCGTCAATATCTAATGCCTTACGCGATGCAAAATGCTTAATCGCTTGTTTACGTTGTGCTTGGCATACTAAGCCACCGGTACAACGTGCAACGGCTTCACCTTCAACCCGTTCAATATGCGAGTCACAAATGGGGCACATAGTTGGAAAGACAATTTCTTTTGCATCGCTTGGGCGTTGCTCAAGTACCACTTGAGTAATTTGCGGGATAACATCCCCTGCGCGGCGAATAATCACGGTGTCGCCCACTTTAACGCCTAAACGAGCTATTTCGTCGGCATTATGCAGCGTTGCATTTGATACCGTAACACCCCCAACAAATACTGGTTCTAGTCTTGCTACGGGTGTAATTGCCCCTGTACGCCCTACTTGAAATTCAACATCTAATAATTGCGTTATTTCTTCTTGCGCCGGAAATTTATAAGCGATTGCCCAACGCGGTGCACGAGCTACAAAGCCTAAGCGCTCTTGTAAGGCTTTTTTATTTACCTTTATTACCACGCCATCTATTTCGTACTTTAGCTCGCTACGACGCGTTAAAATATCATTGTAATAGGCAAGCGCAGCCTTTGGGCCTTCAACTAATTTGGTTTCTGGACACAGCGGTAATCCCCAATCGGTAAGCTTAGCAAGTTGCTGGTAGTGATCTTCAGGTAAGGTGCCATCGGCAACTAATCCGGTGCTGTAGGCATAAAACATCAATGGGCGTTTTGCGGTAATTTTTGAGTCGAGCTGGCGTAAACTTCCTGCCGCCGCATTACGTGGATTAACAAAGACTTTATCGCCACGTTTTTCTGCCTCTGCATTTAATTTTTCAAAGCCCGCGCTATCCATAAATACCTCACCGCGCACTTCAAGTTCACGAGGGTAATCATCACCGCGCAATTTTAATGGCACATTACGGATTGTTTTTACATTTTGAGTAATATTTTCGCCAGTAAAACCATCGCCACGGGTCGCCGCTTGAACCAGTACTCCATCGCGATAAATAATCGATACCGCTAAACCATCCAGTTTAGGCTCACAGCAAAATGTAAGCTCTTCAGTGCTCATTAAGCGCTCTTTAATACGACGATTAAAACCGCTAAATTCATCCTCACCAAAGGCGTTATCAAGCGATAACATAGGCACTTGGTGCGCTACTTGCTCAAACTTGGCAAGCGCCGCTCCTCCAACTTTTTGAGTGGGTGAATCGGCTGTTAAAAACTCAGGGTGCTGGGTTTCTAATTCACTTAGTGTCCGTAACAAGCGGTCATATTCGGCATCAGGTATGCTGGGTGTATCAAGCACATAATAACTATAATTGTGTTGCTCAAGCGTGGTACGAAGATGATTAATTTGCTCACTAATGCTGCTTGTCATGTAGACCTCAAAAAACATAAAAAAAGCCACTTTGACGAGTGAACGCCCAGTGGCTTACAAAATTTAACTTATGCGTATGTTACGCAGAAAATGCGCGAACCTGTTCAACATATTGACGAATACGCTCTACCGTCATTACATTTCGCTCTGCATCTAAAATATCGGCACCAAATTCATCCGCTATTTTTTTAGCGGCGCTGTGCAGCATGTTAAACGCGGCTAAACCGTCGCCATCGCATGGCAGAGTCATAAATAAGCTCACCCCAGCGGTGCTAAATTGTTCCATATTATCAATATCGAACGTGCCTGGGTTATACATATTCACCAGCCTAAATAACACCGGCCCTTGGCCTGCTGGGTCTAGGTGGCGATTAAAAAAGCCTTCTTCTGAATATTTAAAACCTAGCATGTTAACAGCAGGCAGTAATTTACTGCCTTGCATAGTGAGCCCTTCTGGCATTTGAATATGCACAATGACAAAGTCTGCAACGTCTTTAGGGGCATCTTGTTGTGTGTCTGCGGCCTCTTCTGTTACCACTTCAAGGTCATCCTCGATAGGTGTATTTACTGGGCTTTCGTCTATCTGTGGTTCATCAGCGCTGAAGTTTAACTCACTCATTTGTGGCTCTTCTCGTTGCGCTAACGTTGGCTCTTGTGGCTCAGTATGTACAGATGAAGGCTGCTGTTCTTGAACAGGCTCGACTCGCTCATTTGCAGGGAGTTCAGCATTCTCTTTTTTTCTTACTGACCACAAACCGTGTATTAATAAG
The DNA here is from genome assembly GCF_030407915.1 of Pseudoalteromonas sp. APC 3250. Lineage (NCBI taxonomy): Bacteria > Pseudomonadati > Pseudomonadota > Gammaproteobacteria > Alteromonadales > Pseudoalteromonadaceae > Pseudoalteromonas > Pseudoalteromonas sp. APC 3250. The sequence continues at coordinate 7,581 of NZ_JASDCM010000016.1, forward strand.
CCACCAATGACAAATACACTGATCACAATTAAAACCCATCTTAATTCTTCGGCCATCCCCTCACCTTTTATTATTAATATGCCTAACAGCCATCATTTTACCTAAAATAACCAGCAAATGACTATAAAATTATGCATGTGCAAGTTGCACCGCTTGTTCAATATCCACAGCAACCATGCGCGACACGCCGGGCTCTGCCATGGTTACACCCGTTAATCTACCCGCCATTTCCATTGCAATTTTATTATGACTAATATAAATAAACTGCACAGATTGTGACATTTCTTCAACCAAACGGCAAAAACGAACCACATTGGCATCATCTAATGGAGCATCTACCTCGTCCAGCATACAGAATGGAGCTGGATTGAGCCTGAATATAGAAAACACCAATGATAATGCGCTCAGCGCTTTTTCTCCACCACTTAACAAATGAATTGTCGAATTTTTTTTACCTGGTGGCCTTGCCATTATACTAACACCACTTTCGAGTAAATCGTCACTGGTTAATTCTAAGTAAGCACTGCCGCCGCCAAACACTTTGGGGAAAAGCTGGCCAAAATCGTGATTTACCTGATCAAACGTAGACTTAAAGCGCGTTTTTGTTTCACGATCTATTTTATGAATAGCGCCTTCTAAAGCTGTTAATGCTTGGGTTAAATCGTCCAGCTGATTATTTAAATAATCACTTCTTTGCTTCGCTTGTTCAAATTCATCAATGGCTGCAAGGTTAACAGCTCCTAATTGCTCTAGCTGATTACTTACTCCAGCAAGTTGATTTTGCGCCGCATTTAATGACAACTCTGCAGGAAGCTCTGCTAATACCTGTTTTAAATTTTGATTAAGCTCACTAAGTGGCTCTAGTACCGCTTGCGCTTTTATTAGTAAGCTTTGCTCTTCAATACTCAGTTTTTGATGCTGCTCTTGCAATGCCACCAGCTCAGTCTGTGAACTTTTTAAACTCGCTTGTTTGTTTTGTAATTCTTGTTTTGCTTGAGCTAACTGCTGCTGGGTATCCACAAGGGTTTGTTCGCCTTGTTGGTGCTGTACTAATAATTGCTCAATACTCTCTGCAAGCTCTTGCTCAGGAATAAGTAACGCTTCAATCTGCTCTATTATCTCTTGCGCACCCTCTGCAGCAGTTGCAAGCGCCTGTACAGCATGGCTAAGTTTTGTTTGACTGAGCTGCCATTCACTTCGTGCTTTTTGCTCATTAAGGTTTGCCTGATGCGCTAGTGTTTTATATTGTTCAGCATTATTCAAAGCTTGTTTGTAACGCTCATCACTATTTATTCGTGTGCTATCGGCTTGGTTAAGCTCTTCAGCTAAGGCCTGTAACTGCTGTGCAAGCTGTTCATTTTTATCGAGCTCTTCGCTCAATAATTCGCTTAACTGCTGTTGTTGCTCTAGCAGAGGCAGACGCTGTTGTTGTAATTTTGTTAGCTGCTGCAGATGCTGATCAGCTTGCGCTTTAAGCATATCGCCACGCGTTGTTGCTACAGCAAGTTGTTGTGCTAATTGATGAATAGTGTCTTTGCGCTCATTTTGCTGAACAGTTAACAATGCAGCCTGCGTTTTATGTTCTTCAAGCGTGGAGTGTGCGTTCGTCAATGCCTGTTGTTGTTGCTCAAGTAAGGTTTCTTGCTGCTTGAGTTTTTTGTGCATTAATAATAAGGAATTTTCTGCATTTTTATCGCCACTTACATGCCAGTTTCGACCGTGTAATGCCCCTTGCTTATCTATAACCGCAATATAACTATTGTCGTTAAGTGCGCTTATATCGCCGGCTTCATCATAAGCAATATGATTTAATAACTCAGGATACACACCTGTGGTAATAAACGCGGCAATACTGTGCTTAGCTGCAGACTGCGATGCAATTTCCCACGTGCTATTTTCTGCTTTACCTTGTGATATATGAATGTGCTCAAGTGATGACAGCGCCTGCTCGACTAAAAACTCATATCCCGACTGAACAGTTAACTGCTTAAATAAGGTTAAACTTTCATCGCTGCTTTTTTCAAGCCCAAGAGTAGTTTGTAGCCCCGCTATACCGGCTTTTAATTCATTTACTTGCTGAGATAAATGCTGCCAATCTTGCTGTGCATCATCTAGCTGTTGCTGCTGAGTAGTTTGCGCAGTTTGGCCTTTACTGTGAGCCGTTTGCGCTTTCGCTAGCTGCTCAGTCAGGGCTTGTCTGTGCTGTTGTTGCTGAGTTAATAGCTGCTCTATCTCACTGTGTTTTAACTCATCTATTTGCTCATCAAGCTGCGTTAGTTGTTGCTTAACATAACTGCTTTTCTGTTCTGTGTGTTTTACTGCGTTGGTATGCGCTAACTGCTGATTATGCAATTGTTGATAATCTTCTTTTAGCGATTGCCAGTGTGATGTGTCGGCATTTTTAATCTCCAGCAGCCGATTAACCTCATCGCTAAGCTCTATAACCTGCTCGCTACACATTAAGTTATGCTCTACAGCCTGTTGTAAGCTGTCATCTAACTCTTGGCAGAAACTTTGTTGCTGCGTTTTGACTTCTTCACTTTGATTTTTTTGTTGCTCTAACTTGGCTAAATTTTGTTTCAGTGACAGCGTTTGTTGTTGAATGCTAATTTGCTGCTGTTCACTGCGAGTCAATTCTGTATGTGTATGGTGCTGCTGTTGCTGTGCATCATTAAGTTTATCTTGCTGAAATTGTACTTGAGCTTCAAGACTTGCCAGAACATCATCATGGCCTGAATGCGCCGTTTTAAAAAAGCTGATTTGTTCATCCAGTTTTTTTATTTGTGCGCTTTTATCAACTTGTTGCTGATGCAGCTTTTGCCATTTTAATACCGCTATTTGCCCCTTTAAAGTGCGTTCTTGGGTTTTAAATTCGCGATATTTTTTAGCATCAACCGACTGTACTGCAAGTTTATCAAGCTGGTTTTGTAACTCTTGGCGAACATCGAGGAGTCGCTCTAGGTTTTCTCGGGTGCTCTTTATGCGGGTTTGTGTTTCACGGCGGCGCTCTTTGTATTTCGATACGCCTGCCGCTTCTTCTAAAAAAACACGCAGCTCTTGCGGTTTGCTCTCAATTAAACGCGAGATCATGCCTTGTTCTATAATGGCGTAACTACGCGGCCCAAGCCCAGTGCCTAAAAATATATCGGTAATATCACGTTTGCGGCATTTGCTACCATTTAAAAAGTACAGCGATTGGCCATCGCGAGTTACCAAACGCTTAATAGCCACTTGGTTACGATCAGCAAAGGTATTGGGTAATTTACCTTGGGTATTATCAAATATGAGTTCAACAGAAGCTTGTGAGATGGGCTTGCGGTTAGTGGAGCCATTAAAAATAACATCTGTCATGGCATCGCCACGTAAATTTTTAGCTGAGCTTTCACCAAGCACCCATCGCACCGCATCAATCACGTTCGATTTGCCACAGCCATTAGGGCCGACAACACACGTCATTTGATCCGGAAATGGAATTTTAGTGGGCTCTACAAAGGATTTAAAGCCCGCTAATTTTATAGTGCTTAAGCGCATCTGTTTGTTTTACCAATTTTTATTATTTTTGTTAGTTGTTACAATTTAACCTATTTTTAGGCAAAAGGTTAAGCTTGGCGTTTAAAGTTATCTAAAATAATGCCCGTTGCCATTGCCACATTAAGTGATTCAGCGCCACCAAAGGCAGGGATGGTAATTTTATTTGTTACCAGCGCGGCACACTGCTGACGTATACCATGTGACTCGCTGCCCATTAATAACACCCCTTTCCCAGCAAACTGGCAATGATGGACATTCTCGCCCTCTAAAAATGCACCATAAATAGGCACATCCAAAGATGTTAAATAGCTAGGTAAATCAACTTGGCTTACCGATACACGAACAAATGACCCCATAGTGGCACTAATTGTTTTTGGGTTATACGGATCGGCACTGTCGGTGCTGGCAACAATGTGTTTTATGCCGTACCAATCAGCCACGCGAATGATGGTACCTAAATTACCCGGATCAGACACTCCATCTAAGGCCAATATTAAGCTGTTTTCATCGGGTAATGTGGTACTTGGCATATCAACAATGGCAATCGCCGCATTATTACTGACTAAAGTACTTACCTTTGTTAACTGCTCTTCATCTGCTGTAATAAAATGCGTTTGAGGGTATGCGCTTTGGTTATTATCAATAAAGTTTTGCGTTGCAAACACATCGGTTACTTTTAATGGGCTATTTAATAACTCCAGTACATTTTTTTCGCCTTGTACAAGGTATTGATTAAGTTGCTTGCGGTACTTCTTTTGGCCAAGCTGGCGAATTAGTTTAAGTTGGTTTTTTGAAATCATGTCAGCCCCGTTAAATTATCTGCACAGTATACCAGAGGAGACTTAAAGTGCAGCCCTATAAACAGCAAAAGCAATAAAATTAGCCTACTTACAATAAGCTAGCTAATCATAAAGATTGTTTTTATTCTCTAAAAAGGGTAAATTTACAAAAAATTACAAGGACTTTTTTTAAATGGAATCAATACACCCAACTTCATCTGAGTCAAACCAAACACCCTCCTCTATTTTTAGCGGTAAAGTACAATTTAGCGGCAAAAGCGGCGAATTTTTTGGCATATGGAGTGTCAATATACTGCTAAGTATTATTACTTTAGGAATTTATTCTGCATGGGCAAAAGTACGCACCTACCGTTATTTTTACGGTCATACGCGTATCGACGGTCATAGCTTTGACTACCTAGCCACTCCTATACAAATTCTAAAAGGCCGCATTTTAGCGGTAATCGTGTTTTTAATTTACACCATACTAAGCAGCCTCGCACCGGCGATAGGCCTTTTATTTGCTATTGGTTTTTTATTTTTGTTGCCATGGATCATTAACCAAGGTTTGCGCTTTAACATGCGTATGACCCGCCATCGTAATGTACGCTTTGCTTTTTCAGGTAATTACGGCGATGCATTTATTAACTTTGTTTTATTGCCTATTGCAAGTGTATTCACATTACACCTATTACTGCCGTATGTATTAAAGCGAATTGATCAATATATGCATGAAAACATCAGCTATGGAAATAAACCACTTACAGTAAATCTTCAGGGCGAACGATATTACATCGCAGCACTTATTACCCTGGGAGTTGCAATAGGTGGCTTAGTTATTTTTGGCTTCTTTGCTGGTGCAAGTGCCTTAACGATCGATAACTTAAACACACAAAACTTTAGCCTTTCGACAATTGTAGTGCCGCTATTAATTGCTGCGTTGTATGTTGCGTTTTTAACACTGGTAGGCGCTGTTTATCATTCGCTTATTCGAAATCATATTTTTAATAACAGTGAATTTACAGAAGTCGCTACCTTTGATTCGAACTTAAAAGCCATTGACTATGCCATCTTACTATTTACCAATGTACTGGCAATTATATTTACCTTAGGACTTGCCTACCCTTGGGCTAAAATACGCAGAGCAAAGCTATTAGCATCAGTTACAGAAGTCACTATTTATAGCGGCGCACTTTCGTTGATTGATGTTGCACAAAATGAGCAGTCATCATTTGCTGAAGAAGCTGCTAATGTGTTTGATATTGATATTTCACTCACCTAATGAGTAATTATCCTATTTTTGGCTGTTATTATTACCCTAATAGCAGCCAATATATTAAAAGCTACGCATACCTTTCCCATGAGCAAATAACGCTTGTTGACTCTGAGAATACGACGTTACTTTCATCAACTTTAGACGATTGCCAACTTGATAGTCCGTTACCGGGCATGGCATCAGAGTTAAATTTTGCTGATGGTGGGCGATTTGTTCCTCAAGATGTAGAATTTAGATGGCCATTCGCGCTTAAAAAGCATGGACTAAGTGAACGCTTAGAAAAAAATAAGATTCTTATTGTTGCATCCGTGCTGCTAATTCCCCTATTGCTTTGGTTAATTTTATACCGCTTAATACCATCAGTAGCCGTATATAGCGTTAACTTAGCACCTGCCTCGACAATTGAAACTATGGGAAAGCAAACGCTCAGTGTGATAGAAAAAGTCGCATTAGAACCTTCTCAACTTTCTACTAATAAGCAATCAGAAATACAGCAACAATGGCGTTTAATGCTTAACTCACTCAATTTAGACAGTGCAAAATTTAGACTCTCTTTTTATCAGTCAGATTATTTTTCAGTTAATGCGTTTGCTCTTCCTAATGGGCGGGTTGTTGTGACTGACGAACTTGTTGAGCTATTAAAGAATGAACCTGATGCCCTGCGTGCTATTTTACTTCATGAAATTGGTCATGTTCAACACCATCACAGCATTCGCCTTGCAGCACAAGCTGCAGCGAGCACCGTTGTATTTGCAGTTATTTTTGGTGATTTAGAAGGGATATTAGAGGTCGTGCTTGGCTCTGGTTCATCTTTTTTACAACAAGCGTTTTCACGAGATATGGAACAAGAGGCCGATGAATATGCTATTAAAAATCTTTTAAAATTAGGATATTCTAACCACGACTTTGCTGATGCAATTGAAGCACTGGAAAATAATTTAAAAGCACAAGAGGCGACCCTTGATGATACTTGGTTAAAGTATTTATCAACACACCCAAGCTCTCAAGAGCGAATAGAATATGCGAGGCAATATAAACCACTATGACCCCTGAACTGAATTTATTGTTATTAGTCATCATTATGATAACGCTTGGCTACGGGTTTATTTATCCGCGCTTTGCAGGCAGCAGCTTTAAAAAGGTATCGGTACAAGATTTATTTGCAACAGGCATTACGCTATTAATTGCATCTCGCCTTTATTACAACTCGGGCGTGCAATTTAGCTGGTTACTATTTGAAGTTAATTGGTTTTGGTTTACTTTTTTAACTTACGTAATAATCGAAATTCCGGTGTTTTTTATTTATGCTAAAAAGCACAATATGCAGTTTTCATAGTACTCTTATTTTTATACAAAAAAGCGCCAAATTGGCGCTTTTTTGAGCTGCATTAAAACATACTAATATTTATGCTTAAGTGCCCACAAATGCAATAATTCACTGGCAATCGTTGCTGCGGCAATGGCGGTGAGCTCACTTTGGTCATAAGAAGGCGATACTTCAACTACATCCATACCCACCATATTAATGCCTTTGAGTGCACGTAAAATTTTCAGCACTTTATCAGAAGTTAAACCACCACATACTGGTGTACCTGTACCTGGCGCAAAGGCAGGGTCTAAACAATCTATATCAAAGGTTAAGTAAACCGGTAAATCGCCCACTCGCTCAATAATCTGCGCTGCAATATCATTCGCATGAAGATCATTGGCCTGCATAGCATCAATCACTGCAAACTCATGCTTGCTTTGATCAAAATCGGTACGAATACCGAGCTGAATACTGTGATTAACATCAATCAACCCTTCCATTGGCGCATGATAAAACATAGTACCGTGATCAAAACGCGATCCATTGCTATAGGTATCGGTGTGCGCATCGAAATGCACTAACGCCATTTTGCCATGAATTTTTGCATGTGCGCGCAATAGCGGTAACGTTACGAAATGATCGCCACCTAAGCCTAATAATGTTTTACCTTGGCGAAGTATTTGCTCTGCCGCCATTTCTAGCTGGGCAGTAAAATACTCAGGATCGCCTACCGGATAGGTAAAATCGCCAGCATCCGCTACTTTTAGCCGTTCAAACAAAGGAAACGTCCACGGATATTTAGTATCTTCCCATGCTAAATGCACCGACGCTCTGCGAATTGCATCTGGCCCCAAGCGGGCACCAGGGCGCCCAGAGGTGGCTAAATCAAACGGTAAACCTAGTACTACTACATCGGCGTCTATGGCGTTAATATTTTGTACCATAGGACGACGTAAAAACGTCATCCCATTTGAGTATAATGAGTGGTCAACATGACCAAACAAGCTAGACATTGCTTATAACTCTTCTAAATAAGTGTAGCCGTCAAGGCCGCTTTGCAATTCGTCGAGGACGCTTTGCTGTTCATCTACTGCAATTTTTGCGCTGACTAACTGCGCATAAGACTGCTGAAAACCTTCAACATCTAAATGTACATAACGCATCATGTCAGCAACAGTATCACCGAGGTTAATTTCTGTAATGCTGGCAACACCTTGCTCATCCATATTGACAATAGCACTGTGCGTATCACCAAATAAGTTATGCATATCGCCTAAAATCTCTTGATAGGCACCCACCAAGAAAAATCCCATTAAATACGGTTTATCGGCTGAGTATTCAGGTACTGGTAACGTACTTTCAATACCTTGGCCATCTACATAATGCTCTAAAGCGCCATCTGAGTCACAAGTAATATCCAATAATACCGCGCGCTTTTGCGGTGCTTGCGTTAAACCACTTAATGGCAATACTGGAAACACTTGATCAATTCCCCACGCGTCTGGCAATGACTGAAACAATGAGAAATTTACAAAAAACTTGTCCGCTAAACGCGCATTTAGGTCATCTATAATCGGTCGATGAAAACGGTTTTTGTTATCCATTAATTTATTGAGTTCATAACAAACGCGTAAGTTTATTTGCTCTGCCCATGCACGCTGGGTTAAATCTAATAATCCCATCGCAAACTGACTATGCGCTTCGGCTAAATCACCTTGGCTGTCGTGAAAAATTTCAATTAATGCACGGTCATCAGTAAGCACATGGAGTTGTTGCCATGACGTCCACATATTTTTAAGTAGCTGCGGCGCTTCGTCAGCTGGTGCTTCTATTTCTTCTGGTGTATACGTTTCGGTGCCAATTACATTGGAAATAAGCACTGCATGATGCGCCGTTAATGCTCTTCCCGACTCTGAAATAATGGTAGGGAAAGGCTGTTCATACTGCTTACAAATATCACCGATGGTGTACACAATATTATTTGCGTATTCAGCTAAACTGTAATTCATTGAGTTGTGTGATTGACTGCGCGTGCCGTCGTAATCAACCGCTAAACCGCCGCCTACATCAAGACACTCTATGTGTGCACCCAACTTACGTAATTCACAATAAAAACGCGCAGCCTCGCTTACACCTAAGCGCACATCACGAATGTTGGCCATTTGCGAACCTAAGTGAAAATGCACCAGTTGGACTAAATCTAGCTGATCTGTTTCTTTTAAACGGTTTACTACATACAGCACTTGAGAAGCAGATAAACCAAACTTAGATTTTTCTCCGCCACTGGCTTGCCACTTACCTTTGCCTTGCGATGCTAAACGCACACGAATACCAATGCGTGGTTTTACATTTAATTCTTTAGCTTGGCTAAGTACCATATCCAGCTCAGACAGTTTCTCAAGTACGATATACACTTTATGGCCCAGCTTTTCGCCAATCAACGCTAAACGCACATATTCTTTATCTTTGTAGCCATTACACACAATCACCGCACTGGTTTTTTCAGCCAACGCTAATACGGTTAATAACTCTGGCTTGCTGCCTGCTTCTAAACCCAGCTGTTTTTTTTCTACTTGTGCTTGGCTGGCAACAATTTCTTCAACTACTTCGCGTTGTTGGTTAACTTTAATTGGGTAAACTAATAAATAGTCTTTTGGGTAACCATAGCTTTCTATAGCAGTATTAAATGCACCACATAAGCTATGCACGCGATGATGTAAAATTTGTGGAAAGCGAACTAACGCCGGCAAACTTAAGCCTTTTTCTTCAAGCTGCTTAGCAATGTCTGTTAATGCAATGGTTTGCTGTGGGGCATCAGCCTTGGGCGCAACATACACATCACCTTGATCATTAATACCAAAAAAACCTTGGCTCCAATGACGAACGTTGTAGCTCGTACGAGCTTGTTCAAGTGATGTTGTCTCTTTCATTTATCTTTCTCTTTTATTTATGAATGCCAAACCGGCTAGTTGCGCGCATTAAAAGAAAAATAGCGATTCATGTCCAACAAGTATTTCTACTCGTAACGAGTGAGGATTAAAATTGATAAAGAAAAACAGTAAATAGCGTATTATTAGCTGAGCGCAAGCTCCATAAATAGGCTGTTCGGGTTTTCTGTGTATTCACCAAAAGGGGCACATTGTACAAACCCTAAATTCTCGTAAAGATGGATTGATTGTCTTTGCTTTGGCCCTGTTTCTAGCTTTATGATTGGGATTTCTTCTTCGCCAGCATGGTGTAATAATATTTGCATAATACGGCGCGATAAGCCTTTTCCGCGATAACTAGGTTTGACATATAAACGGCGTATCTCACCATAGGGCTGGGTATCAAACTGCATAACAATCGCCCCACAAGCAATAATCCCCTCTTCATTTTTCAAGCCTATTGCATAGACATTGGGTTGACCCAATTGACTAACAGACAATGACTGTGCTGTCGCTACTGGATATAAAGAATTAATAAGTCTGTCGATATCAGAAAAAACATTAATCACATCGGGATCATCAGGGGTTAAATCTATTAACTGCATAGGTTATCTCTAATTTATTTTCTTATTTGTTAGCAAACTATAACGCATTGTAACAAATGAACAATAACTATGTTTTATGTCATTACTTTTAAAAAATACCGACACAAAATTATTATTGCAAAATAAAAAACAATAGTTTGACCTAGATGTACTATGACGGGCGTATAATGCAATCAATTAGAGTGTAAATTAGGAATAAATAATGTGGTTTAGCCCAAAAAAAAGAAAACAGGCGTTTGCAAAACAGCTAGTTAGTACACACGAAGCAGCTGCGATTATCGTTAACAACGACAACACTGTTATTGCAGGGAATGACGAGTTTACATCGCTAAGTAAGACACTTAACCAAACTAATGACACTAATACATTAACTTATTTAAATAAACGTTATAATCCAACAAGCAAAACCATTGCTTGTGGAAATAACTTGTTTTTAACCCAACACATTAGCCCGCTTACATTAAAAGAGCTTGATACATGCTCGCTCCATGTATTTAAACCTGAGCCGATAAGAGTGTTAGATGAGCAAGCTTGGCAAACACTTCTGAGTTTAGGTGAAGATATCTATGCAGTCTTCGATGATAACTCAAAGCTTGTTGCGAATAATTTAGATACGTCGAACAGTGCCGACGCTGCACTACTGCCCAAAGAAAACACTAAATTGCTAAACGTTTTACAAGATGCTTTAAATAGCGAACACGGTTCACTGTGTTTATCTGTAAAAGACAATATTTATTATAATCTTGCCCACACTACTTTTAACTTCAATAATACCTTGTTGTCTGCATTTATATTATCAAAACAATCACAAGTTGAAGACTATAAGCAATTTGAACTGTTATCTAAAGTGGTCAGCAATACCAGTACTAGTGTACTTATTACCAATAAAGATGGCTTAGTAGAATATGTTAACCCTGGCTTTGAAGTACTTTCAGGTTATACACTTGCAGAAGTAAAAGGCAAAAAACCAGGCAATTTCTTGCAGGGAGAACAAACAGACAAAGAAACCGTTAAGCGGATTTCAAAAAACCTTAAAAACAAACAACCATTTTATGAAGAAATACTAAATTTTGATAAAAATGGTGTGCCATATTGGATTGTTCTGTCGGTAAACCCAACATTTGATGATAATGGCCAGCACACAGGGTTTGTGGGCGTCAGTTCAGATATTCGCGAAATTAAGCGCCAAGTACTTGAACAAATAAACCAAAAAGATGCAATAAGTAGCCACTCGGCTGTGATTGAGTTTAATGAAGATGGCCAGTTCCTATCTGCCAATGAGTATACCAAAAAGCAATTAAACATATCTGAGGGCTCAAACATAGCGAGTGTGTTTGGTAATTTAAGGGATCATTTAGACGCTTCACGTATTCAAATACTCAACCAAGGCAAGCCGACTGAAGTAATGATGTCATTGACGCATCAAAATGAAGACGTAACGCTAGATTGCATTATTTCTTCTATTACCGATTTAAACGGTAAGGTTTCTAAATACGTTGTATTTGGTAGTAATGTCTCTTCTAGAAACAAATTGGTTACTGGAACGCATCAATCAATGTCAACCGTATTAGGGAAAATTCAAACTACGGTCACCACCATCAATGCCGTGGCAGATCAAACTAATTTACTTGCTCTTAATGCGGCCATTGAAGCTGCGAGAGCTGGTGAAGCTGGACGAGGTTTTGCCGTGGTTGCTGACGAAGTACGTAACCTTGCCAAAACATCAAACGAAGCAGCGGCACAAATTGGACTTTTAATAAATGAAACTCAAACGCACGTTGACGAGCTGGCTTCATTTTTAAAATAATTAAATAGTTTGAAAAAACTTAACAAACTTGCTCAATCAACAAATTAAACTGTTTGTTAGTGAATTATTTTAATCCGGTAGAGTCTCTGTGGCCTGAAGAAATGTGGCTGTTTTTTGTTAAAATTTAAGTGATGTATAAAATAGAAAAAGGCGCTAACGAGCGCCTTTTTTATGTGCTATTAGAGCCCTTGCTCATCTGCCATTTTTTTAACTATTTGTGGTGCTGTCCACAGTGACGGTAGTAACACAAAGGAAACTGGCACCGCGGTCACCACAATAAAGGACTGTAGCGCTGAAATTCCGCCCTCGCCAATTGAGATGAGTAATGCAGCCATTACCCCCATCATAACTCCCCAAAACACACGAATTGATGTTTGCGGATGATCGGTACCGGTCATCACCATAGATACCGAGTACGTCATTGAGTCACCGGTTGTTGCCACAAAAATAGTGGTCAGCACTAAAAATAATACCGACACAACAAACCCCATGGGTAACTGCTCAGTAATGGCTAACAATGCCGCTGGTAAATTAAGCCCTGCGAAAGGTTCTGATATAACACCTGGATTATTTAACTCAAAAAATATGCCTGAGCCACCCACAATGGTAAACCAAAAGCAGGTGATCACTGGCGCAACCACAGAGATGAGTAAAATCATTTCACGGATAGTTCGGCCACGCGATATACGCGCAACAAACATCGCCATTAAAGGGCCATAACCTAAAAACCAGCCCCAAAAGAATACGGTCCACCAGTCTAACCATGGTTTATCGGCACGAAACGTAGCCATAGGTATAAAGTTATCTAAGTACAAGCCAAACGATTGAATGTAGCTATCAATAATAAACGCAGTGGGCCCCATCAGGAATATAAACAACATCAGCACTACAGCCAATACAACATTAAAACGACTTAACAGCTGAATACCTTTAGTAACGCCACTTACCGCTGAAAGTGTGTAAATGCCAATTAAACTAAATAAAATAACTACTTGTGTGGTGTATGTGTCAGGAATGCCAAACAATTTATCTAGGCCAAAACTCACCTGTAAGCCTAAAAAACCAATGGGACCTACAGTGCCAGCAACCACAGCGAGTACACAACATGCATCAACAATTGTACCAAGCGCCCCTTTCATAACACGATCGCCAAATACGGGATAAAGCAAAGTACGAGGTTTAAGCGGTAAGCCTTTTTCGTAATGAAGATGCATATAAACAATGCCCGTTAAGCTGCCTAATATAGCCCAGGCTAAAAATCCCCAGTGCATAAAGCTTTGTGCAAGTGCGTTGTAGGCGGCATCGTTAGTGCCTGTTTCACCACCAAATAGCGGTGGCGGAGAAATAAAATGTGCCATTGGCTCTGCTGCGGCCCAAAATACGCCGCCACCAGCAAGCAAAGTACACATAATAATACTTATCCACTTAAAGGTAGAAATTTCAGGGGTTTTTAAGCCACCCAGTACCACTGAGCCAGTGCGGCCGATAGCTAAGAAAATGCCAATCACAAAGGTTAATAAAAGTAGGACTTGCCAAAAGGCGCCAAATATTTTGGTTGAGAAGGCAAAGGCCGTATTTATCCAATCAGACATCAGTTTAATGTCGTAAAGTGCCAGCGCGGCAAATAAAACTAATATACCGCCACTGATTAAAAATACGGGTATATCAACCCCATCCAGAAACTTAACTCGGGAAGAATGTGTTTCACCCGACTTTAAAGTTGCTTTAGTGGTATTCATTTATCGCTCCTAATGGTTCTTTAAAGTTACCGACATAGCGACACACCATGACATCACACTAAACCCTAGTTTCAACAAACGACAAAGCAACTCAAAAGCGAGTTTTAAGTACTTGTCATGTTCACGTCTAGGTAATGTCACAACAAGTAGACTTATTGCCAATTCCTTACTAGTTTAACGCGTTAAAAACGCTAAACCAATGCCTCAGGAATGATTTGTGTAGTAGTTACACAATAATAAAAGATAAATTACATCACGGTATCAAACAAACAAAAAATATACATTTTTGCTTTAGCAAAAGCGCGGTACGTTATTAAACGTTGCTGCGCAGTGGGTACGCAAACAACGCGGCTTATCGATTAGGGCAACTAAACCTGTCGCTCTGTTAGTGATAAATACAGGGTTATTGATGCTGTTTATGCCATGTTAAATAGTTGCTGTGGGTTAATGGTTTTGCAAATAAATAACCTTGCACTGCATTCACGCCCATCGACTTTAATATTGTTAGTTGCTCAGCACTTTCGACCCCTTCGGCCACAATGTTAATATTTAAGCTATGACCTAAGCCAATAATAGATTGCACAATACTTTGACCCGATGCGCTATTGAGCACTTTATCAATAAAGCTTTTATCAATTTTTAACTCATCAATAGGAAACACGCTTAAATGTTTTAAACACGAGTAGCCCGTACCAAAGTCATCAATTGAAAACACAAATCCCTGCGATTTTAATTCTTCCATTTGCTTTACGGTCCCCATCAAGTCACCCGCTAACATTGATTCAGTGATCTCTAATTTAATTCGAGTTGGCGAGACGTCAAACGCTTCAATTGCTTTAAATAGCTCACCTTTTAAAGTGGAAGAATTAAACTGACACTGGCTAATGTTAATTGATACGCTAAAACTGTCATCGAGTAAGTTATTATCTCGAAGTGTTTCAAGTAAAATACAAATATCTCTTAATACAATATTTTGTAACTTTTGAATTAAGCCAAATTGCTCGGCAATTGGAATAAATGCATTAGGGGGGATAAGTCCTTTGGTTGGATGATTCCACCTTATTAATGCCTCAGCACCCACAAGGGTTCCATCAATTGCTAATTGTGGCTGAAAATAAGCACAAAACTCATCGCACGCGATAGCCCTAACAATGTCAGTTTCAAGCTCAGTTTGATTTTCCAGTAAGGTTTGCAGTGCGGGGTCGTAAAAGCTACTACTATTACCGCCTTTCATTTTAGAGCGATACATAGCGGTATCTGCAAATTTTAAAATATTAGCGGTTATGGCATTGCTCGTGTTAATCAAACAAATACCAATACTACAACTGACCTGAAACGCTAAATCGCCCACTTCAAATTTTTCATAAAAGACACTTTGTACTTTTTTAGCAATCAACTCAGATTCACTATTAGCTTGCATGTGGCTATCACCGACATGCTCGATAAGAATAATAAATTCATCACCACCGACTCGTGCGAGGGTATCTGCCGGGTTCAAAATAGCTGTTAATCGTTGTGATAACTCAACCAGTATTTCATCGCCTGCATTATGACCTAGTGAGTCATTTATGCGTTTAAAATTATCTAAATCTAAAAATAAGAGTGCGCCAGAATGATGAGACTGCTTAATTCGCTCCACATACATACTGAGCCTATCATTGAGCATTCTGCGATTAGGAAGGTTAGTGAGCGGATCGAAAAATGCTAACCGTTGTACTTCTTCTTCGGCAGCTTTGCGATTAGAGATATCTCTGGCCATCCACACCACATGTCTCAGTGACGGGTTATTAGGCTGGTAACTTTCAAGGGGAGCTGTTCGCCCTTCAAATGTAAGCTGCTTACCTTTTATATTGAGCTGATATTCAAACACTTGAACTTCATTAGTTTGCAACGTTTTGTCAATCACCGCCAGAATAGGATTTGCATCTTCAGGAGGCATAATATCTCTGACATTTTGATTAATAACGTGCTCTTGGCTTAAATATAAACTTTCATTAGCTGTGCCGTAAACATTGGTATACTCCCCCTCTTCACTCAAAATGAGGGTTAGATCAGGAAGCACTTTTGTAAAGGCTTTAAACTTTTCATTACTTTGCTGTAATTCAAAAAGCAACGCGTTTAATCTTAGTGACTCGGTGTGCTTTTCAAGAGCAATACTGGTGAAATCAACAAAAAAATCTATTAATTCTAAATCTTGTGGTGTCGGTGACTTTGCGCTGTCATGATAAATTGCAAAAGTGCCTAATATGTCTGATTTTGTTGAAATAATGGGGGTAGACCAACATGACCTTAAACCATAACTTAACGCCAATGCTCTATAATCATCCCATAATGGCGATGTTGAAATATCTGCGGCTATAATGCGTTTTTTTTCATAGGCTGCAGTACCGCATGAACCGACAGTTGGCCCTATTTTCACACCATTAATTGCTTGGCAGTAACCCTGTGCAATATTAGGTGCCGCGCTATGAAATAGCTGCTCTCCTTTGAGCGTTAATATAGAGCACTTTGCAGAGGAGTCTTCAATAAGCTCCTCAATAGATAAACAAATATTTTCCAGTACCTCATCAAGTGGCGCACCGAGTGCTATTTTCGATAATATACTTTGTTGCTGAGAAAGCAGCTTTCTGACTCTCATTATTTCAATCAAATTATATTCCTCAACAATCACTAACGCTAAATGCGTCGCTCTATTTTAGGGCCTGTTTATAATAATTTATTATAGTCTTTTGACTATACATAATATTGAAATCAGCATCTATGCTATTTTCGTCTATTTCACGAGCGCTTGCCATTCAATACAAGGTGGCGATTTGAAATGTACTTATCAACAAATCATTTATTTACATACCATCTGTAAATACCCTTTATTAAATACTTTGTTACTTAAAAGTACTGTTTAAAATCATCAAGCTATTTATAATAGCTAAAACATAAATAATCGATGAGGTTAGTGTGCAAATAACACAAGGTATGGAATATTTTTTTTCAGGGTTTAAGTTAATTAGTCAAAAAGGGCTAAAACGCTTTGTACTTATACCCCTACTTATTAATATTTTATTATTTGGTAGCTCCTTATTCTTTTTATTTGGCTGGCTTAGTGATGGCTTTAATGCCGTAAACGCCATGCTCCCAGAATGGCTAAGTTGGCTCGAATGGTTAATGTGGCCAATTGCTGTGCTGGTGGTGCTGTTTAGTTACAGTATGTTATTTACCGTTATTACTAACTTTATCGCCGCACCTTTTAATGGCCTTTTAAGTGAAAAAGTCGAGTTGTATTTAACTGGTCAAAAAATTAACGACGACGGATTAGCTGATTTAGTCAAAGATGTTCCGCGAATGCTGGGCCGGGAATGGACTAAGCTTTGCTACTACCTCCCACGCGCTATCGGCTTTTTTATTTTATTGTGGGTACTACCTGTAATAGGCCAAATGCTATGGGTGCTTTTTACCTGCTGGATGTATGCGGTGCAATATAAAGATTATGCTTTTGATAATCACAAAATTAGCTTTACACAAATGAAAAATGACTTAAAAAGCAAACAAGGGTTATCTTATGGGTTTGGCTTTGCCGTGATGCTGCTAACCGCTATCCCATTTGTAAATTTAATTGTTATGCCTGTGGCGGTATGTGGTGCCACACGATTATGGGTTGAAAATTACCGACCACAATACCGTAGTTAAAATAAAAAATGGGCCACTTGGCCCATTTTTT
Source organism: Pseudoalteromonas sp. APC 3250 (assembly GCF_030407915.1). Classification (NCBI taxonomy): domain Bacteria; kingdom Pseudomonadati; phylum Pseudomonadota; class Gammaproteobacteria; order Alteromonadales; family Pseudoalteromonadaceae; genus Pseudoalteromonas; species Pseudoalteromonas sp. APC 3250. Next base: position 25,269 of record NZ_JASDCM010000016.1, read on the forward strand.
ATACTCGCTAGTAGATTAACTATATAAGCTCTGTGGCACTTTAGTGACATTTAAGTGCACCGTTACTTCTTCACGATCATGGTATAAATGCTTAGCTTGAAGTTCATAGCTTATACCGTACTTCGCCATTTCTTCTCTGATCATTTTTAAACATTCATACACACTATCAAAGCGTTTTTTCATCGGTAATTTCAGATTAAAAATAAGCTCTTTTGCATAAGCATTTACTGCCCAGTCAATCATCAAGTTAGTCACTTTAGTCGGCTTTTCTACCATATCGCAAACCAACCAAGTGATGTTTCTTTTTTCTGGACGGTATTTAAAACCATCTTCTCTAAAATGCTTTACCTGACCCGTTTCCATTAAACTTTCGTTCATTGGGCCGTTATCTATCGCGCTAACAAACATACCACGGCGAACTAACTGATAAGTCCAGCCACCTGGGCATGCACCTAAATCAACGCTGCGCATTCCAGCTTGTACGCGTGACTCACGCTGTTGCTCAGGAATAAACACATTAAACGCTTCATCTAACTTAAGCGTTGAACGACTTGGGCCATCGCTTGGCATACGTAAACGTAAGATCCCCATAAAAAAAGGAGAGTTGTTATAACTATATGAGTAACCCACATACGCAGTATTATTAGCTAAAAACAGCACATGCATTACTGGGCGATTTGCTTTTGGCTTACGCAATACAGTGTTTTGTTTCTCGAGGGCTTTTTTAAGCGGGGTCGATATTTTTTTACAAAAAGTCAGTAACTCTTTGCCCTCGTTGGTATCGGGTGTTTCGACACGAAGCTCAGAACACAAAGTAAAATCTTTTGCGGCATCTACAATAGCGCCTACTCTATCTTCTACGGGCATATTTTCAATTAGGTTACCGGCAAACCATTGGCGTGCAAACACCATATTTTTAAAATCAACTTTTTTGATTATTTCGTCGCTGTGCTGCGCTTCAAAACATTCATAAATAACATAACCGGTATTTGGTTTTGCTTTTACATACCCAGCAAATCCTTGTTCGGCAGCGTGAAACGTTATTTCAGCAGCGGCATCGTTTTCAAAACCACTACGACAGTAAATCACAACACTAGACATATTAACCCTTAAACTCTTTAAAACTTAAATCGTGCAACTTGCACTAAAATAACTATCCAACCAATAATAAAGCACAGCCCACCCAATGGGGTAATTGGGCCCAGCCACTTCAACCCTGTTAAGGCCAATAAGTATAAGCTGCCACTAAATAACAATGTACCGGCAATAAAAAAACCACCCGCCATACTGAGGTGCATACCCCACTTAATTAAAATAGCCACTGCAATTAACGCCAGCCCATGCACCATTTGATACTCAGCGGCGGTTTTAAAAATACCAATGGAGTACTCTGATAAACGACTTTTCAGACCATGAGCAGCAAATGCGCCCAGTATCACTGAAAGCATGCAAAAAAAGCTGCCTGCTAATAAAAATAGTTTAATCATGTTTATCCTCTTTTAAATTTTCAAGCGTATTCTTTATAAAGCTTGCTGCCTGTATTGCCGCAGCATTCAGGTTTTGTTGCTCAGTCACGCCACTTTTTTTACGCGGTTTTAGTGAGTGGTCACCATCCGTTAACCATACATACTTTGGCTGCTTTGGCATGGCCATTGTGGCAAGCTCTTCGCGGGTGCCAAAGGTATCCCTTTCCCCCTGTAATACTAAAAAAGGACACGGTATGTCTGCAAAATGATCTGTACGCAGTTTTTCAGGCTTGCCCGGAGGATGAAACGGATAACCAAACGCAAGCACACCTAAAACAGCATGAGAGGTCGAACAGGCAAGCATCGATGCCATGCGCCCGCCCATTGATTTACCCCCTATAAATAGTGGTAAATTTGCATCAGCTTGAGTCACTATATGTTCAAAATAAGTAAGTAGTTTAGGCGCTCGATCTGGTGGGCGACGTTTGTTAGTTTGTTTAGCAATTTGCATATATTCAAAATCAAACAAGCCAACGTCAATACCGTACTCACTGAGTTGTTTAGCCATGATTTGCATAAACTCAGAATCACTGCCAGCCCCTGCGCCATGAGCAAATATAAACTGTGCGATTGCCGGTTGCTGACTACTTCTAACCCATTCAATGCTCATTAATATTCTTGCTCCTGCTCAACTAAACTTAACATCCAGTCTTTAAACGATACAATTTTGCCTAACTCATTTTGTGACTCACGGATCACTAAGTAATAGGCATTCTTACTCTCTAAACTGTGATTGAACGGGATCACTAAACGTCCTGCATCAATATCTGGTTTTGCTAGTACGCTGTTACCAATTGCAACACCTTGGCCATGTACCGCAGCTTGTAACACCATAGAAGAATGACTAAATATAGGTCCTTGGTTAACTTGTACATTACGTACGCCGGCGGTTTTCATCCAGGTTTTCCAGTTTTTACGGGTGGTGTCATGTAGCAAGGTATGGTTTGCTAAATCACTGGGTTGGTTAAGCGCTCTGGGTCCATTTAACAGTAACGGGCTACATAACGGCACTAAATACTCAGTGTGCAGTTTATAGGCTTGCACCCCACTCCAATGACCGCGACCATAATAAATTGAGATATCAACATCGTCTGTTAACGAGTTTTCATCCTGATCTTGGGCTTTAATTCGCACATCAATTTCTGGGTGTAATTCGTTAAATAAGCTCAATCGAGGAATGAGCCATTGAATCGCAAAACTGGGGGTTAAACTTACGGTTAACGAGCCTTTGGCACCACGAGCTAATAGCTTTTCAGTTGCATCTATTAGCTGAGTAAAAATCTCTTTAATATCTAAAAAGTAACCTTGGCCTTCTTCGGTTAATAATAACGAGCGATTTTTACGTAAAAACAGCTTTAAGCCTAAATGCTCTTCAAGCGTTTTTATTTGATGACTCACCGCAGCTTGCGTGACATACAACTCTTCTGCGGCTTTAGTAAAGCTTAAATGACGTGCTGCAGCTTCAAAAGCTTTCAGCGCGTTTAATGGAGGAACTCGTCTTGACATGGCAACCAAGCTTAGAATTAGTTTTTCTTATGCGGTGAATTATATACCTATGCTAGGAAAGAGTATATTCAAGCCATAAAAAAAGCGACCTAAGTCGCTTTTTAAAGTGTTAATCAACTTTATAAATCGCTAGCACTGGTATCAAGAGGGGCAAAGCTCTTGATTAAATCATCCACCGCTTTCATTTGCGATAAGTACCCTTCTAACTTGCTCAATGCTAATGCACAGGGGCCATCACATTTTGCTTCATTTGGATTGGGGTGCGCTTCAATAAATAAGCCTGCGATACCAAGAGCCATGCCGCTACGAGCAAGTTCGGCAGCTTGGGCACGACGACCATCGGCTGAGTCTGCTCGACCGCCAGGACGCTGCAGTGCATGAGTTGCATCAAATATAACGGGAGCCATGGTTTTCATATCATCCATACCTAGCATATCAACCACTAGGTTATTATAGCCAAAGCTTGAACCACGTTCACATAAGGCCACATTATTATTTCCGGCTTCATTAAATTTAGTAATGATATGACGCATTTCATGCGGAGCTAAAAACTGTGGCTTTTTCACATTAATAATCGCGCCTGTTTTAGCCATTGCAACCACCAAGTCTGTTTGACGAGCCAAAAACGCCGGTAGCTGAATAACATCAACAACCTCTGCAACCGGTGCTGCTTGATGAGGTTCATGTACATCGGTGATAAGCGGAATATTAAAGGTATTTTTAATCTCTTCAAATATCTTTAAGCCTTCTTCCATGCCTGGACCACGGTAAGAATTGATGGACGAGCGATTGGCTTTATCAAATGACGCCTTAAATACATAAGGAATATTTAATTTAGTGGTCACTTCAACATAATGCTCGGCAATACGCATCGCTAAGTCGCGTGATTCAAGCACATTCATGCCACCAAATAAAACAAAAGGTTTATTATTTGCCAGTTCTATTTCATTGATATTAATAACTTGGTTGTTCATTTTAATTCCTTATGGTGCAACTGCTTGCATCATTAATCCACAAATATACGCCATATATGTACCTACACCATAGCCAAGTACAGCTAATAATACGCCGACCGGTGCCAGTGACGGATGAAACGCAGCGGCCACAACAGGGGCAGACGCTGCGCCACCTACATTGGCCTGTGAGCCAACAGCCATATAAAATAACGGCGCTTTAATTAATTTAGCCACAATGAGCATTAAGCTTGCGTGAGTTAACATCCAAATTGCACCAATAACAAAATACATCGGTGAATCAAAAATCGCCATTACATTCATATGCAGGCCAATCGATGCCACTAAAATATACAAAAAGGCTGACGCCACTTTCGATGAACCAAACGCCTCAATATGGCGTACTTTGGTAAACGATAAGCAAATACCTATCGTCGTTGATATAACAATAAGCCAAAAGAACTTACTGTTTAAACTGTATTCTTTTGCCCACGCATAATTATTGGCAAAGAAGGGCCCTAAAATATCTGCACAAAAGTGCGCTAAACCGGTAATACCAAAGGCAATAGCAATAATCATCATGTAATCATTTAGCGTTGGCATACGCGCATGCTCTGCATGGTATTTTTCAACACGTTGCTTTAAGTCTTCAATTGCAGTGGTATCTGCACCGGCTTTAGCGTCAATCGCTTTATGATTAGCTGCCATTAATAATAATACTGCCATCCATAAATTAGCCACTATCACATCCACGGTGACCATGGCTGAGAAAATATCGCCACCCACTTCAAACATTTCTTTCATAGATGCTTGGTTTGCACCGCCACCAATCCAGCTCCCTGCAATGGTTGTCATACCACGCCAAACAGCGTCAGGGCCATGTCCACCTACCGCTTCTGGATAAACAGCACTCATTATTAAAATAGCTAATGGGCCACCAATCACAATACCTACGGTGCCGGTTAAAAACATAATTAATGCTTTAGGACCTAAATTAATAATCGCTTTTAAATCAATACTGATGGTAAGCAAAATTAAACACGCTGGCAGTAAATATCGCGAAGCGACGTAATATACGTTAGATTGAGAACCATCAACAATACCAAAGGTATTTAACAATGACGGCAAAAAATAACACAGCAATAATGCCGGTACATATTTATAAAATGCCACAAGACCTGGGCGTTGACTATTTGAGGTTTTGAAAATAAACCCTAAAATAATCGCCAATAAACCAAGTACAACGGCATCATTGGTAATTAATGCAGTTTGGGGATCAGCCATAACATTTCCTATTTTTTATTCTTAGTGGTGAGTTTTATGATTGTCTTCAAGTTCTTCAATTTGATGTAGAATGATTTCAATAGCAGGATCATCAGGACATTCATCAACAAAAAACTGTAAATCATCTCGTGCCATTTTAGGGCAGCCAAGCTGATTTAGTAAATAACCTCTGTCGCGTCGCTCATAGGGATCATCACCTAACATTTCCATTAATAAATCGACGCAAGTTAATGCATGACCAAATTTATTTTCACTAATGAAAGACCATTTTTGCTGCGCTAAAAATAATTTATACACTTCGTCTTCAAAAATAAGCTCTAAAGGCTCTTGTTCTTGAGGGTTTTCTTCATCAATATTTTCAGGAATGATGTACCAACTTTGTTGGCCACTGCTAGGGTCGACAAGATAACCCTCTTCATCACTCATTGCGACGTGAATGCCCACTTCGCCTTGAGTTATGCTTACACTGGCATCGAGTTTAGCATGCTGTAAAAAGTGGCATAACAAAATAGCTAAGGTTGTCGGTGTGCCACTGCGCATAGACAAGGTGTAGCTGATGCTATTTAACTTATACTCAGGAACTTTCAAGCTTGATGCACTAAATAGCCACTCACTATAAAAGCTATCAAGTAGTTTATCTAGGCGATCGTGTTCGTCCGGCATCTGCTGACAAATAGACTCTATTTGCTGCTCAAACGCAGTGAGTATTTCAAGACTTGGTGTTAAGTCTATTTGAGGGTCCCATTTAGCTTCCGCTTTGATACAACGATATATAGCCGGCGGCAAAAAATCATCGTAAGCATCTTCTATATAAGATTCATCGTGTTCATCAAACCCGAGGGTGGTCATTCATACTACAACATTCTAGAAAACGAGGACGTAGTTTACCTAATTTTAAAGCTAGATACCAATAATCAGAAATGAATTGAAGAGGTAAGCTTTACACCTTTGGTGTGCAAAGCTTAAATAGGCATTGTTAATTATAACAACAGCGGTGCTTTCGCTGTTGCTAAGTAACCAATAGCTAAAATAACAGCGGTGTTAAGTACTAAAAATACGACTTTTAGAACGGTTGTCGTTTGTTTAGCGCTAATAATACCCACAACAATATAAACGATAACTAGAATAATTTTTTCTAATAACCAAAGTTGCTCTAATGGGTTTATTTTAGCCATTGCCATTAAGCCGATGGCTGAGACAATTAATAAAGTGTCTATACTGTGGCTACCAATAAAAACCAATTTATTTTTGGCAAGGCTGCCACTGCCCATACGAGAAAAAGAACGTACGTAAAATAAAATAATACTCACTAGCGCAATGGCCATGTGTGAGTGTTTTAATGCTAAATAATCCATGTGTATTGTTACTTCTGTTTAGTTATGTGTTTTGTCAGGAAAGCGTAAAAGTACCGCTTCGAGGTCTTCAAGTTTATCATTAAATACATCAACAAGTTTAGGATCAAAATGCGTTCCTTTATTTGCGTTGATCTCCGCAACCGCTTCTTCAAGTGTCCACGCACCTTTATAACAACGTTTATGGCGCAGTGCATCATACACATCAGCCAATGCCACTATTCTGGCAAAAATATCAATACGCTCCCCCTTTAATCCACTAGGGTAACCAGAACCATCCCACTTTTCGTGGTGCTGCTGTGCGATTAATGCCCCTGCGCTGACTATTTTACGCGGTGAATCTTTCAAAATAGCATAGCCTTTTCCAGCATGAGTTTTCATAACTTCCCACTCTTCGCTATTTAACTTGCCAGGCTTATTTAAAATTGCATCCGGAATACCTATTTTACCCACATCATGTAAAGGCGATGCAAAGCGAATTAAATTCGCTTGCTCTTCAGATAACCCGTAGGCTAATGCTAATTCATAGCAAATATAAGCAACCCGTTTTACATGATTACCCGTTTCGCACGAGCGCTGTTCAACGGCTTCACTTAAACGATAAACAAGCTCTTGTTGTGTGGCTTCAACTTCAGTATGTAACTGCACATTTTCAAATGCCAACTGCACATTTTGAGAAAAGATTTCAATTAGGTTTCGTTGTGTATCTGTCAACTTTGACGGCACACCTGATACAAACAACATTGAATTATGGTTAAATTTACTGCTGCAATAAGCAAACAAATAATCATCTCTGTACACAATTGCTTTGTTAGCAAGGGCCTCTTGGCACGCTAACAGTTGGTCTTCTGCTAGTACGGTTTCTAACTCTTCTCCCTCGCGCTTAGCAAAATCGCCGGTACCAGAGCAAACAATCAGTTTTTTATTCATCTCCTCTGACGGATTTTGTGCAACTAAGGTGGTGGCATACATGGCTTCATCAGCAACGTTTAGTAAAGAAGTAAGCTGCTGCATCACGCCTTCAATAAAGTTATCCATTGAATGGGTTGCAAAAATATTGCGCGAAGCGGTGATTATTTTTTCTAGCCCTTCACGCGATTGCTCAATCGAAATAATATCGCGGTACGAGCGAAGACTTGCCATCATAACGGTGAATAGTTTTTGTGCGGTAAGTTCTGTTTTAGATTTATAGTCATTAATATCGTAATTTACGATTACTTGGCGCTCGGGTGCTTGGCCTGGCTGCCCGGTTCGTAGAATAATGCGAATATAATTATTTTTAACGGTATCACGAATGTATTTTGCTACTTGCAAACCCGCATCGTCTGTTTCCATAACAACATCGAGTAGGATGATGGCCGCATCAGGATGATCATCAATCAACTTTTTCGCTTCTGCGCCGGAATAAGCACTTATAAACTCCAAGCGTCTATCTTGAAACTTAAAATCACTCAACGCTAAACGCGTAACAGCATGAACCTCGGGTTCATCATCAACAATTAGAACTTTCCATGTTCCTTGCTCTTCACTTACTACTTCAGGTGGTTGTTCATTTGAAAATAAAAAATCTTCCATCACAAAGAGTTCCTTAAAACATATGCAAACAAACAACGGGGCTATTTTTAATAAGTTAAGGCCATTGTCCGAAAGTTACGCGGTCGTTATTACCAAGATCTTTCACTGTGCTTACATTTATAAACGCCATTTGGTTGAATATATGGCGAACAGCTGCACTTTGCTCAAATCCGTGTTCAATTAAAAGATAGCCATTAGAATGTAAATAGTCACGTGATTGTGTAATTATTTGTTTAATATCAGCTAATCCAGCATCATCTGCAACCAATGCAGACAAAGGCTCAAAGCGCACATCACCTTGGTGCAAGTGTTTATCGTTATATTCTATATAGGGGGGATTGGTTACAATTAGATCAAATTTTTTATTATTTAACGCGCTAAACCAATTGCTTTGTTCAACACACACATTATTTATCGCTAATCGTTTTTGATTACGTTTGGCCAGTGCCACCGCATCATCAATACGATCAACGGCAATAATATCCCATGTAGGCATTTCACTACCAAGCGCAAGTGCAATTGCTCCAGTGCCTGTGCCTAAATCGAGCACTTTGGCGTCATTTGGTACATTACATGAAAGCGCAAGCTCAACTAAGGTTTCTGTATCAGGGCGAGGAATGAGTGTTGTTGGATTTACTTCAAGCTGTAAACTCCAAAACTCACGATACCCTGTAATGTGCGAAACAGGCTCGCCGTTTAAACGACGCTCACATGCACGCTCAAACGCTTGTGATTGCTCATCCGTTAATTGTTTTTCTGGCCAAGTAAATAAATAACTACGTGGCTTTTGTAAAATATTAAGCAGTAGTACTTGAGCATCTAACTTTGCGCTATCACTACTTGATGCTAATAAATTAGCACCGGTAGTAATAGCGTTTTCAACAGTGAGGTTCACGATTAATCGTCGCCCATCGCTGCTAATAAGTCGGCCTGATGCTCTTGCATTAGCGGCTCAACCACAGCGCCTAAATCACCGGCTACCACTTCGTTTAAACGATAAAGCGTTAAGTTAATACGGTGATCGGTAATTCGCCCCTGCGGATAGTTGTATGTGCGAATACGCTCAGAACGATCGCCACTGCCCACTAAATTACGACGTTCAGACGCTTCAGCAGCATGACGTTTTTCATCTTCAGCCTGTTGCAAACGCGCCGCCAATACCGACATCGCTTTTGCACGGTTTTTATGTTGAGAACGCTCATCTTGACACTCAACCACAACACCGGTTGGTAAATGAGTAATACGAATGGCAGAGTCGGTTTTATTAACGTGCTGACCACCCGCGCCCGATGCTCTAAAGGTATCAACTTTAATATCGGCGGTATTAATTTCTATGGCCTCTGCTTCTGGCACTTCAGCCATTACAGCAACAGTACATGCTGAGGTATGTACGCGCCCTTGTGACTCAGTTTCTGGGACGCGCTGTACACGATGCACGCCTGATTCAAATTTTAATTGCCCATACACACCTTCACCGCTGATGTTAGCAATTACTTCTTTGTAGCCGCCATGTTCACCTTCGTTGGTCGTCACAACTTCTACTTTCCATTTTTTTGTTTCTGCGTAGCGGCTGTACATTCTAAACAAGTCGCCAGCAAAAATAGCGGCCTCGTCGCCCCCTGTTCCGGCACGAACTTCTAAAAACACGTTGTTATTGTCTTTCGGATCTTTAGGCAACATAAGCACTTGAATGTCGTCTTCTAAAGTCGAAATTTGTGCTTTTGCTTCTTTATATTCTTCTTGTGCCATTTCGCGCATTTCAGGATCTGAATCTTTTAGCATTTCTTCAGCGCTACTCAAGTCTTCTTGTGCTTGCTGGTATGCTAAAAACGTTTTCACCACTTCTTCAAGCTCAGAGTATTCTTTTGAAAGAGTACGAAAGCGGTTTTGATCACTAATGACCGATGGGTCACTTAGTAGCGCTTGAACTTCTTCATAGCGCTCAACTAAGGTTTCTAATTTACGATAAACGGACTCTTTCATTTAACTGTTATTCCTGATCTATACCTAACATTTTTTTCAATTGGTTTAACTGAGCCACTTCACCTTTTTTCGCTGCATCTTGGATGGCACGGGTAGGCGCGTGCATTAAGCGATTGGTTAATTTATTGGCCAGCTCTAAAATTACTTTTTCTGCGTCTTTACCTGTATTTAGCTGACTAAGCGCCCTATCTACAAGTTCTGCTTTTGTTGTTTGTACATCATTACGGTAGTGGCGAATTAAATCCACTGAATCAAGCGAGCGCAACCACATAAAAAACTCTTTGGTGCGCTCACTAATAATAATTTGTGCTTGCTCTGCCGCTTGCTCACGAGCAGCCATGTTTTCACTAACAATGGCTTGTAAGTCATCGACCGAGTACAAGTAGGCGTCGTCGAGTTCACCGACTTGGCTTTCAATATCGCGTGGTACAGCTATATCAATAAACAGCATCGGCTTATAGCGGCGTTGTTTCAGTGCTTGCTCAACTACACCTTTACCAATAATGGGCAAAGTGCTGGCGGTGGAGCTAATCACAATATCAGCTTGATGCAAACGTTCAGGCAATTGTGCCAACGCAATAACATCGGCTGATACTTCATCGGCTAAACTGCGCGCTCTTTCTATTGTTCTGTTGGCAACAGTAATTTTTTGCGGCTCATTTTGGTATAAATGTTTTGCTACCAGCTCTATGGTTTCACCGGCACCAATGAGTAACACCTTGGTTTTATCCAGCTTTCCATAAATATGCTTTGCTAAATTAACTGCCGCAAAGGCAACCGATACTGCACTGGCACCAATGTTGGTTTCGGTACGGACTTCTTTTGCCACCGAAAACGTTTTTTGAAACAAACGGTCAAACGTAACGCCCACCGCATCATGGGTTTTGGCACTATTATAGGCTTGTTTTATTTGCCCTAAAATTTGTGGTTCGCCTAACACCAGCGAGTCAAGCCCACAGGCTACACGCATCAAATGATTTATTGCAGCGCTGTCTTCATGACAGTAGATATTTTTACTCAGTTCATGTTCATCTAAACCATGGAAACTGGCCAACCATTGCAACAATGTTTGGGAATTTTGCTGTGCAAGGCTACAATACACCTCAGTGCGATTACAGGTAGAGACAATAACCGCTTCATTAAAGTCGGCATGGCCACTTAATTGTTGTAGCGCCTCTGAAATTTGCTCAGGCGAAAAGGCCACTTTTTCTCGTAATTCTACGGATGCGGTTTTGTGATTAATACCAAGTGCTATTATGGTCATATCTGCCAAATATTGCTGAGCCCTACTACATAGGCGGCAATTTTATCAAAAATCTCAGGAATATGGAAAGTAAGGAACAACATTTGACTCGACAATATTTGATTTTAACACTGCTATTTGTATTTTTAACCGGCTGCGCAAGTAAAAACAATTACAAAACAGAGCCTTACGAAGACTGGAAGTTACGCCTTGGCGAGCAAAAAACTTGGCAAGTAGACGGTAAACTTGCGTTTATTAGCCCAGATGAGCGCCAATCTGCCAACTTAAATTGGCAACAAACACAAAATAGTAATTATTTAGTGTTAACCACGTTTATTGGCACACGGATTTTATCGCTTAAACAAACCGCAGTCGGCGCCGAATTAATCTTTGATGACCAACCGTATTTTGATAGTAACGCCAGTGCACTTTTACAACGTTTAACAGGGTTTACTTTACCGGTTAATAACGCAGGCCCATGGTTAAAAGCTACCATTGACGATCACACCTTAGAAATTGATCAATTAGGGCGTGCTAAAAGCGTGTTATGGTTTGATGATAATGGTAAAAAGTGGCAAATAAGTTACACAAGTTACGTCCAAAAATACGGTTTTTGGTTACCGAATGCTTTAACCTTAACCCATGAAAAGATTAAAATTAAAATCAAACTCTATGACTGGCAGTTTAACTAACTATGCATACTCACACTGAATTTTCGCTGATTGCCCCAGCTAAGCTTAATTTATTTTTACACATTAATGGCCGCCGTGATGATGGTTACCATGAATTAGAAACTTTATTTACGTTTTTAGACTATGGTGACGAGCTCCATTTTAAACTAAGCACGGATACTCATATTAGCATTAGCGGCGACACCAATGGCATTGCGCTAACCGACAATTTGATTTACAAAGCGGCGTTATTATTACAAACCCACTGTAAAGTAGATAAGGGAGCAAAAATAAATTTAACTAAACGCTTACCCATGGGGGGAGGTGTTGGAGGCGGTTCATCCGATGCCGCATCAACACTTTTAGCCCTTAATACGCTTTGGAATACAGCCCTATCTTTAGATGAACTGGCTGATTTAGGCCTGAAACTCGGTGCTGATGTGCCTGTGTTCATTAAAGGTAAAAGTGCCATAGCACATGGCATTGGCGAGCAATTAGAGTACCTAGAACTGCCGCCGAAGTGGTATTGTGTTGTCTTCCCAAATCAACATGTCAGCACAGCACAAATATTTACTCACCCTGATTTAAAACGTGATACGCCAAAACTTTCTGGCGACTGGCAACAGCAAATTTTAACCAACGATTGTGAGCCTTTAGTGAAAAAGCTGTGCCCCGAGGTTGAAAAAACCCTGCAGTGGTTGCTAAAATACGCTCCATCAAAGATGACCGGAACAGGTTCATGTTGTTTTGTTGAATTTGCTAGCCAAGTTCAAGCACAAGATGTACTTGCTAACCTCCCCCATACTTGGCAGGGTTTTATCGCATCCAGCGTTAGTACCTCTCCTGCTCATACGGAGTTAGCCGCCATCATTGATAAATGAAGTAACGTACAAGTAATCATAAGTTAACCTACTTTGTTCACTCAATGTAAGTTAGTCCAAAAATTCAGTGCCTGAGGAACCCTACCGTGCCTGACATGAAGCTCTTCGCTGGTAACGCAACACCTGACCTAGCTCAAAAAGTTGCAAAACGTTTATATATTGAATTAGGCGATGCTGTTGTTGGCCGTTTTAGTGACGGTGAGATCAGTGTTCAAATTAATGAAAATGTTCGTGGCTCGGATGTTTTTATCTTGCAATCAACCTGCGCCCCTACTAACGATAACCTGATGGAACTTATCGTTATGGTTGATGCGTTACGCCGTGCATCTGCCGGTCGTATCACTGCTGTTATCCCTTATTTTGGTTATGCTCGTCAAGATCGTCGCGTACGTTCTGCCCGTGTACCAATTACAGCTAAAGTGGTTGCGGATTTCTTATCAAGTGTAGGTGTTGACCGCGTTCTTACGGTTGATTTACACGCTGAGCAAATCCAAGGCTTCTTTGATGTACCAGTGGATAACGTATTTGGTAGCCCTGTACTATTAGAAGATATGAAAAACCGCGACTTTGATGACGTGGTTGTTGTATCACCTGATATTGGTGGCGTGGTGCGTGCCCGTGCAATTGCAAAACTATTAAACGATACCGACTTAGCAATTATCGATAAACGTCGCCCTCAAGCTAACGTTTCTCAAGTAATGCACATTATTGGTGACGTTGAAGGCCGCGATTGTATTATTGTTGATGACATGATTGATACCGGTGGTACATTGTGTAAAGCCGCTGAAGCCCTTAAAGAGCATGGCGCTAAACGTGTATTTGCTTACGCTACTCACCCTATTCTTTCTGGTACAGCTGCAGAAAACTTACGTAACTCTGTGATTGACGAAGTGATTGTAACTGACTCAATTCCACTGTCTGACGAACTAAAAGCGCTTGATATTGTTAAAGTATTAACGCTTGCAGATATGTTAGCAGAGACTATTCGTCGCATTAGCAACGAAGAATCTATCTCGGCAATGTTTGAACACTAAAGTTAAACATTAATGAGTATAAAAGCGCCTTTTGGCGCTTTTTTTGTAAGCGATGTTTATTTTATAAACCCGCAGTGGTATGATAGCGCGCCTTTTGGCTAGGGACCTTGGTCGCAAAGGCCCTAACACTTTTAATTATTGGAGACATCATGTCTAACACAACTTATACTTATGACGCTGAACTTCGCGTAGAAACTGGTACTGGTGCGAGCCGCCGCCTACGTCGCGAAGACAAAGTGCCGGCAATCCTTTATGGAGCTGATAAAGAAGCGGTATCGCTTACTTTTGCTCATAAAGATATGATCAAAGCACAAGAAGACGAAGGCTTTTACACTCACATCCTTACATTAAATGTAGGTGGCGAGAAAGTTGAAGCAATCTTAAAAGATATCCAACGTCACCCTTTCAAGCCTAAGCTTACTCACCTTGATTTCCAACGTGTAGACGCAACTCATAAACTAGTAACTAAGGTTCCTTTACACTTCATCGGTGAAGAGAAAGTAACTAAGTTAGGTGCAACTGTTGTTCACCAGTTAACTGAAGTTGAGATTTCTTGTCTTCCTAAGTCACTTCCAGAATTCATCGAAGTAGACGTATCTGATCTTGTTGCTGGTGATTCAATCCACCTTACAGATCTTGCGTTCCCTAAAGGTGTTCAATCTGTTGAGCTTGGTAAAGGCGAAGGCCACGATCAGTCTATCGTTACTATCAAAGCTAACAAAGCAGCTCCAACTGAAGACGACGCTTCAGACGCTGCAGAATAATATTTAAGGTCTCGCACCTTGAATTCTATTCAAATGCTTGTGGGCCTGGCTAATCCAGGCCCCGAATACGCAAATACACGCCACAACGCAGGTGCTTGGTTCATTCAAGAACTCGCTGCACGCTACAACTGCACGCTAAAAAACGACCCTAAATATCACGGCCTTACTGGCAAAGTGATTATTCAAGGCAAAGAATTCAAATTACTGATCCCCACCACTTACATGAACTTAAGTGGCAAAGCGGTGAGTAGTTTAGCCAATTTTTTTAAAATCCCCGTGGAAGACATACTTGTTGCCCATGATGAATTGGATTTAGACCCGGGCGTTGCTAAATTAAAAAAAGGCGGCGGACATGGCGGTCATAATGGCTTAAAAGACATTATTGCAAAAATGGCAAATCAAAAAGACTTTATGCGCCTACGCATAGGTGTAGGTCATCCAGGACATCGCGAAATGGTCACCGGTTGGGTGCTTGGTAAAGCAGCCAAGGACGATCAAGAAAAAATGGATGCCGCAGTTGATGAAGCAGTTCGTTGTATGGAAATACTTGCTAAAGACGGTGTGTTAAAAGCACAAAACAGACTACATTCGTTTAAACCCTAATTTTTGGGTATACGGTCGCACGTATTAAACGAATCTAAACAAGGTATCTTACTATGGGTTTTAAATGTGGCATCGTTGGCTTGCCTAATGTTGGTAAATCAACACTTTTCAATGCATTGACTAAAGCGGGTATTGAAGCCGCTAACTTTCCTTTTTGTACCATTGAACCTAATACAGGTGTGGTACCGGTGCCAGATCCTCGCCTAGACGAGCTTGCTAAAATTGTTAACCCACAACGTATTCTTACAACCAGTATGGAATTTGTGGATATTGCAGGTTTAGTTAAAGGTGCATCGAAAGGTGAAGGCCTAGGCAATCAGTTTTTAGCAAATATCCGTGAAACAGATGCGATTGGTCATGTAGTTCGTTGTTTTGAAGATGAAAACGTTATTCACGTTGCTGGTACTATCGACCCTGCTGACGATATTGACGTGATCAACACTGAGCTAGTACTTGCTGATATGGACAGTGCCGATAAAGCAATGTTCCGTAATGCAAAAAAAGCAAAAGGTGGCGATAAAGACGCTAAAGAGCAAAATGCGGTACTTGAAAAAGTAAAAGTGCATCTTGATGAAGGCTTAACTTTACGTTCTTTAGCGCTAACAAAAGAAGAAAAAGCAGCCATTGCGCCTATTAACTTCTTAACTATTAAGCCAACTATGTATATTGCTAACGTGGCTGAAGACGGATTTGAAAATAACCCATTGCTAGATCGTGTCCGTGAAATAGCGGCTGCTGAAGATGCGGTTGTTGTGCCTGTGTGTGCAGCTATCGAATCTGAGCTATCTGAGCTTGACGAAGAAGACAAATTAGAGTTTATGGCTGACCTTGGTCTTGAAGAGCCAGGACTTAACCTTGTTATTCGTGGTGGCTATGAGCTACTACATTTGCAAACTTACTTTACTGCGGGTGTAAAAGAAGTACGTGCATGGACTATCCCAGTGGGTGCAACAGCGCCACAAGCAGCGGGTAAAATTCATACCGACTTTGAACGTGGCTTTATCCGCGCACAAACAATTGCTTTTGATGACTTTATTGCATTTAAAGGTGAAAGCGGTGCAAAAGAAGCAGGTAAAATGCGCCAAGAAGGGAAAGAGTACATTGTTAAAGATGGCGATGTAATGAACTTCTTGTTCAACGTATAATTAAACATTGCACCACGTTAAGTGGCTCATTGTTTTTTAAAGGCTCGTTTTTACGGGCCTTTTTATTTTTCAGCCGAATAAAAGTAATAATTAGTCTACCCTTACTATAGGCTTAGAATTGTAAGGCAAAGCCAAAATTACAATACAAAGCTCACAAAGAGTGTTAAAAAAGCAACGTTTTAATTAAAAAGTAGCCGGTTAGCCTATTTTTCCTGCAAACAAACCAACTTAAGTGTTTTTTTGCAAAAAAGGTGTTGACGAATTTGGGGCATATCAGCATAATACGCCCCGCACTCAGCGATGAAGTGTTAACAAAAAAGATGGCTAAGTAGCTCAGCTGGTTAGAGCACATCACTCATAATGATGGGGTCACAGGTTCAAATCCCGTCTTAGCCACCATTTATTTTTTGTTGCTCAATGAAGAGTTTAAAATAACTACCATTTCTTTGATTAATTCAAAGTGATAATGCGGGAGTGGCGGAATTGGTAGACGCGCTGGATTTAGGTTCCAGTATCTTAGGATGTGAGAGTTCAAGTCTCTCCTTCCGCACCATATTCTTGATAAGAATTAAAACTATCAATTGTTATTGTTGGGATATCGCCAAGCGGTAAGGCACCAGGTTTTGATCCTGGCATTCCCAGGTTCAAATCCTGGTATCCCAGCCAACAATGGCTAAGTAGCTCAGCTGGTTAGAGCACATCACTCATAATGATGGGGTCACAGGTTCAAATCCCGTCTTAGCCACCATTTCTTTTTTAGAAGTGGCTCTGCAAGAGTTAAATTGCAGCTCAATGAAGAGTTTAAAATAACTACCATTTCTTTGATTAATTCAAAGTTATAATGCGGGAGTGGCGGAATTGGTAGACGCGCTGGATTTAGGTTCCAGTATCTTAGGATGTGAGAGTTCAAGTCTCTCCTTCCGCACCATATTCTTTGATAAGAATTAAAATTATCAGCAATTTCTTAGTTGGGATATCGCCAAGCGGTAAGGCACCAGGTTTTGATCCTGGCATTCCCAGGTTCAAATCCTGGTATCCCAGCCAACTTCTTCTACCAAAGAACGTTGTATAAGAAAACTCTGTTAAGAGTATAAATATAAGCCTGTATGCGGGAGTGGCGGAATTGGTAGACGCGCTGGATTTAGGTTCCAGTATCTTAGGATGTGAGAGTTCAAGTCTCTCCTTCCGCACCACATTCTTGATAAGAATTAAAATTATCAGCAATTTCTTAGTTGGGATATCGCCAAGCGGTAAGGCACCAGGTTTTGATCCTGGCATTCCCAGGTTCAAATCCTGGTATCCCAGCCAACTTCTTCTACCAAAGAGCGTTGTATAAGAAAACTCTGTTAAGAGTATAAATATAAGCCTGTATGCGGGAGTGGCGGAATTGGTAGACGCGCTGGATTTAGGTTCCAGTATCTTAGGATGTGAGAGTTCAAGTCTCTCCTTCCGCACCATGTTCTTAACTAGAACTAAAACTCATCCAAATTTAGAGTTGGGATATCGCCAAGCGGTAAGGCACCAGGTTTTGATCCTGGCATTCCCAGGTTCAAATCCTGGTATCCCAGCCAATTTGCACACGTCTTTGATTACACTTCACGATCTATCCTAAACTCCAATTATCTAACTTATATATTTAATTCTGTTTCTACCTTTATAATCTACACCACTTTTTCTTGGGCATAAAAAAAGACCCAAATTTGAGCCTTTTAATAACTATAAGTATTTTAACTAAGCTCACCGCTTATTGCGTATTTCAGCACCCAGTTTTTTACCGGCCCTGTATTATTAGCTAACTTTAAAAATGTGCTGCGCGCCCATTTTAATGGGGCTATTTGATTTGAGAAACCAAAGTAGCAAGCATCCATCATACTCATCATTAATAAATTAGCGTTACGACGACTACGCTCGTATTCTTTAAGCATTAGCGGGCACCCTACATCATCAGCTGTACGTAACACTTCAGCTAAAGCAGCTACATCTTGAAAGCCTAAATTAACACCCTGTCCTGCCAGAGGATTAATGGTGTGCGCCGCATCACCCACTAAAACGAGTCTGCCTTGTGAATAATTATTGGCATGCTGCCTTGCCAGAGGAAATATAGCATGGCTTTGTACTTCAAAATCACCAGCAAGCTTTGGAAACTTTTCAATAATATGGGCTTTTAATTCGCTAGGTTGTAGGGCTTTAAATGCTTTGAGGGTATTTGCATCGTCATACCAAATTAAATTTGCATAAGGTGCTTTCATAGGTAAAAACGCAACAGGCCCTGTAGGTGTAAACTGCTGCCATGTTTTAACTTGTTGCGGTGCATCGAGCTTTATTAGCACGCCCATACAATGCTGCTGATATTGCCAACCAGTTATACCAATATTGGCTTTGCTGCGTAATTGTGATTGGCCACCATCCGCTGCAATGACTAAATCAGCAGTATAGCTTTGTTCGTTGTAGTGCAAGCTAATGCTGTCAGGGTTTTGCTCTATTGCCGTTAAAGCCGATGAAGGATTAATCATTTCAATATTATGTTGCACAAATTGCTGCCATAAACTGGCTTGAATTAGCTTATTTTCGATTAAATGACCTAAATGGGTGGTATTAATAGCATGACAATCAAATAATAAATGATCGTTACCTCGTTCAAAGGTCTCTAATTGTTCATAGGGAGCCAATCTATTTGCTCGCAGTAATGGCATCGCACCGAGCTGATCAAGCAATTTTTCCGAAAAGCGATTAATAGCCGAAACACGTATATCAACGTCATCACTGTTAAGTACCTGTGGTGCATCTATTGGGTGTTTTTCAATAACACGTACGGCTTTGCCTTGTTGCGCTAATTTAATAGCCATAGCGGCACCAACCATGCCGCCCCCTACTACAATTACATTATTTTTAGCCATGTTTTTCATCATTTTAATTCTGACTTAACTCTGCTTAGATTATATCGTAATTAGTTTGCTCAGTGTGAGCGCTTCGCTTAATTCTATTATTAAACCCATACTATATTGATTTCAGATCACAAACATGAAATCTATACTTGGTTTTGAGCGTGTATCCAGCTAAAATACGCGTCCTTTAAGTCGAGCGAAATTTTAATAATTCCGCCACTTATACCTGTTTCTAGCACATATTTGTGCCACTATCGAATTGAACACGAGGCTATATTTCAATGAGCAAAAAGCTGCATATTAAAACCTGGGGTTGTCAGATGAACGAATACGACTCTCAGAAAATGGCTGATCTTCTAGATGCTACCAACGGCTATCAGCTAACTGAAGAAGCTGCTGATGCTGATGTTATCTTACTTAACACCTGTTCAATTCGTGAAAAAGCGCAAGAAAAAGTATTTCACCAACTAGGTCGTTGGAAGTTATTAAAAGATGACAAACCAGACCTTATTATTGGTGTAGGCGGCTGTGTTGCATCACAAGAAGGTGATTCAATTCGCCAACGTGCTCCGTTTGTAGATGTTATTTTTGGTCCACAAACTTTGCACCGTTTACCTGAGATGATTAAACAAGTACAAGGCGATAAAGGTTCATCTGTAGTTGATATTTCATTCCCTGAGATTGAAAAATTTGACCGCTTACCTGAGCCTAAAGCGGAAGGTCCTTCTGCGTTTGTATCAATTATGGAAGGTTGTTCTAAATATTGTACTTTCTGTGTTGTGCCTTACACCCGTGGTGAAGAAGTAAGCCGCCCTGTTGATGATGTATTATTAGAAGTTGCACAGTTAGCCGAGCAAGGCGTACGTGAAGTTAACCTATTAGGTCAAAACGTAAATGCATACCGTGGTGATACACACGATGGTGAAATTTGCTATTTCTCAGATCTAATTCGTTTAGTGGCTGCAATTGACGGGATTGACCGTATTCGTTACACCACCTCACACCCTGTAGAGTTTACACCAGACATTATTGATGCGTACGCTGATGTGCCTGAACTGGTTGATCACTTACACCTTCCAGTACAAAGTGGTTCAGACCGTGTTTTAAACTTAATGAAACGCGGCCATACTGCTCTTGAGTACAAATCAACAATTCGTAAGCTACGTAAAATTCGCCCTAACCTAAGCATGTCGTCAGATTTCATCATAGGTTTCCCAGGTGAAAGCAAGGCCGATTTTGAAGCTACCATGAACCTTATCAACGATATTGGTTTTGATATGAGCTTTAGCTTTATTTACAGCGCACGCCCAGGTACACCAGCAGCCGATTTGCCAGATGACGTAACCGAGCAAGAGAAAAAAGAACGCCTGTACTTATTGCAAAATCGTATTACGCAAATGGCACAGCAAATTAGCCGCCAAATGTTTGATACTGAGCAACGTATTTTAGTTGAAGGTCCTTCTAAGAAGAACCCGATGGAACTACGTGGCCGAACTGAAAACAACCGTGTAGTTAACTTTGTTGGCCCACACACAGTGATCGGTCAGTTTGTTGATGTACGTATTACCGAGGCACTACCAAACTCTTTACGTGGCGATTTAATTCGTACAGAATCAGAAATGAACTTACGCCGCGAAATTGCGCCTTCTGCTATTTTAACTAAAGCAGCGAGTGAGCAAAAAACCGAGACAGCTAACGAAATTGGCGTCGCTACTTTCGTACCTTAGTTGCAAAAATTCATTGCGCCAGTTAACGCTGGCGCACTGTAATAGGAAGTAATTTTGAGTAATCAGTTAAAAACATTAGAGATTTATTTAGAACCTGCCGACAACAAACGCCTTTCTTCATTATGTGGCCCGTTTGACGAAAACATCAAACAAATTGAACGCCGTCTAGGTGTTGAAATTATTCATCGTGATAACTTTTTTAAAGTAACCGGTAAACTACACAGTAGCGCCGGCGCGGTAGAGATCTTAAAAAACCTTTATATTGATACTCAACCTGTACGTGGGGAAATTGGCGAAATTGAGCCTGACAACGTACATTTAGCCATCACTGAGTCTAAAGCGCTTGAGCAAGACACCTCTAGTAGCGCCTATGGCAAAGAAATGATGATTAAAACCCGTCGTGGCGTTATTAAACCGCGAAACGATAACCAAGGCTTGTATGTTGCTAACATTTTGCACCACGACATTACCTTTGGTATTGGCCCTGCAGGTACAGGTAAAACCTATCTTGCTGTTGCAGCGGCAGTTGATGCACTAGAGCGCCAAGAAATACGCCGTATATTGCTCACTCGCCCTGCGGTTGAAGCGGGTGAAAAACTCGGCTTTTTACCAGGTGACTTAAGCCAAAAAATAGACCCTTACTTACGTCCACTTTACGATGCCTTATTTGAAATGCTTGGCTTTGAGCGTGTTGAAAAACTAATTGAAAAAAACATCATTGAAATTGCGCCATTGGCTTACATGCGTGGGCGCACACTCAATGATGCGTTTATTATTTTAGATGAAAGCCAAAATACCACCACAGAGCAAATGAAAATGTTCTTAACCCGTATTGGTTTTAATTCTAAAGCAGTGATCACCGGCGATATAACCCAAGTTGATTTACCTCGGGGTGCGCGCTCAGGTCTTCGCCATGCTATTGAAGTATTAGATGGCGTTGATGAAATTAGCTTTAATTTTTTCAAATCGCACGATGTAGTTCGCCACCCTGTAGTTGCACGCATTGTAGAAGCGTATGAGCGCAACGATGAGCGTGAACGCCTTAAGCGATTAGAGAAACAACAAGCCAAAGAAGCGCTCGCCGCTCAAGAGCAACCTGCGACTAAAGAGTAACACCGTGAAAACAGAACTTGATTTACAAATAGCGTGTGAGTTTGACAACTTACCTAGCCTCGAGCAGTTTGCCATGTGGGCCGATAAAGTGCTTAGCCAATACCGCGATGAGTCTGAGCTGACTATTGTTATTAGCGATGAAGAACAGTCGCAACAGCTCAATAATGACTACCGCGGTAAAAATAAGCCTACCAACGTATTATCGTTTGAATTTGAAGCGCCACCGGGTATTGATATCCCACTTGTGGGTGACTTAATTATTTGTCCAGCCATCGTTTTGGCTGAGGCGCAAGAGCAAGAAAAGTCATTTCATGACCACTTTGCCCATATGGTTATTCATGGATGCTTGCATTTACTTGGATTTGACCATATAAAGAGTGAAGATGCGTTAGAGATGGAAAGTATAGAAAAGCAATTACTTGCTGAACTAAACATAGCAGACCCATACCGGGACGATATTTAAATAAACGGAGCAATTAGACGTAATGAGCGACGATAACTCGCAATCTAGCCAGGGTTCTTCTGGCAGGACTTGGCTGGGCCGTATAACCCACATGTTGCAAGGGGAACCCCAGAATAGAGAAGAGCTGGTTGAGGTGATTGCCGATGCCCAAGAGCGGGATGTAATCGATCCTGAAACCAAAGAAATGATTGAAGGTGTGCTTGGTGTGTCTGAGCTTAAAGTGCGAGATATTATGATACCGCGCTCACAAATGGTCACTTTGGAAATTGATAGCCCGCTTGAAGAGCATATACCTATGATGGTTGACTCTACCCACTCTCGTTTTCCGGTTGTGTGTGAAGATAAAGACCATGTAGAAGGGATTTTACTCGCAAAAGACTTATTACCTCTCATTTTAAACAAAGATGAGCATTTACCATCGCTACGTGACTATTTACGTCCAGCTATGGTGGTGCCTGAAAGTAAACGGGTTGATACTCTGCTTAACGAGTTTCGTCTGCAACGCTACCATATGGCGATTGTGATTGATGAGTACGGCGGCGTATCTGGTTTGGTCACCATTGAAGATATTCTTGAGATCATTGTTGGCGAAATCGAAGATGAGCACGATGAAGAAGAAGAACAACAAGATATTCGTCAACTAGCTAAACATGTTTACGTTGTGCAAGCACTAACCCCTGTAGATGACTTTAACGAGCATTTTAAATCAGGCTATAGTTCGCAAGACGCCGATACTATTGGTGGTACCGTATTACATGCCTTTGGCCATATGCCGAGTCGTGGCGAAACCATTGATATAGACGGATTTCAGTTTAAAGTAACTAATTCTGATAACCGTCGTATATTACAACTGCAAGTCACCATTCCTAAGGCTGATGATAACGACAGTGAAGAAACTGCTAACTAGCCTCACCCTACTAGCAAAAGATAAAAAAGCATGGCTCGCACTGGTTGCGGGCCTTGTTTTGACTTTTAGCTACGCGCCTTTTGGTATTTGGCCAATTGTATTTTTTAGCTTGGCCGCATTTTTTTATTGTATCCCTGCAAACCTCACCGGAAAAAACCACGCTAAAACGGCGGCTAAATATGGCTTTATATTTGGTCTAGGCTGGTTTGGTGCAGGCATTAGCTGGGTGCATGTATCTATTGCCACCTTTGGTGGTATGCCACTTATCGCTTCCATTTCGTTAATGGTATTACTGTGCAGCTACCTTGCATTATTTCCTGCGTTGGCGCTGTGGGCAACCACTCGTTTTTCAAACGGCTCTATAAGTTTTGCAGCGCTACTACTCCCTTGTTTTGCGATTAGTGAGTATTTGCGAGCCAAGCTGTTAACCGGTTTTCCTTGGTTAAGCTTTGGTTATACACAAACCGACAGTCCACTGAATGCCCTTGCTCCTTTTATTGGTGAATTTGGACTCACGCTATTATGTATTGCCATTGGTTTTGCATTGTACAGCTTAACCCAAAAACAATATAAAGTGCCTGCTATTACCGCTGCTGTGGTTGTTTTAGCTTTCGTAGGTGCACATTTTACAAAGGCACCCCATTACTCCAATAAAGACCTTTCTGTGCTGCTTGTACAAGGTAATATAAAACAACACTTGCGCTTTGACCCCAGTGAGTTTTGGACCACCATGAGTAAGTATCAGGATATGACGCGCCGTCAGTGGGATGCTGATTTAATTGTGTGGCCTGAAGCCGCAGTCCCTGAAATAGAAGCCCTCGCTGATTCATATTTAGCAGGCTTAGACAGTGCCGCCTCATTTAATAAAACCGCGCTAGTAACGGGTATTGTCGATTACCAACGCGATACAAGAACCATTTTTAATACACTTATTGTGGTCGGTAACAAAGAGCAAAATGATGAACACGGCCACTATCGTTACTTAGATAGTAACCGCTATCAAAAGCATCAGTTATTGCCTATTGGAGAATTTGTTCCTTTTGAAGACATACTCCGCCCCATAGCGCCGTTATTTGATTTGCCTATGTCGTCGTTCTCTCGCGGTGATAGAGTGCAAAATAACTTACGCGCGAATGGCTTTAATCTACTGCCCGCTATTTGCTATGAAATAGTCTTTGCCGATTTAGTGCGGGGTAACTACAAAAGCGACTCTGATTTACTATTTACCGTAAGCAACGATGCCTGGTTTGGTGATTCAATCGGCCCCCACCAGCATATGCAAATTGCCCGCATGCGCGCCCTTGAACTACAGCGCCCATTGGTACGTGTTACCAACAACGGCATAAGCGGTGTATATGACCCCATAAGCCAAACACGCCAAACTATGCCACAGTTTGAAGCTACTACTCTCAAAGCCAATATAAAGCTCATACAAGGGGATAGCGTGTATAGCCAATACGGCAATATGGTTGTGTGGGGAGTAATGGTGTTGTTGGGTATGATTGGATTTGGGGTTAGGTTTAGCAAGTGAATGGAGTTGATAGCTGTCGGTTGTCAGCTATCAGTATATAAATACAACCCCAATAATTTAGTAAGATTTAAACATCAGGGTAATTTTTTATCCATTGATCAGTACACCCTCTTTCAAGATAAATTGAGATTGTTTTCTTTAAAAGACGACTTGTCATGTCCATTAATGCAGTTGTTCCCCCAGTAATTGCATTTTTCTCATAAATATAGCGACTTTCAATAAAGGTATGTCGATATCTTTCAATCAGTATCAATGAAAGGTCGCTTGAAAATTTATGCTTAATTGAAGTTGGTAACGCATTAAATAGATACACCAAATCATGTGCATTTTCTTTTTTATTAAGAACCTTAGCGTTAAATTGATATTTTTCGTTTATTAATCCATCATTGCTTACTACTTTGCAGTTAAAGCTTTTAAGTAATATCTCCAAAGCTAATGCTGCATTAGCTATCGAAATACTAATTGAATGACTCCACATAAGCTCTGATGCCTTCAAATATAGATATGATGTTTCAATCATATGAGGAGCTAAAACCCAATCATAGCTGTCATCGTTCATAGCCTTTCCTTAAAAATAATCTAAATATTTTTATTCTTATAAAACTAGGTTTCTAGTTACTTAATAATTCTTTAATCCCATAATACCAACTAAGTGCGGCGACTGTGCCATGGGTTTCATCTTCAAAATAACGTTGATTTATAACTAAATTATCGCTCGGGTGCGCTTTTAACTTTTTAGCAAACGCTAAACCCCATTGGTAATTTGTTTTACCAATTTCGCCAAACGCTTCGACATTATTTGCAAAGGTAAAATACACATTGCCGTTAAGCTGCTTATTTATAAATTGGTTATCATTAAAATAACGATTGAGGTAGTTATTATCCCACAGATAGGTTGCATCAATAATTAAGTAATCAGTAAATAGCGCATGGTTGGTAAGCAATACATAGCTGGCAAATAAGCCACCGAAAGACTCGCCAATTAATACGCGTTTAGTTGATGTCCGGTAATTTTTATTAATGAGTGGAATAAGTTCTTTTTCAAAAAAGGCGCTGTAGTTTAAGGCGTTGCCGATATTTTCAAATCTTTCTAGGAGTTTACCGTTAAATGTCCAATCAACATTGGTTGGGGTAAAGTCACGCTCTCTTATCGCATTTTTACTATTAGGAATGGCTACTATAATTGCTTGCTGTATTTGCTGCTCTAGCCGGTCCGTACTAAGTGTCTCTACTAGCCCAGCTACGGCTTTTAGATGTGTTTGGTCACCATCGAGCAAGTAAATAACTGGATATACTTTATTAGGGTTTTCATTATAGCTTGGCGGTAAATAAACGCTAAAGCTGCGTTGCTCACCTAAAATAACAGACGTAAGCTGATGCGTTTTTGCGAACACAATATTTTCTGACGCATA
Source organism: Pseudoalteromonas sp. APC 3250 (assembly GCF_030407915.1). Classification (NCBI taxonomy): domain Bacteria; kingdom Pseudomonadati; phylum Pseudomonadota; class Gammaproteobacteria; order Alteromonadales; family Pseudoalteromonadaceae; genus Pseudoalteromonas; species Pseudoalteromonas sp. APC 3250. Next base: position 51,827 of record NZ_JASDCM010000016.1, read on the forward strand.
CGAAACCATAATAAAATACAGATTAATAAATACAATTAATAAAGCTTTCATAACCATCCTTGTAATAAGAGCAAAATTAACTTTTAACAGTCTCTTCTACCGTTTGCACATTTACAACTTGGTTAATACTCCCTTTAATAACCACCGTGGCTGATATTTTATCTTGAATAGCTTGTCTGTTTGGGTCCCAGTACACTTGTAAAAAGCCTAACAAGCCGGTGGCAAAACCTGCGCCGTAACCACCGTAGCGGCCAAAACAATCAAGTAAACCCAGCGGTTCACCACTTAATGCAACCACTCGGGTGTTACAGAGCTTTTTACCAGGGGTTTGACCGCGCCATAATAAAGAAAACAGTGTGAAGTACACAGTCGCCCAGCCAAAACCCAAACCTAAATCTTGAATAATACCTTTACCCCACTGCAAAATACTGTGCGTGGTTGTTTGTGCGGGCTTATCTTCTATTAACTGCGCAAGCTTTAATTCATTATTTTCACCAAACACTAATAATTGTAAAAATGCTTTTGCAAGTTGTGGGTTTTGTAAGTCGTCCATTTCGGCTAATTTGGGTACTTGCCCTATCAAATTATCAAGCGCATTTTGTTGGCAAAGTTGCTCACAGCTTTCGTCGGCTGTTTGCACTAAGTAGGCATTTACCTGCTTTTTTTCTGTGGAGGTAAGCTGAATGTCATCCTGTATTTTTAAGCCTTTAACAGTTAAGCCTTGAACAGGGTCATCGCCTTCTAAGTAATCTATGCCAATTGAAAGCACAGCAAGAGCGCTTACAAATAAAATACTTGCTGCTACTATTTTTAATATTCTTCGCCACACACTCGACATTTTAGGAAGGTATTGCTGCGCCGTTCCTTTGTAAAAAGCCATCGCAGCAACGAATGCAATAATAGTCGCACTGAGCTTTGCAGCTATGAATATTAATGCAACATCAATAATCATAGCTAATGCGCGCCGAGTCGGCGAAGCCAAAGGCAAGCCAAGTAAAGCATTATCAACCTCAAAGGCATATGGCGTGATCACTTCTCGAGTTTCGGCTTTAGATAACGCTAATTGTTCTAATTCTTGTGCTTTCATTATTATACTTGTTATTAAAATAGGTAACGCGATTAAATTACGCGCTTTTTAATTTTTGCTCAAGCGAATAAAATGGATAACGAGAGTTCACATTGAAAATAGCCGCTAGGTGTAGATTAATTCTTAAAAGAGTGAACAATTAATCTATCGTATCGTATTAAATATAAAAGCTACGAGGAAGAGCTTATGACAACCAAACAACTCTCATCACTTTTCGTTTTTAACTTACTGTTTGCCACAACCGAGGCAAACGCCAATGCTCGCTGGTATGTAGTGAATGATTCGGTGATGGGTGGCATTTCTAATAGTCAGGTTTTGTATGAAAACGACAATTTAGTGTTTACAGGCAATGTATCGCTTGCAAACAATGGCGGGTTTGCTTCTATTCGAACGCTATTGGATGTACAAAGCCAAGACATCACTAAAATTATGCTACGTGTTAAGGGCGATGGTCAAACCTATCAATTACGTTTAAGAACCAATGAGTACATGGATGGTGCGGCTTATACCCGCTCGTTTAGTACCACAAAGAGCGAGTGGCTTAATATTGAGTTTTTACCTGAGGATTTTCAGCTTACTTATCGCGGCCGCTTACTTGAACAACAACCTACAATTAACTTTAAAGATGTAAGGCAGCTTGGGTTTATGATTGCAGGTAAACAGGCGGGAGAATTTAGGCTTGAGGTTGAAAAAATTGAGTTTAAAAACTAACTTTTCTGCGTACATTACAAGGTTAAATAACCTGAACTAATACAGTTAGACTTTGGTTAAATAGTAAAGTCGTCGCCTCGCCTTTTCATTTCGTTGATTACTAGCTCAATAATTTGTTGTTTTATTGCTGCCTGCTGTGACTTTACCTCACTAAGTTGCAGCTTCAATCTATTTATCTCTTCTTGTTGTTGCTCGGTTTTATACTTTTTAGCTCCCATATGCTCAGCATCCATAGCCAACTGATAGCCCTCTTGAGCTGGCCCATATTGGCTATTATCAATGGTTAAACTGCGTTGTACCGTACTCTGCTTAAGCTTATTTACTTGTTCTTGCAATGCAACCACTTGCTGGGTGAAATATTTATATGCCTTTTCTAAATTTTGATATTGCTCAGCAAATGTTGCGTTATCTTCGCTGTATTTTTGAACCTTAGCATCTAAAAACTCTGATAAAACATAGTCAGGTTCTTCCTCTGATTTATCATCAATGCGTTGCTGTTCTGATTCTATTAAAGGCTGGTTGTTGTAATTAGATGCTTGATATTGGATTGAGGCGGTTGAAATCTTCATTATTTTATCCCTAAAATGAATTTGTCACTATTTTAGGTATCGACTGATATTTTAAATTCTTGAGTAGGATTGGCTAATGAGAGCAAATAAAAAGCCCTACTTGATTAAAGTAAGGCTTAAAGTGTTTTTTTTCTTTAAAATTACGACTCAATAGCCAGTAATTCCACTTCAAAAATAAGCAATGATGCAGGAGGAATACTCCCTACTCGCTTTTCACCATAGGCGAGCTGATGCGGTATATAAAACTGAAATTTATCGCCTGGGCTCATCAGTTGCAGACCCTCAGTCCAGCCTTTTATAACTTGGTGCAAGCCAAAGCTAATCGGCGTTTTACGCTCCACTGAGCTGTCAAATACAGTGCCATCAATTAAAGTGCCATGATAATGCACTTTCACCATACTCGTTGGGATAGGTGTATTTTCGCTCTGTCCTTTATGGATTATTTTATATTGCAAGCCAGATGCGGTTTCTTGAACGCCTTCTACCTTTGCATTGGCAATTAAATAATCACTTTCAATTTGCGCGTTAGCGATTGCTTGCTGCTTGGCTTTTTTACTGTTTTTAAAAATCAAAACGCAAAAAATAGCGATAACAATCAGTAAAATAATATTGATCATAACTCCCCTTTTTCATCTTCTGAGTCGTCTTTGTCGTCGCTGTTATCGCCATTAACAATATCAGCAATGTCTTTTAATCGCGCTAATGCGATGCCATTCACTGAATCTTCTGGGTACTGCTCATCAATCATGTCACCCGCGTCAATGTCCATTAGTAAGTTTAGCGCTTGGTCAACTGTTTCAACGGCGAAAATATTAAATTTACCCAGTTCAACCGCATTCAGTATTTCATCATCAAGTACTAAGTTAACTTGGTTTGATTTTGGAATAATAACGCCTTGCTCACCCGTTAAGCCACGCATTTTACATAGTTTAAAGAAGCCTTCTATTTTTTCATTTACGCCACCGATTGCTTGCACATCACCATGCTGATTAATAGAGCCGGTTAGTGCAATAGATTGGCTTATTGGTAAACTGGTGATCGCCGATATTAGCGCACAAAGTTCAGCTAATGAGGCGCTATCACCATCTATGTAGCCATAGCTTTGTTCAATGGCAATATTCGCACTGAGTGTTAAGCTAAAGTGCTGCGCGTATTTGTTACCTAAATAACCGGTAAGCAACATCACCCCTTTTGAGTGAATTGCTTTACCCAGCTCTGCTTCGCGCTCCACATCAATAACGCCATCAGCACCCGCATAAACAGTGGCGGTAATGCGTGCAGGTGTACCAAACGAAGTATCACCAATGTGCAGTACTGTTAAACCATTTACTTTACCTACGGCTTGCCCGTCGGTTGCAATTAAGGTATGCCCTTCTTTTATATCGCTGAGCATATTTTCACTAATTTGCCCCGTACGGTATTGTTTGCCTTCAATCGCTTCGTCAATATGGCGAGCATCAATCACCGTCAGTTTGTCTTGCTTAGCGTAAAAACTGGCCTCAGCCACAAGCTCTAGTACATCAGCAAAACGGGCTGAGAGTTTATTATGGTGCTCAGCTTGGCGGTAACTAAACTTAAGCAATCGCACCATTGCTGATTCGTTTAACGTGCACTTTAATGTTTGCTCGCAGTAATCACTGACTTTAGTAATAAACTGATACTGCAGCTTATCGCTGCTTGGTAAGTAATAATCAAAATCGGCAAGTACTCTAAATAACTCGGCAAATTCTTCGTCGTATTCACCGATGGTGTAATAGAGTTCACGTGAGCCGAGTAAAATAATTTTCACATCAAGCGGTATTAACTGCGGGCGAAGCGTAAAGCTACTGCCAACGACACTGTCTTGATAAGGTAAGTCATTTTTTATTTGATGCGTTTTTAGCGACAACTTTAGCCCATCCCACACTTGGGGTTGAGCCATTACTTTTTCAGCATCCATAATTAAATAGCCGCCATTCGCGCGGTGCAATGCACCTGGTTGAATTGATCGATAGCTGGTAATTAACGACCCTTGCGATGTTGCGTATTCAATTTTGCCAAAAATATTACCAAAAGTGGGGTTCGGCTCGTAAACAACCGGTGCCGCATCGCCTTCTTTATATTCGACCAAAATATTAGGCGCAAAAAAGTCGGTAAGCATGCCTTTACGATCAAAGTCTTCTTTGTTTTCTTCGCTTTCACCTTCATCATCAAGCCATTCAAGGACGGCATCAATAATTTCTACACGTATATCTTTTAAATAACGCAGTACACCAATATGGCTGGCATATTTATGTTCTAAATCTTTTAATAACGGTTTAGTGGCTTGCTCAGCAGTAGACTTTTTAAGGTTGCGGAGCTTTTCTTTCGACTCGCGTTTCCAGCGCGGTAACTCAATAAGCGCCTCAATGAGGGCATCTTCTAATTTTTCTATACGCTCAAAAAACATCTCGCGTAAGTCATCTTCAAGATCAGAAAACTCATTATCGGTAAGTTGTTTACCATCAATCAGCGGTGCAAAGCCGACTACGCCTTTTTCTTCAATTAGTGCCACACTTTGTTCAAGTGCTGCTATTTCTACTGCGGTAATTGCGCCGTCGTAAGCATCGTTAAATTCACGGTCTATCGATTTTTTCTTACGCTGATAGGCTGGGTTATCAAATGCAGCAGGAAAAGTGTCGAGCACTTCATCAATAAATGAGTCAATATCATCGGCTAATTGCTTGCTTTGCCCTGCATGCATAAATAACGCAATAGGCTCACGGTGATCGTCGTAGTTATTAACATATAACCATTCATGCGGTGTAGTGCGCTCTTTAGCATGTTCTTTTAATTTGTCTTTTACTAAGGTAAAACGCCCGTGTGCCGCCTCTCCCATTACATAAACATTATAACCGGGTAGGTCCATTCCTAAAGAAAAGTCCAATGCACTTTGCGCACGTTGTTGGCCTATAAAGGTAAGTTGCTCAGGGTATGGATTACTCATGCAAGTGTTTACATGGCTCGATGAAATACTCGGTGCAAGATTTGATACGGGTAGTGGCAGCAATTTTTTCGTCATTCTAACTTCTTTTTTTACCAGCATATTCGCTAGGTTTTGGACGTATTGAGTGGCTATATAAGCCACTCAATATTCATATTTAAGGTTGTAAAGCCTGGCGGCTAAAATAGATGCCATCACACTGTGTACACGGAATAATTTGCGTTGCATGATAAACATCGTAACTATGGTTGCAATTCTTACATACTAATGTGCCCATGGCTATCCATTCACCTGCGTGATAAACACCATTATGCTTAAAATCTTCACTTAATGACTGCCATTCAAGTTGTGTTTTGTCTTCAATATGAGAAAGCTCAAACCACAATGACTCTTTAAGCTCCTGCCATGCAAGCGAATTATAGTAGTTGTTATTTTCTTGTAGATGAGAAATGTCACGCATTAGGTAATTACGATAAAGATAATATTTTTCTTCACCTAAATCTTTAAGTGCCTGCTCGGATTCAATAAATCGCTTTACTGCTGCTTTAACTTCATGCTCTTTTACATCTTTTAACCAATCGGTTAAATCGCTTAGCCATGCTCTGTAATCTGCCATTTTTTACTCCTTCAAAATTGTGAGGGGACTGATATTAATACGGCGCTATTAGCTGTTGATAAAAACAACACCATACAGGCTTTGTTTAGGGTCTGTTGACCTTTTAAGGTTAAATTTGCAGCAGCCTGTTTGGTATTTAGGCAAGGCAGAGCCTATGTGGTGTGGTTATTCCCCATAAATAGGCGATAACGCAGCATCAATGCCAAACAGGCGCTGCCCGAAGGGTTCTGCCTAGGGGTGATTTACTCTTTGTTGCTCGGTTTTTACTTAGCCCACTAGGTTACAAACCTCGCGTCGCGATTAAATCGCCCCTAGTTTGAACAAATTGTAATCCACAAAGATCAACAGACCCTAGCCTAAACCTCAAATACTTGCGTGTAAACTCAACTAAAAAGATTAACAAACGCTAAGTTAAAACTGACTCCTAACATAGATAAGTATAGGTTAACCTGCACTGAAAACTAATTTAGCGGCAAATTTGTAAAAAGCGCCGCTTTGGCGCTGTGAATAACGCTTTATTTGGGGTATCCTATCGACAATTTTTTATTAGTATGCAAGAAGTTTGGAAACGTAAATGCAAGAGCAATATAACCCACAAGACATAGAGTCAAAAGTCCAACGCTACTGGGAAGAAAACCAAGTATTTAAAGTCACAGAAGACGAGAGCAAAGAAAAGTACTACTGCCTCTCAATGTTTCCTTACCCAAGTGGTCGACTGCATATGGGTCATGTGCGTAACTACACCATTGGTGACGTGGTTTCTCGCTTTCAGCGCTTGCAAGGCAAAAACGTAATGCAACCTATGGGTTGGGATGCGTTTGGTTTACCTGCAGAAAACGCGGCTATTAAAAATAAAACAGCCCCTGCAAAATGGACTTACGAAAATATTGACTACATGCGTAACCAGCTTAAGCAATTAGGGTTTGGCTACGACTGGGATCGCGAAATTGCGACGTGCCACCCAGAATATTATAAATGGGAACAATGGTTCTTCACTAAGCTTTACGAAAAAGGCCTAGTGTACAAAAAAATGTCAACGGTTAACTGGGATCCTGTGGATCAAACAGTATTAGCTAACGAACAAGTAATTGATGGTCGTGGTTGGCGTTCAGGCGCAGTAGTAGAACAAAAAGAAATTCCACAGTGGTTTATTAAAATTACCGACTATGCTCAAGAGCTATTAGACGACTTAGACAAACTAGAAGATTGGCCTGAGCAAGTTAAAACTATGCAGCGCAACTGGATTGGTCGCTCTGAAGGGTTAGATATCGAGTTTACGCGTACCGACAATAACGAAAAGTTTAGTGTATACACCACTCGTCCAGATACGTTTATGGGCGTGACATACCTTGCCGTTGCCGGTGGCCACCCAATCGCGCAAGAAGCGGCTAAAAACAACGACGCGATTGCGATGTTTGTTGAAGAGTGTAAAAACACTAAAGTTGCCGAAGCGGATATGGCAACCATGGAGAAAAAAGGCATTGCAACGGGCTTTTACGCCACGCATCCATTAACGGGCGAGCAAGTGCCTATTTGGGTTGCAAACTTTGTATTGATGCATTACGGCTCAGGCGCGGTAATGGCAGTACCAGCGCACGACCAACGTGACTTTGAATTTGCCACCGCTTATGGCCTCGATATTAAACAAGTTATTGCCCCTGCTGAAGGTTCAGAGCTTGAAGTAAACCTAAGCAAAGAAGCATTCACCGAAAAAGGCGTACTGGTTAACTCAGGTGAATTTGATGGCCTTGATTTTGAAAACGCCTTTAACGCTGTTGCCGACAAATTAGAAGCATTAGGTGTAGGTGAGCGTAAAGTAAACTTCCGTCTTCGCGATTGGGGCGTAAGCCGCCAACGTTACTGGGGCTCTCCAATCCCAATGCTGAGCGATGAAAACGGGAACGAGCTTGCTGCCACTGAAGATATGCTCCCTGTGCGTTTACCAGAAGATGTGGTAATGAATGGTGTTACATCGCCAATTAAAGCCGATCCAAATTGGGCTAAAACAACTGTAAACGGTGTACCCGCTACTCACGAAACAGATACTTTTGACACCTTTATGGAATCATCGTGGTATTACGCTCGCTACTGTAGCCCACGCCATGACGAAGGCATGTTAGACCCTGCAGCAGCTAACTACTGGTTACCAGTAAACCAATACATTGGTGGTATTGAGCACGCTATATTGCACTTATTATATTCGCGCTTTTTCCACAAATTATTACGTGACTTTGGTTTAGTTAATTCAGATGAACCATTCGACCGCTTACTTTGTCAAGGTATGGTACTTGCTGAAACATTTTATCGTAAAGATGAAAAAGGTGGCGACATTTGGATTTCGCCAAGTGATGTAAACACCGAAACCGACGACAAAGGTCGCGTAACTAAAGCATGGCATAAAAAAGATGGTGAACCGGTGTTCTCATCTGGCATGAGCAAAATGTCTAAGTCGAAAAACAACGGTATAGACCCACAAGAAGTTATTGCCCAATACGGTGCAGATACAGTGCGTTTATTTATGATGTTTACAGCACCACCAGAGCAAACACTTGAATGGTCAGATTCAGGGGTTGAAGGCGCACATCGTTTCTTAAAACGTGTGTGGAAATATGCGGTAGATGTTAAAACAGTAGGTTACCAAGCACTTGATAAATCGGCGCTTACTAACCCGCAAAAAGTACTACGTCGTGAGCTACACAAAGCAATCGCAAAAGTGAGCGATGATGTAGAACGTCGTCAAACCTTTAACACCGCTATTGCCGCAATTATGGAGCTTTCTAACAAGCTATTAAAAGCGCCATTAAGTGACACACAAGATGTTGCCATTGCTAACGAGGCACTGGAAGCATTAATAATTATGCTGGCACCTATTACACCGCATTTATCGCATCAATTATGGCAAGACCTAGGTAAAGAAGGTGATATTTTAGATGCGGCATGGCCAAAAGTTGACGAATCTGCTCTTGTTGAAGATGAAAAACTAATCATCGTACAAGTAAACGGTAAGCTGCGTGCAAAACTAACAGTGGCTGCTGATGCTACGCAAGAGCAAGTAGAAGCTTTGGCATTTGCAGAGTCTAACGTGACTAAATTTACTGATGGTGCAACGATACGCAAAGTCATTTATGTACCAGGTAAATTACTTAACGTGGTAGCTAACTAATATGGCTGCTTTAAACGCCATTAAAAACGGACTAGCCTTAGTGCTAGTCTGTTTTTTGTTATCGAGCTGTGGCTTTCATCTTAAAAAAGCATCAAGCCTACCCGATGATTTAAAACAGCTAACTCTGGTGGGGGATGATCAAAAATCTGCTTTATTTAGCTATTTGCAAAGCGAACTGGCTATGAGCGATGTCACTTTAGTGCCTGCAAGTAAACAATCAGCGCAGCTTTATTTATTTAAAGAACAACTAGAGCGTCAAACCTTATCGTTGTTCCAAAATGGACAAGTAGCTGAGTACGAACTGGCATACAGCGTAAGTTATGTAGTAAAACGCCCGAAACAAAAAGCCATCGAAAAACGCTTTGAGTTATACCGTAACTACCAAGACGATCCAGATAACGCACTAGCAAAAGCAAAAGAGCTTGAGCTGCTAATTAGCGAAATTCGCCAACAAGCGAGTCGTCGTATTGTTAGAGAGTTGTCGCAGCTATAATGCGTTGTTATGCAAATCAGCTATCGAGTGAATTAAAAAAAGGCTTAAAACCTTTTTATTTGGTTTTTGGCGAAGAGCCTTTTCAAGAAGCGCAATGTGTACAGCTCATTCGCGACACGGCAAAGGCACAAGGATTTGATGAAGTAATTAAATTCACTTTAGCTCAGGGCTTTGATTGGCAAGAAATAATCGCGCAATACCAAAGTATGTCGTTGTTTAGCGCGCGCACTATTATTGAGCTTGATTTAAACCAGCAAAAACCGGGGACACCCGGCGCAAACACCTTTAAAAAAATAGTAGAGCTTGAAAACCCTGATACGATCTTAATCGTAAAAGGCGCTAAGGCCAGTCAAGATGTTCAGCGCGGCGCGTGGTTTAAAGCACTTGATAAGCATGGGTTATTTGTACCCTGTTACCCACTTAGCGGAAATCACTTAAAGCGTTGGCTTGATGAGCAGTGCCAACGTTTGTCACTAAATATTCAAAACGAGGCCAAACTCAGTTTAATTAATGCCACTGAAGGCAACTTACTTGCGTGTTACCAAGAGCTTGAAAAACTAGCATTAATACACGGTGACGCTCTGATAACGCAACAACTGGTGATGCAAGGACTACTAAACCAAGCTAAGTTTGATATTTTTGATTTAAGTGATGCGCTTTTAAACGGCCACACCGCTCAGGCTATAAAAGTACTTAACAAACTTGCCAGTGATAACACTGAGGTTGTGAGTATCTTATGGGCCATCAATAAAGACCTTAATACATTATTGAGTGTGCAGCAGGGATTATTGCAAGGTGAGTCATTAGCAACCTTATTTAAACAAAAAACGATTTGGAAAAATCAACAAGCGCCAGTACAAACAGCCATTAACAGGCTAAACATTCATACCCTAGAGAATATTAGCAGTGAACTGGCATTGTTTGATGCAAGTTACAAGCAAGGCGCATTGATTGCCCCTTACCAAGCATTGGCGCATATTTGCATTAAGTTCTGCCAACCGCTCGATATTCCACTTCCCTGCCATAGTAACCGTCAGTAAAGGGAAATACATGATTGCAATTTTTGGTGGTACTTTTGATCCCGTTCATTTGGGACACCTTAATATGGCGCAGCAATGCGTTGCGACCTTTAAATTACACTCACTCTATTTTATGCCCTGTGCAATACCCGCACACAAAGCGGCACCGGGGATCAGCACCGAGCATCGTATAGCAATGCTTAAAGCCGCAATTACACCTTATGCGCCGTTCAAACTTGATTTACGAGAACTGCAACGCAGCGGCCCGTCGTATTCTTTATTAAGTTTGCAAGAGCTAAGAGCAGAAAACCCCGATACCCCTATTTTATTTTTAATTGGCATGGACTCATTCAACAATTTCGATAAATGGTATCAATGGCAAACAATAACTCGCCTTTGTCATCTGGTGGTGTATCAACGCCCTGGCCAAATTTGTGATACACAGGGTGAACTTAAATGCTATCAACATAACGCTGTTACCACTGATATTGCCTTGCTGCAAAAAACAAATGCCGGACACCTTTACTTTTTAGAGGGGGAACAGCTGGATGCCGCATCCAGCGAGATCCGTCAAGCCCTTAAAAAAAGTACTAAAAAGAGTGAACTATTACCCGACGCCGTGAGTCACTATATTAAGCAGCACCAGCTTTATCAAGAGTGATTGGTATAAACCCCTCAGCGTGTTAAAATAACCGCTATTAAATTTTAAATTGAGACAAAACCTTGGATTCGAAACAACTACTCGCTTTTGCACTAGACAAAATTGACGATATGAAAGCACGTGATGTGATTCAACTTGACGTAACTGGCAGCTCAGACGTAACCGATTACATGATTGTATGTTCAGGCACATCAAGACGTCATGTATTGTCAATTGCTGATAACTTAGCAAAAGAAGCTCGCCACGCTGGTGAAGAGCCATTAGGGTATGAAGGCCAAAGCGATGGTGAATGGGCACTCGTTGATTTAGGTGATGTGATTGTTCACGTTATGCAAGATCAAGCACGTAGCTATTACGATCTAGAAAAGCTTTGGGGCTAATTGCTCCCTATTTTAGACAACGCTTGGAAGTAACGTCGTGAAAATACAAATGATTGCTGTTGGTACAAAAATGCCAGCATGGGTAGAGACAGGTTTTGCAGAGTATCAACGCCGCTTTCCCAAAGATATGGCATTGGAACTCATTGAGATCCCTGCTGGTAAACGTGGAAAAAATGCCGATATAAAGCGTATTTTGCACATTGAAGGTGAAAAAACCTTAGCCGCCATACCTAAAGGCAATCGTATTGTCACACTAGAAGTAACCGGTAAAGCACTGGATACTCATCAACTAGCGAAAAACATGGAAAAGTGGCAACTAGATGGTCGCGATGTCAGTTTATTAATTGGCGGACCTGAAGGCTTAGCCCCAGAGTGTATTGCTGCCTCTGAGCAAAAATGGTCGTTATCAAATTTAACGCTCCCACACCCTCTAGTACGCATTATTGTTGCTGAAAGCCTCTACAGAGGCTGGAGCTTAAATAACAACCATCCTTATCATCGCGAGTAGTTTCTTGCTATGCTAAAACGAAGACCCACCATTCGCGACCACTCAGCAGAAGCTAATTTATTTGCTCGGCGTGCATTCGTGGGTTTTATTTTTATATTAGTCCTTGTAGCAATATTGCTGTCTAACTTGTATAAAATTCAGGTAGATGATCATCAAGATTATCAAACTCGTTCTAATGATAACCGTATAAAAGTTATACCTATAGCCCCCAATCGCGGTTTAATTTACGACCGCAATGGTGTTTTACTGGCCGAAAATAAGCCCGTTTATAACCTTGAGGTGATCCCCGAAGAAGTTGATGATTTAACCGCCTCTTTGAAGTCTATCAGCAAAATCATTGAAATAACCGAGCAGCAACAAGCTGATTTTCTTGATGATATAAAACATACTCGACGTTTTAAAAGTCAAGTCCTCAAAGCCCGTTTAAATGAAAACGAAGTAGCGATGTTTTCAGTAAACCAACATAAGTTCCCAGGCTTTAGTATTGAGGCACGTCTAGCGAGATATTACCCCTTTGGCGATACTTTAACCCATGCATTAGGCTATGTCGCAAAGCTCAATAGAAAAGAGTTAAACAAGCTTGAACAACAAGATGAAGCCACAAACTACCGAGCCACGCATGATATTGGTAAGCTGGGTATCGAAAAATACTACGAGCCGTTATTACATGGTCAAGTTGGCTCACAACGAGTTGAAGTTAATAACCGCGGCCGAATTATCCGCACTTTAAGTATGGATCCACCGCAAGCGGGTGACGACTTAGTACTTACTCTCGACATTGGTTTACAACAAATAGCCCAACATGCACTTAAAGATATGCGCGGCGCTATTGTGGTAATGGATGCAAAAGATGGCGGCGTTTTAGCACTGTATTCAAACCCAAGTTATGATCCCAATTTATTTGTGCACGGTATTAGCAGTAAAGACTACAAAGCCTTACTCAACCCTGATCGTCCACTGATCAATCGCACGACTCAAGGTCGCTACGCACCAGCATCTACTGTTAAACCACACATGGCTATTTTGGCATTAGAAGAAAATATAGTGCAAGAAACCACCAGTATGTGGGATCCCGGCTTTTTTCAAATTCCCAACGTAGATCATAGATGGCGTGATTGGCGACGTTGGGGTCATGGCCATGTTGATGTTTATAAAGCAATAGAAGAGTCATGCGATACCTACTTTTATGACGCAGCCTATCGAATGGGGATCACAAAAATAAGTAATTTTATGGCTCGCTTTGGCTTTGGTGAATTATCCGGTATTGATATTCATGAAGAAACAACCGCTATTTTACCCTCAAAAGAGTGGAAAGAAGCCCGTTTTAAAGAGTCTTGGTGGCCTGGAGATACTATTTCTGTAGGAATTGGCCAAGGTTATTGGACTGCCACCCCCATTCAAATAGCGAATGCCACTAATATTTTAGTTAACAGAGGGATAAATCACCCTCCTCATTTAGTGCAAGTTGCTAAAAAAGAAGATCAAATTACTCAGCTCAATAATGAAGAAAAACCGCCGGTTGTACTCAATAACGAAGATAACTGGCGCATCGCGATTGATGCCATGCATAACACCGTTAAAAAAACTACCGGAACTGCCCATCGTGCATTTAAAGGGGCTACTTATGACCCTGCAGGTAAAACCGGTACTGCCCAAGTGGTGAGTATTGCTCAGGGCGAGCGTTACGACGCCGATGCACTCAAAGAGCGCCAACGCGACAACGCCATTTATATAGGTTTTGCCCCGTTTAATAACCCACAAATTGTTGTCTCTATTGTGGTAGAAAATACCGGTGGGGGAAGCTCAGTAGGTGCGCCCATTGCGCGCCAATTAATGGATTACTATTTTGCAGCTAACCCAATCCAACCTTCAGGGGACAAAGCACCATGACGGCTTTACATGATAAGCGCTCTATTTGGCTGCGACTGCATATTGATTTGCCACTTTTTATTGCGTTATTGCTGATGATGGCCGGTAGTATCACCATTGTATACAGCGCCTCAGGGCAAGACTCTGCCATGATGGTTCGCCATATTACGCGAATGGCTGGCGCCATTATAGGTATGTTTGTACTTGCTCAAATTCCACCAGCGACTTTAAAACGTTTAGTTATTCCCATGTATTGCCTAGGATTACTCATGCTGGTTGGGGTACTGCTATTTGGTGTAAGTTCTAAGGGAGCTCAACGCTGGTTAGATTTAGGCATTACTCGCTTTCAACCCTCAGAGCTAATGAAACTAGCGGTTCCGATGATGGTTGCTTGGTATATTGGCCGCCACCATTTGCCGCCGCGTCCGTTACATTTAGTCATTGGCTTTGCCATTGTTATGCTGCCTACCCTACTAATTAAAGAACAACCTGATTTGGGCACCTCAATTTTGATTGCCAGTTCCGGTGTATTTGTATTGTTTTTATCAGGCTTGAGCTGGCGTTTAATCGGCTTTTTAAGCTCGGTTGTTGCTTTGGCAGCATGGCCATTTTGGCACTACGGTATGCACGATTATCAAAAGCAAAGGGTACTGACCTTTTTAGACCCTGAGAGCGATCCGCTGGGTTCTGGCTATCATATTATTCAATCAAAAATTGCCATTGGTTCAGGCGGTATCGAAGGTAAAGGCTGGCTGCAAGGCACGCAATCGCAACTAGAATTTTTACCTGAGCGACATACTGACTTTATTTTTTCAGTACTGAGTGAAGAGTTTGGCTTATTTGGTGTGTGTGTTTTACTTAGTTTATATTTATTTATTATTGGCCGTGGGCTTTATATTGCGGTTAACGCACAAGATGCGTTTGGTAAACTATTAGCCGGCTCACTCACGCTCACATTTTTTGTTTATATTTTTGTAAATATTGGCATGGTATCGGGTTTGCTGCCTGTTGTAGGTGTACCGTTACCATTAATTAGTTATGGCGGTACCTCGATGGTGACCCTGATGGCTGCATTTGGCATTATTATGTCGATTGCCACAGATAAAAGGATGCTCTTAAAATAATGCGCCTTTACAAACAACTTATAATTATTATTCTCGTTAGCCTCTTTTTAAGTGCATGCAGCAGTTCAAATAGTCGTTACAGCATGCGCCATGATGCGGCGCCGCTTCGTGCACCGACCGAATTAGAAATGCAAGATGCCATTGTTACTCAAGTTATTAAAAGTGCGAGTACCACGCGCCCCTACGAAGTGCTTGGCAAACGTTATACCCCGATGCTCGATGAAACCGGCTATTCAGAAACGGGCATTGCTTCGTGGTATGGCCGTAAATTTCATGGGTATCACACCTCTAATGGCGAAATTTACGACATGTTCGCGATGACCGCAGCTCATAAAACGTTGCCTTTACCTAGTTTTGTGCGGGTAACAAATACGGCTAATGGCAAATCAATTATTGTTCGTGTTAATGACCGTGGCCCCTTTCATGATAATAGAATTATTGACCTTTCTTATGCCGCTGCATACAAACTTGGATACCATAAGTATGGTACAGCAGAGGTTAAGCTAGAAGCCATTACTCTAGCCGATACCCATGCACGAAAAACCTACGTTCAAGTCGCCGCGGGCAGTACCTTAGCCAACATAGAAGCGTTAGCAAGTACACTGCGAGAACAGTATAAGTTACCGACAAATATCGTTGAAAAAGACGCTATTTATAGATTGCACTTAGGGCCAATAAAAGATGCCCAACATGCGCAACAAGTATTAGAAACATTAAAACAAAATCAATTTCAAAACGCGTTCTTGCTTTACACTCAGTAAGCCCTTTAGAATGGGAATACGCATATTTTTAACTTTAACCATTAATGAGTATGATGAAATCTATTAAACATAAAATTCTTACTGGTGTTTGCGGCTTAGTCTGTTCTGCCGCCGTATTTTCAGCCACCGCCCAAATTATTCCAGCGCCTCCTCAAGTTAATGCAAAAGGTTACTTTTTGGTGGACTTCACCACAGGTAAAGTCATTGCACAAGGCGAGGCTGATACCAAACTCGCACCGGCCAGCTTAACTAAAATGATGACCAGTTATGTAATTGGTACCGAAATTAATGCTGGTAATATTGCGCCTACCGATATGGTTACTGTTAGTGAAAAAGCGTGGGCAAAAAACTTCCCTGAATCATCAAAAATGTTTATTGAAGTCGGTAAACAAGTTAGTGTCGATGATCTTAACCATGGCATTATTATTCAATCAGGAAATGATGCATGTGTTGCTATGGCAGAGCATATTGCTGGTAGCGAAAGCGCGTTTGCAGATTTAATGAATGCTCACGCCGAAAAAATAGGCATGACTAATACGCATTTTGTTAATAGCCATGGCCTTGATACTGATGCGCATTATACAACGCCACGCGACATGGCAACATTAGGGGCTGCACTTATCAGAGATGTGCCTGATGAATACGCTCTATATAAACAAAAGTCTTTTACCTTCAATGGCATAAAGCAATATAACCGCAACTCTTTGTTGTGGGATGAAAGCCTAGATGTAGATGGTATTAAAACGGGTCACACATCTGATGCCGGTTACAGCTTAGTCACCTCTGCAACAAAAAACGACATGCGTTTAATTGCCGTTGTAATGGGCACCTCAAGTGAGCGCGCGCGTAAAGTAGAAAGTAAAAAACTACTAAACTACGGTTTTCGCTTTTTTGAAACAATTACCCCGTATAAAGCCGGCGACAGCTTTGCTGAGCAACGTGTTTGGATGGGCAATAAAGAGAATGTTTCTTTAGGAATTTTAGAAGATACACCTATTACTATTCCTCGTGGTCAGCATAAAAACCTTAAAGCAAACTTTGAGCTAGACGATACCCTTGAGGCACCTTTAGCTAAAGGCACAAAAGTAGGTACTTTATTTTTACAGCTTGAAGGCGAAGATATTGCACAATATCCGCTAGTTACACTTGAAGAAATACAAGAAGGTAGCTTCTTTAGTAAAATATATGACTACTTACGCTTACAGATTATGTAATTGCGAGTAAAGTAATATGAACGCCTCCACTGTGAGGCGTTTTTTTTTGCTTGAAAAGTGCTAGAATGCGCCCCATATATACCAATCGTATTGAATGACTATCATTGGCTTGGGTCAACAATAGCATCATTTCAAGATTGCCATTAGCCTGTCAGTTTTAAGCTTCGCGTTTTAGCAAAGCCAACACTTTTTGTTTGAGGAGTTCCCGTCGTGGTTGAACCTGTTAAAGACACTAAATTTGATGAGTACTTAGAGTACCCTTGCCCATTTACATTTAAAATTATGGGTCTAGCTAATGTAAACTTAACTGATCAAATTTTAGCTAAATTACAACCTATTGCTCCAGGTGATTATGCGCCAAAAGTAAAACCAAGCAGTAAAGGTAATTACGAGTCTGTAACGCTAGTAGCTACTGTAACAAGCGGCAAACACATTGAAGAAATTTACAACGTGATCAGCAACATCGATGACGTACGCCATATGCTTTAATCCATAGTTGAGATTTGTTGTGAGCGAAAACACCCTAATCGTACGCCAACTGGGTCGTCAGCGTTACATGCCGATTTGGCAAAAAATGCAAGAGTTTACCGACACCCGTGATGAAAATACCCCAGATGAAATTTGGCTGGTAGAGCACGAAAGTGTATTTACCCAAGGCCAAGCCGGTAAAGATGAGCACTTGCTCGCCCCAGGTGACATTGAAGTGATTAAAGTGGATCGTGGCGGACAAGTAACTTACCACGGCCCAGGTCAGCAAATGATGTATGTATTATTTAACTTACGTCGTTTAAAGATTGGCGTACGAGAGCTAGTAACATGGCTTGAGGAATGTATTATTGAATCCCTTGCTGAGTACGGTATTGATGCATACGCAAAAGCCGATGCACCCGGTGTTTACGTGAACGACAGCAAAATTGCCTCTTTAGGCCTAAGAGTTCGTCGTGGCTGCTCATTTCATGGTTTAGCATTAAATGTTAACATGGACCTAAGTCCATTTTTACGCATTAACCCTTGTGGTTATGCGGGCATGAATATGGTGCAAACTAAAGAATTAAATGGCCCTCAAAACCTTGAAGCTGCAGGTCAAGGGCTGGTAAAACACATGATCAAAAAGCTTAATGCAACACAGGTTAAGCATACTGAAGGGTTTGAAAACGAATGAATAAACCAGTCAAAATGGAACCAGGTGTAAAACTACGCGACGCAGAAAAAATGGCGTTGATCCCCGTTAAAGTTTTACCAACTGAAAAAACCGAAATGCTCCGTAAGCCAGAATGGCTTAAAATCCGCTTACCCAAGTCAACCGAGCGGATTGACGGCATAAAACAAGCAATGCGTAAGCATGGCCTTCACTCTGTATGTGAAGAAGCCTCGTGCCCCAACTTATCAGAATGTTTTAACCACGGTACGGCGACCTTTATGATTTTAGGGGCTATTTGTACACGTCGTTGCCCATTCTGTGATGTTGCACATGGCCGTCCATTAAAGCCCGATGCAGCAGAGCCTGAAAAGCTTGCACTGACCATTAAAGACATGAAGCTAAGCTACGTAGTGATCACTTCGGTAGACCGTGATGATTTACGTGACGGTGGCGCTCAGCACTTTGCCGATTGTATCCGTGAAATTCGCAAGCACAATCCAGAAATCACCATTGAGATATTAGTCCCTGATTTTCGTGGTCGTATGGACAGAGCGTTGGAAATATTAATTGAAACGCCGCCAGATGTATTTAACCACAACCTAGAAACAGCACCACGTTTGTACAAATTGGCGCGTCCAGGTGCTGATTACAAGTGGTCACTTGAATTATTACGCCGCTTTAAAGAAGCACACCCTGAGGTTAAAACTAAATCGGGGTTAATGGTTGGCCTTGGTGAAGAAATTAGCGAAATTGAAGAAGTACTGCGTGATTTACGTGAGCATAACGTTGATATGCTAACCGTAGGCCAATACCTACAACCCTCTAAGCATCACTTACCAGTAAAACGCTACGTGCCGCCTGCTGAGTTTGATGCACTAAAAGAGTATGCTGATGAAATTGGCTTTACACACGCGGCTTCTGGCCCGTTTGTACGCTCAAGCTATCACGCAGATCAACAAGCAGCGGGTAAAGAAGTAAAATAAGCCTGCTGATTAACAAAAAGCTGCCAACGAGCAGCTTTTTTTGTTTATGGGTGTTATTTTCAGCAAATGTAAAATAAAGTTAGGCTAAAGCGGGGTTACTTGAGATAATTACCGCTGATACCCTTAATTAGGTTCATTATGAAACTATTAGTTCGCAACTTATCTCGTGCTACCACTGAGCATGAGCTTCGTACTTTATTTACAGCGCACGGTAAAGTGACCACCTGTAACTTAGTACTCGATAAAGAAACTGGCCAATCAAAAGGTTTTGCTTTTGTAGAAATGCCAAACGACATTGAAGTTAAAGGCGCTATTAAAGCCCTTAATCAAACAACCGTTGATAAAAGCAAAATCCGCGTAAAACTAGCCGATGCTTAATAACGATTGAGGGGTTGGAAGTTTATACGTATTTTCAGCGTTTAACCTCGCTTTATATTGCTCAAAGCTTAGCTTTAACACTTTGAGCAATATAACCAATTGGGCTTATATCTGAGTTAACATCGCCTTTAATACCTGCTGCTTACTTACTATATCCCTGTACAACGCAAATTGATTTTTTGCGCGATCTAAATTGTGTCTCTCATATTTAACACTAAAGTAATTATCGCCGTCTATATAGTCGGTTAAAAAGCGTAAGCCAATCATAAAAGGCATTACTTTAGCACCTAACCAAAAGCTTTGTTTTTCTGCGGCCGTTAATACTGACTTTAATGGTTCAACGTAACCTTTAACAATTGCTGCAAAAATGTCTTCACGAACACCTACTTTTTCAAGCGCTGTTGAATCTTCTTGCTCTGCAGAGCAGAATGTTCTGACCATATCGCCAAAGTCATTAAGCCAATAACCTGGCATACAGGTGTCTAAATCAATCACCGCTTTTGCATCATTTGAATCTGAACAAAATAGCATGTTGTTTATTTTAGTATCGTTATGACACACGCGAATAGGGACTTTTCCAGCTAATGCATTGAGCTCATCAATGAGTGAGAACTGCGACAAGCAAAAATCAACCTCCTCCTGACAATGAGCTACACGTTTATGAGGATCGGCGTTAATAACTTGCTTAAAAACCTCTGCACGCATGGCTAAGTTATGAAAGTTAGGGATAACTGCATGTAATTTGTTAGCGTCAAAATCCTCTAATGCTGCAGCAAATTGGCCAAATGCATTAGCCGCGGTTTGCGCTTGGCTAACAGTATTAACCACATCTTCGCTGTAACTGCCACCAATAAACTCAAGGGCTCGCCAAGTATCGTTATTATTATTTACTAAATAGTCATGCTGAGTTGTTGCTACATGCCGCACAATTGCTAAGTTGAACTCACCGACTTGCTGCTTTTTGCTTAAGTGTTGTTCTATTAATCTTGCATTATCAACAAGTAACTGTGGTTTTGGGAATACCACCGTATTGAGCTTTTGTACAACCAATGACCGCTTAGGTGTGCTCAATAACATGGTAGTATTGATATGCCCACTACCAATGGGTTTTATACTCGCATGCTTATCGTCAAGGCCAAAACTCTCAGATAAGTAAACTTCTATAGGAATTGAATTCATTTTCTACTTCACTCTTTTCGCCCAAGGCGACAATAATTTATATCAATTGCATTAAATTAGTGAACGATTACAGCGACAAGGAAATAACGCGATAGCAAGGCGAAAATTATGATACATAGTTGTTCTATATAAATAATTTTTAACGCAGGAAGCGGGTTATTTAATACGCTAGATTGATCATATTTTTAATAAAATTGGTATTAACACCTTTACGCTTGACGCAATGCGCACAAAGTAGCCGCAATGCTTGTCAGTTCTGATTTATAGGTAACACCAAACCAAGGCTCTTTTGCAGTGTATACAAATACAGGCTGTGCTTTTACATTAATCGCTTGCTGGATTTGATCAGGTAAGTAATACTCTTGCTGAGTATTAGCGTTATATTGCTGTAAAAACGTCTCAAAACCTTGTTGCAAATAATCAAAAAAGCACGGCGTGATCCCCCAAAAACTCATAGATCCTAGCGCATCTCGGCTAATTTTTTCACGCAAGCCCTGCGGATTATTTCCAACAATATGTGCAGATTCTTTTTGAATATTTAAATATTCCGTCACTGCAACAAGCTTTCCATCAGCAATGCTACATACCCCGCGATTAACCCCACCGTGCTCAGAGAGGGTATTGATAATCGGGTACCCCACCATTGCCCATTCGGGGCTATTTTTAAAATGCTCACTAAGCAATAAAAATGAAGACGCACCATAATAGTCATCTGCGGTAATAACAATTGCAGGGTTGTTAATATATGCTTTGGCACACAGTAACGCATGCCCTGTGCCCCATGGTTTTATACGTTGCTGTGATAGTGCTTTGTATGCATCAGGAACAAGCGCGTTATGTTGCTCTACTAATACCACGTCAAGGGCTTTAGGTAAGCGAGGTAAAATAGTGTGTTCTATCTCACTGCGAACGGCTTGATTGATGATCAGTACAACCTGTGTCACACCGGCGCGATACGCATCAGTAATGCTTAACTCCATAATCGTGCAATTTAGCCCAGGGATTGCTGCTATTTGTTTATTGCCACCAAAGCGACTACCTAAGCCACCCGCAAGCACAACCAAACTCAGTTTATGTTTTTTCATTTAGAGTCAGCGCATTTATGAGGGTAATTTACCAAGCCAAGCTTGCAACCAAGGCTCAGTTACCGGCCATGGCTCAAAGTCTTCACAGGCATCGATTTCTAGTCGGTTACCAACAGGTTTAGCTTGTAAATCACGTAGTAGCTCATCAAAGCTGCGCCCTGCCCCACAAAACGTATCACCGTAACTTCTATCACCCATGGCAACAATACCAAAAGGCTTGTCTGTTAGCATTGGAAAAGTACTATTTAATTGATGATAAAGATCCGCTAAATTATCAGGAATATCGCCTTGCCCAGTGGTCGAGGTAACAATTAAAATATGCGAAGCATTTTTTATATCATCTAAACTAGGCTGCTCGAAGACACTAACCTGATGACCAGCTTGCTCTAGCGTGTCGCTAACTTGCTCACTTAATCGCTCTGCACCGCCATACACGCTGCCAACAAAAATACTAATATGTGCCATTTAATAATCCTCTTCTTGTTCTGGCCACCCCAGCTGTTTGCAAATGTTTAACATTGCATCACCCAGCGGCGCTTTAATTGTTATGGGTTCATTATTATAAGGGTGCACAAAGCTAAGCTCTGATGCAAACAACATTAGACGGCGAAGCGAAAAATGCTCCCTAAAAAACTGATTATGCTGGTTATCGCCATGATTTACATCACCAATAATAGGTAAAGACAAGTGCTTTAAATGCCGGCGTATTTGATGTTTGCGACCCGTTTTAGGAAAACACTCTACCAAAGAATAACGAACCGTTGGGTATTTTCCTATTGGGATAGGCAGCGCAGCTTGATGCAAACAATTAAATTGGGTTTGTGCTTCTTGCGCGGCTTTGTCTTGATCAGCAAACTTATCGGCTATTTTGTCGAGTTCTTCTTTTAACGGTTTATCTAAAAAAACAGATTCAGGCGCAAACCCGCGTACCAACGCTAAATAACGTTTTGTTATTGTGCCCTCAATAAATAATTGATTCATATCACGCGCCGCCTCTGAGCTTAATGCAAACAGTAATACACCCGAAGTAGGCCTATCAAGACGGTGAACAGGAAACACATGTTGCCCTATTTGATCGCGCAGCATTTGCATTGCAAATTGGGTTTCATGTTTATCTAAAAATGAGCGATGAACAAGTAGCCCAGAGGGTTTATCTATTGCTACATAATTTTCATCTTGATAAAGAATCGACAGTTCGCCGTATTCAATAGGCTCTGGGCGCTCACTCATTAGGCTCTCCTAAATATGAATCTAATTGGGTCAGTAAAGCGATAATGTCTTCGCTGCCTGATTTATCAGTGAGTGTCATTTGCGCCATCGGGGCGACTGCAAAATTGCGCGGTAACGGCTGCTTGTTGTCAATTAGCCGCTGTAACTTTTCAATAAATACAAACTGCAACCATTGTTCAAATGCCAGTGTATCGTGACAAAACGGTACGCTAGAATCTAATAAATCGGGATTCAGTGGCTCAACCTGCCACAGTTGATGCTTTTTAAGTAGCGCCGCTAATTGCTGTAAATATATGTGGGTTTGCTGGTACATAATCACCCTTTGGTCTGTGTATTATGCAATTATACCCTGTTCCCACAACAGTCGCTATGGCGTATAATTAAGGTAATTTTGTAGTAAAAACAGTTGGAAATCCATGAGTGAACATATAGCTACGTTAGGCCAGCTTTTAGATGGTGCAGGCACTCAATGGCGTGCTTTTGATATTGGCAGGCACATTACCAAGCTTGATAAACAACAATTTTTAGCCGTTGAACAAGCGCAAATTCCTTACCCTTACCCGTTAGCAGGTCATGCATGGTTAGCGATTCAGTTTTGGGATAGCAAAGCCAGTAAAGAACCCTATGTGTGGTTCTTAAAATTCCCACTTGATGAGCAAAGTAAGTTAGTAAGCGCGAGCCGTGATCACTTTGCAGATATGGTTATTCAGGCACTAGGAACAGAAATTACCGGCGAGCAAGCCGATGGCACACTCGATAACAACCCTTATGTATTTACTCCGAACGCGAATAAATTAGCGGCGTTCAATGCACAAGTTAAAGTGTTGCTAAAGCAACCAGCGTCGCAATACTACGAGCACGCCCAACTCTACTTTAGTGGCCAAATTGGCTTTGATAATTGGCAAAATGTCGCGTTACAAGGCATTGCCGATTTTGCTTATCGTCTTCATAGTGCTGATAACTTAAAGCACTTACAAGCAGCGTGGCCTAAATTACCAGTTGAAGTATTACAGCCATTAAGTGCAATGCTTGAACACATCGAAATACCGCCCTCGTTAAGTGAGTTATTGTTAAGTTATGGGCAAACCGCCCTTAGTAATAATGATGTTGTTGCGGCCTCTGCCGCGCTGCGTGCAATATCATCAGGGCAAGCAGTAGGGCTTAGCGCACAACTTGTTGACTGCGCGCTTAACTCACCTTTAGGGCAGGATTCTGATATTTTGTTGACCATTGCTGGTCGCTGCTTCAAACAGTTAGAACAGCCACAGCGTTTACATGTGTTTATGGATAACTGTGCGCATCATGAGAAAATAGCTGAATTATTTCCTAGCGTTTTTGCAGATTTAGTTGCAATTGCGACTATTCGCCCTCACTTATTAGCTTTATTACGTGAAGAAAACAGAAGCGAGACATTAGCTCGCGCAATTGGAAGGTTATTCTCTTAAATGGCTAGTTTATGGACGTTCATACTTATTGGTGCTGTAATTTATTTTTTTTGGCTAAATCGTAAAATAGCCGAAGCAGCGAACGTTCATGCCAAACGCCAAAGCGAGCAATTGCAAGTGCAACTTATGAGTGTAGCTTGTAACAAGCGTCGATTTGGCATTTTAAAAAGTGGTAAACCGGGCATGAAAAGCGAATTTATTTTTGAGTTTTCAAGTGACGGTGAAAACGCCTACCAAGGGATATTAATCATGGAAGATGAAAAACTAAAAAGTGTGGTTGTGCCACCACATAGAATATAATTTCTTAGCACAAAAAACTAAGGCGTAACCTCAGTTACGCCCCAATTGCAAACATCCTGTAAGGTATCCTTTACCTATTCCCTGTTTATCATCCTCTGAACGAGCAAACTACCGTGTTTACTCTCCATTGCATCCTGCAATATCCACTTGCCGCCTTGGCTATCCTGCGTAAACTAACGCTCCTGCAATTTCCTATCGCATCATCCTTGGTGTCCTTTAAATAGCTCCCAGCTATTTTAGTACTCCGTGTACTTCCTGTTTAATCCCTGCATCCGTGTTAACTTGTCCTTTGTGCTTCCTGCTAGTAACTACTTAGTTGCCTGATTCCTTATCCGTGGCAGTAGCTCAATCATTGGGCTATGTCGTCTTGACAAAGTAAAGTTTAAAGCAAACGGCTTCGTATGATAGTGAAGAAAACAAAAAAAATTACGGTCATAAAATTGAAAAATAAAAATAACTATAAATAACAATGGCTTGATGTTTTTAAGAAGATAAAATACGGAGTTAAACTGACAAGGCGCACGTTAATGTAAGATATATCTCACGTAAGTGCGCCCTATTTGGAACATTGGCTTACATAATCATGGAAAAAAGCACTATTAGTGACAATTTCCGACACTATAGTGTAAAAAAGCACTATTATGACTTACGTGGATTGTTGAAAAGTTGTTTGAGCTGGATAAGGAAACTGCAATCTTCATGATACTGGTTTGATTTCTCTACATTTTTTCAAGATAACAAGTTGATGTGTGATTTATTTTAAATATCAGTATTTTAGGTATTTCCTTGTGAAGTCGAATGGGTTAATTAATTCAACTTGAAGGTAACCATTCTTCCGGTAGGCTGAAACCCGCCTTGGATCCTCTATTTCTATGCACGCCCCCACTATTTTTACTCTAGCTCCAGTATAGTTTGCTCATCTAGCTCATATTTGTTACTAATACAGAGGCAATGAAGTTGAACGTACAATTACGTTTGACGTTATTGCGTAGTAAACGAACCCTAACCAGCACACTGGTAGGGTTACATACAGGGACTATTTTATGAGATTTTTGCAAACAATTCTTACCCGCAGCGGCAGCCAATTTTTCACTGCTCACGTACGGCTAAGTAAGCTACTAGATGCCACTGACTGAGATTCTCAATCCGAAAGTCAATTACCAATCACAATTCTAAACACCTAGCCTTGTACAGATAGAGCAGCTTTAAAAAGTAATTCACCTTTAACTCGGTTAAATGTGAGCTGCTTAAAGTGCTCAAAGCCTTGTGATTTAAAAAATTGCGTATGTTCGTCACGAGTCACAAATACCGCTATACCAGAGGACTCAGGATTGTCATGTAATAAACCATCTAAGCCTTTAAGTAATTGGCGGCCAAACCCTTGACCATGAAAATGTGGGTCAACGGCGATAAACGCTAAAAAGTAGTAATTGCCTTGCGGCTTTAGTGCATCACGAATAGTTTTTTCTTTTTCAATTAATTGATTCGTTTGCAAATAACCGGCACTTAACATCAACTTTAATCGCCAATGCCAATAACGCTCTGCTTGAAGTTGGCTACTTGACTCAAATACACAAGCAACTGCTTTTAACTTATCGTTACGGTAAAGGCCAATTAAAGGCTGTTTTTCTTGCCAAAAGCTACTGAGCTCTTCGCGAATAAGCGCACGGAGTTTTTTTTCATAGTCCAGAGGGCTTTTTTCGTTATACCCTAGCAGAGTTTGTAAAATAGGGTCATTTTGGTAGGCCTGATATATAAGGCTTGCAGCGGTACTGATATCTTCTGGTGCAATATGTTGCACGCTAAACGTGTCTGTGGATTCTGCTGTGGCTGTCATTTTATTTCCTTTATTATTTTATACCCTTTGTCATTACGCCGCGTAACTTGTTTGGGATTAATTTTGAACTACAACGATGACCAAATGCTCATATAACTATATACCTAAGTGGGGCAAATAAGCGAATTTACATTTTAGTTAGTACGCTCATCCACTGCATTGAGTCAGATCATGCTTTAGCGACTTACTACTGAGTAAATAAAGCGTAAATTCAGTAAGGGTTAAACTGGCTAGATATATCATTCCCCCCTAGAGTTAATAAGTATTAAGTATTAATTCATTAAGGAGCACGATTATGGATACGACTAAGCACGACATAAATACATTGTTCGCACAATTAGGGTTACCTAATACAGAAGCAGAAATAGATGCATTTATTGCATCGCATGCCATTTCGGATACCACATTATTGCAAGATGCTCCCTTTTGGGATGAAGCCCAACAACACTTTATTGCTGAATCGCTGGCGGTTGATGGCGATTGGAGTGAGGTAATTGACGAACTCGACTCTCGCCTTCGTCAAAATAATTAAATCGCACATTTTAATGTGTCTGAGCCACTTTATTGTTACCATACCTGCTCGCAACTTCCATGTTGCGAGCTTACTTTATTAAAGAGTTATAAATCGAATGAATGCTGCTGTATTTGAAGCTATTAAAGTCCTTCTTGATGAAGGCAAAGTCCCCACTGTTGCACTAACTAAAAGCCGTTTAGTAAAACCACTTCCTATGCCGGTTATTATTGCAGCAGTGAGTCAATATAAAAATAATCCCGATTCAATTTATAATTTAATGAAAACACCCGAGCAAGCAAGTAACTCAGATCCTAAAAACACTCAGTTAGATAGAATTGAGCAAAAACTTGACCGATTACTTGCTTTGCTAGAGCAAAAATAATTTGAGACTATAAATGTTTGTTGTTGATTTAACATTTGATTGCTACCAAGACACAACCCTAGAGCAAGCCGAGCAGGCAATAAACCGCTTAGTGAATGCATTACGCTTTAATGGCCAAATCATTGGAGAGGAATTTCCAACGGTTTTAAAGATGGCTATTTTATTACTCGTGTAATGTGCCCGACCGAAGACGCCATGCACCCACTTAATAACAGTGCGTTTGTTAAACACAGTGTTGAAAAGCTTCATGGCGCTGGTTTGCTTGCTCCCAAAGTAAAGGTCATCGGTCAAGATATTCACTCCAATGGCGCCGATGGCTGTAAAGAGCCATCAAGCTATATTTTATACACCACCTATGTGCATACATGTAGCCCACTGTATTGTGGCGATGACTTTTTACCCGTGCCGCTATTTAAGATTCCTGCGATTGCTAATGGTGACTATAAAACACTAATTAAATGGCAAGAAGATTGGCAAGCGTGCGATCAAATTCAAATTAATGGTGCAACACGCTGTGAATTTCCAGCGCTTGAAGAAATAGCCAGCACCCAAAGTGATTTATACCGCCGTGGTAAAGATATAACTAAACGGATTAGTTTTTTAACTAAAAAGCCTGTTTACTATTATTTATACCGTGTAGGGGGGGTTGATAAAGCCTCTGAACTTGAGCGTAAATGCCCGAGTTGCCATGGTGAATGGAAATTACCCGAGCCATGGTTTGGCTTGTTTGATTTTAGGTGTGAACCGTGTGGTTTAGTCTCTAATATTTCGTGGGATTTTCAATAAATCCCACGCTTAAGGTGCTATGTCTAAAAACATCACACCTTAAAACTACCTTATAATTATACTGTCAACGATGCTATAAATTCACTGAGGTTTTTGGCAAGTACATGATGTGGCTTTTTACCTACATACTCTAAGCACACCTCACCTGTTTCTACTAATACGGTAACAAGCAAATCGTCTTGGTCGGTTAACCCAATAAATACACTTGGCGCTTGTTTGAGTTTACGTTTCATTAAAACATGGCCAGTGATATTTTGTTGCAGTAGGTCAAAATCATCTTCATTCCATGCTTGTAATAATTCCACTTGATGTCCGTCAATATTGGCTACAACACTGCCAGCAAACATATGACCATAAAATTGACTCAACGCCTCTGGAAACTCAAGCTCCAATGCGTTAGCGAGATCGGTTAATGAACCTGTAGGCTCTCTAACTATCGCTTGCCATTGGATCATGCCATGTTCATCGGCGCTACCTATTTCACATGGGCTTGGCCATTGCTCATCGTGGACGATTAATGGGCGCTTTTGTGTATTAGTAATCGTTTGTTCGCTAAATTTTTCGTGAAGTTGAGCTAATTGCATTGCAACAGACATACTGTGAAACTCATTTAATTTATATATAATGCATCCATTGTAACTATTTAAGAGCAAACATGACAGATTACAGCAATTCTCCCGATCTTAAAGGCAGCGTACTTGGTCAATCTACTGAGTATGTCGATCAATACACGCCCAGCTTGCTTTTTCCTATTGCTCGCAAGCTTAATCGCGATTCATTAAGTATTGATGAAACTGCGCTGCCGTTTAAAGGCCAAGACATATGGACAGGTTACGAACTGTCTTGGTTAAATACTAAAGGTAAGCCTCAAGTTGCGGTGGCATTGTTTACTTTCGAATGTCAAAGTAGTCATATTATTGAATCAAAGTCGTTTAAGCTTTATTTAAACAGCTTTAATCAAAGCCGTTTTGGGAGTATTGAAATTGTTAAACAACATTTAATTGACGACTTATCCAATGCGGTAAACAGCCCTGTAAAGGTAACCTTATACAGCGCTGATGACTACAATTGTATTCCTTGCACACCGCTTCCAGGTGAGTGTATTGATGAGTTAGATATTGAGATAGATAACTACCATATTGATGCCCATTCACTTAAATCACAAAGCAATAAAATAGTCACCGAAACTTTGCATAGCCACTTGCTTAAGTCTAACTGTTTAATTACTTCACAACCGGATTGGGCGAGTATTATTATTCGCTATACCGGTGAGCAAGTTTGTCGTGAGTCATTATTACGCTATTTAATTTCATTTAGAACTCACAATGAGTTTCATGAGCAATGTGTGGAACGTATTTACAGCGACTTAACCACTCAACTCCATATTAAAGAACTTGAAGTATACGCTCGTTATACGCGCCGTGGTGGGCTTGATATAAACCCATATCGCTCAACACATTATAACGAAACCCCATTTTCGGTAAAAATAAACCGTCAATAAGTGTCGCGTTACCTTAACAAAAAAGGAGCCTGAGGCTCCTTTTTTAGTCATTAAGTTGCTTAGTTGGCACCGCCATGCCACACACATCAATATAATTATGGCTGTACGCAAACCATTCTTCGCTGCGGTTACCCCTAGCAATAATTAATTGTTTGAATGAATCAGAGTCTGTTTTCATTACTTTAAATTGGCTGCTATCGTCTGCTACATCCGCTAATACTTGTAGATCAGTAATGGGGTTAAACTCGGTATTCTCAGTTGGCGTTCGCACTAGCTGATGAAAATGTGCCATGCCTTTAAGCACCCGACCAAACACGGTAATATTTTTGTCTAAATAACGCGGCCCTTGACCTATGGTGACAAAAAACTCACTGCTGGCACTGTTTATATCGTTATCGCGCGCCATTGCAAATATGCCATGACAATGGACTTGCCACGTTTGTGTATGCGCTTGGTTTTGTGCAACCGCAAAGCCACCTAAAAACCCCGTTACGGGTGCATAACCATCACTGCCCATCTCGGTTATTGAAAGTGGCTCAGTGGTGGTTAAATAAAATTCCGCTGGCACCGTGTTATCTTTAGTTTTGGCTAACTTTTTACCCGTACTATCGCCACCTTGAGCTACAAACCCTTCAACAAAACGGTAAATGTGAGTACCTTGATAAAAGCCTTGTCTTGCCAGTTTTTTAATATTCGCAGTGTGTTTAGGCGCAAGTTTGGGGTTAAGCTCAATATATGCGGCGCCTGTGGGCAGGGTTAACTTTAGAATATTCTCTGATTCGACCCATCGCCATTCATCATCTTTAGCCGCCGCAATAATCTCACTGCTTGTTAGCTTTTTAGCCGATGAGGCTGGTGATTGAGTACTGTGCTGGGCACACCCACCTAACAAGGCCGACACTAAAAGGGTCACTACACACTTTTTCATACCTTTCCTTTTTATTGTTATCTATTAGGGTCTGTTGACCTTTCAAGGTTAAATTTGCAGCAGCCTGTTTGGTATTTAGGCAAGGCAGAGCCTATGTGGTGTGGTTATTCCCCATAAATAGGCGATAACGCAGCATCAATGCCAAACAGGCGCTGCCCTTCGGGTTCTGCCTAGGGGCAATTTACTCTTTGTTACTCGGTTTTTACTTAGCCCACTAGGTTACAAACCTCGCGCCGCGATTAAACCGCCCCTAGTTTGAACAAATTTTAATCCGCAAAGGTCAACAGACCCTAGTCCCAATCAAACTTATACAGTATGTCTACGTTTTGGTATAAGCCACTGGTTATTTCTATGTATAGTTTAGAGAGTAACTGGTAGCGCACAGCCACTTCACTGAGTGAGTCGAACACCCCGACACTGTACTTAACCTGTAAGCTTGGGGCTATATAACCCGATATTTCTACTTTTGTTTGTTCACCACTGCCTTTAGAGCTTAAGCTTACATCAGATAAACCAAAGGTTTCACCCACCTTAGAAACCACTCCCTCACTGCGACTCACACCTTGCGAAAGTAATAGCTGAGTTAACATAGCATCTGTAGAGCTGTCGCCCTCTCCTAATGGTTGCCCATTGAGTAAATAGGCTAAGGCTTGGGCTTGATCCATCGCAGGCTCAGAAAATACTTTTAACGTAGGTTGCTCAACACTGCCGGTTAAAGTCACCCCGGCAATCACACCATCAGCGGTATTATCTGGGTTACGAATCGCTTTAATGTTGAGATACGGTTTGTCGATTGCGCCACTAAAACCTACTTGCCCTGTTCTAATTATCAAGTCTTGCCCGAAGGCTAAATACGTCCCTTCTATTAAATTAAGCTCTCCGGTTGCAATAATTGGCGTACCTTGGCTCATTTTAAGCGCTAAATCACCAGTTACTTTAGACTTGAGTCCAAACGATTCGACTTTTACATCATTTTTTACTGTTACTTTTAAGTCTACATCATAATCAAAAGGGACTTTTTTAGCCGCTTGTGTTTTTTGATCAATAATTATTTCATCATCGCTTACTTGCACCGCGCCCTCGGGCAGCTCTTCAATTTCTATACGTCCATAAGGCACAACCACTTCACCGACAAGGTTAAGCGCGTTATCTGCTATGCCGATTTTTAGATCGGGTGATACTTTAAATATCACACCCTGCTGCGCTCTAACAAAAAACTCATTGCCAACAACTGCAACATTAACCGCGGGTTGCTCACCTTGCCAATCAACATCACCGGTAAGTTTAACTTGCCCGCCTTGAGGATCACTTAAGTTACCTTTAATCGTTGCCGTGGTTTTATTAAATAAAATATGTATATTAGAGTCTTTAAGTGCAACGGGTAATTGCTCTCCCTCTAAATTAATGTCTGCTATATTAAGCTCACCATCTAACTGAGGATCTTTGAGCGTTCCTGCTAATGTAACCTGTCCGCTGATTGCCCCTTTAAGTTGCTCAAGCGTATCTAAAAATGGCTGAATGTCTGAGAGTAAAATTTTATCTATATTAACGTTACCAGAGAGTGTTTGTGTATTTTGAATGTCGTCAATATTTATATCGGTAGCTATTTTACCTAACACACTGGATGCCAAGTTAGCTTCAATTTTACCAACCTGCGAATCTGAAAAAGCACGAATACTGAGTGTTTCTATTGGGAGTTTAAATCGATCCTCTTCTGAGGTTAGCACTGCATTTAATCCATTAGAATTTACATTGGCTCTGAGTGTTTTAAGTGCACCTGACTGCCAATTAGCAGCAAAATCACCTGTTAAGTCTCCGCGTGTGCGAATATTATCTGGTAATAAGTGCTTAAGCTCTGCAAGTGAGAGGTTAGCAAGCTTTGCATTAAACTGCCCTAGCGCTTTTGTTTGCGACAAGGTATCTATACACAACTTACTTTGAGCTGATTGCCAACAATGAGCGCTCACATCAAAATCCCCGTTTTGTGTATTCACCATAACGGATATTTTTTTAGTATTATTAAAACTCAGCTTTTTATCACTAAGGGTTATGTCACTTAGCTCACCATTCCAAATGGCATTTTTCATTTTGCCATTAAGCTCAAGTTCCACCGCGCCTTTTTCGGCATCAATCGACGCGCTAAGTTGATGATCTGTTTTATCACCACTGGCAGCTATGTTTATATTATTAATTTGCTGCCCAGCGACCAGTGCAGATGCAACATTAACACTGAGATCAGTTTGCCAATCAGCGGCCGTATCTAGTTGAGATTTTATAGCAAGTTTATTAATGTTTATCTCATTAAAAATAAAACGATCTAGTATGACGGCTAAGTTAACCGAAGGGGTTAATCTGTTGCCGCGTACTTTTAAATCCGCTTTACCGTTAGCAATAAAAGGAAGATTAGCCTGCTCATCACTATTAAGCGTGATATCACCGTCAACTTGCCATGTATCATCTACCTGCCCATTCAAAGTTAACTTGTTAGCACCACTACTTAAATAAAAACTATCGATATCCGCTTTTAATTGATTATCTAACTTAAAGTTTGCAGCAAACTCTAAGGGAACGTTGTTTAAAAAGCCAGCTAGCTTAGTATTGTTCATTTGTAGCTGCCAGGTATCGACTTGGGCGTTAAATACGCCTTTAAACGTCCCTGAAACATCACTGGTTAGGGCATCGGTTAAGTATTGCGCTTTTAAATTTGATAAAACGCCGGTAAAGTCCGCTTTAATTCCCTGTTGCCAATCAAGCTGTGCTTGAATATTCGCAGCGCTATCGTTAGTTTTTAAAGCAAGCGTTTCAAGCGTTGCCTTGGTTAGTGTGCCTTTTAGCTGAGCATTTAAATCTACACTTGGATAAGCATCTAGCTGAGTATTACCCGTTAAACTTAATTCATAGTCGTTAGCATTACCTTGGGCACTTAAATTGATGTTTTTAACCTTTAGCTCATTATTTTGTGTATTAATAAGCCATTGATTAATTTTGCCATTAACACTAAAGGGATAGTTTTTCTGTTTGAGGTTGGCTGTTGCTCTCAAATTTAAAGGAAATAATCCTGTGGTATCAAGCGCAATGTTAAGCTTGGCTAGATCACCATTTATATCAAGAGTAGCTCCGTGTTCATTCCCTTTTAAGCTAATGTTGCCGTTAATAGGCATAGCCCCTTCCAGTGTTGCATCAAGCTGAGTATTTAACTGCCACTGCTGATAACCTGCCGATAGTGACTGTACTTTAATAGTGGCATCTTCTACGCTCATTTGCAGGGCAATATCATCAATTGAATAGTGTTGCTCGCCCTGATTTATTGTCACGTTGGTGATATTGAACTGCTCAACATTGATGTTAAGTGGCGAGATAAAATAGATATTGGGTAAAGCTGGTAATTCCTTAATAGCTGTTGTTGTTTGTTGATTAGCCGCTGCTTGTTGAGCTGCGGTTTGCTCTTTTAATACCACATTAATACGAGGAATGGTTAAGCGTTTAATTGTAACATCAGACCCTTCAGCCTTTGCCGACAATTGCAGAGTGTTAAGTGTTACATTTGCACTTGAATGATTTAAAATAAATTCATCAATAGCTAGATTTTTTAATGCAATATTAAAGGGTAAGGTTATTTTTTCTACTGCTTCGGTTGGCGTATCGTCTTTATTTTCAGCGCTTTTTGGCAAGGTTAATTTAATCGACTTAGCGCTTAAATTATCAATACAAATACCATCACATTGCCACCAAAATAAATCTATCTTTAGTTGCTGTGCATTAACGCTTAAGCCATTTTGGTCAAACTGTAAGTTAAATGCGTCATTGTATAAAAATCGGCCATTTTTTATTTCAATGGTTAATCCATCAACCAATTTATTCGCTGTATAAGCAAGCAATTGATTACCAGGGGCGGTAAACAAAACGCAAAACAGTGTAACTAACAGCGTTGCTAAAACGGCGCTAATTATCGCCGTTACTTTTTTAAATACTGACATTAAATTTCAGGCCCTATGGTAATACTTAAACGGGTACTTTTACTTTCTTTTGTGAGCCCCCACGCGTGATCAACTCTTATCGGACCAACCGGTGTTAAATAACGAAAACCAAATCCTGCACCTACTTCAAATTGTTCTGAAAAATCATTGGTTGCGGTCCCCCCATCAACAAACAGCGCAGCTCGCCAATTTTTAGCAAATTGGTAGTTGTATTCAACGGTACTCGCTAATAAATATTTACCACCAATACGCTCACCCTGCTCGTTTTGCGGAGAAATCGACTGATAAGCAAAACCCCTGACACTTTGATCGCCACCGGCATAAAATCGCAAAGAAAATGGCACATTATTTATATCATTAACAATCATTGCGCCCACGTTTGCTTTTAAAAAGATCAGATGGCGGTCAAGGTAAGTACGTAACCAAGCATGCTGTAATTGAACTCTAACCAAATTGGTACTTGAGAGTAAGCTATCGAGTCCAAACTCAGCTGAAATAGACCACTGCTCCCCCCAATAAGGTGTGGTGCCACCCTTTGATTGTTTACGCGCATAACTGATCCCAGGCATTAACATTTCAGTTGTTTTTTCTTCGTCATCCCCTATGCGGTAGGTTTCTTGCTCGCGCCTTAAAAAAGCCGTTCGTACCCATTTATGCTCAGTTAACCACTGGCGCTGTAACTGACCTGTTAGTATTTCACTGTAGGTTTCATTGGTTAATTCATCTTCCAACTTATAACCGACAGAAAAGCGCCATAAATCATCGTTCGGATCATTCACCGGCACGGTGTAAGCCATGGAAATATCTTGCTGTTTTTGAGAAACATTTAAATTGCTTTCAAGATAGTGCCCGTTATCGGTGATCCATGGTTTACTCCATTTAAAACGTACTTTCGGCCCTAAATCTGTACTAAAGCCACCACCAATTTCATAACTATTTTCTGGTTTATGTAACACATCCACTTTTATAGGAACTTGCTTGTTTTTTCTCGCTGTAATATCGGCGTAAACACGCACGCTCTTAAAATAAGGGGTACTTGATAAATCAAGATTATAATCGGCAATATAGGATGCTTTGTACGACTGACCCATTTTAAATGGCGCCAAAGAGCGGATATATTTTTCGGCTGGAGTATTTCTGGCAATTAAAATATCACCAAATTGATAACGAACTCCGCTATCAATAGTAAAAGTAATGGTTGCGCTGTGTTTTTGGAGTGATACTTCAAATTTTCTAACAGGCCATTTTGCATCGAAATATCCATACTCTAGCAATACTGACTCTATTTTTTTATGCGCGCTGCTATAAACCCCATGATTTAAAATATCACCTTGTTTTAAATTAAGATTTTCAATCGTTTTTTGAACGAACGGATCCTGTTTTGCTTCACCATTAACCGTTATATTAAGTGACTCAATACGTGTGGCTGGGCCTCGCTCTATATTTACAACAAGTTCGCGCTCGTCTTTATCAAAATCAATATTTACTACTGGACTATAATAACCTAAGGCTTTGATACTGTTCTCAACTTGCGTTTTTGCATACCGACGAAGTGTACGGGTTGGTTTTTCACCAACAAGTTGTTTTAAATAAAGTGCAACGTTATTTTCTAAGTCGCCACTGATCCCTTTAATTTCATAATCTTCAATTATATTTTCAGAGGCAATAGAAGACAGGCTTACTAACAAGCAAAAAAAACAAAAAAACTTTAAAAGCTGATTGAACAAGTAAATATCCTTACTGTGGTATCCATAAAATAAACCGCT
The DNA here is from genome assembly GCF_030407915.1 of Pseudoalteromonas sp. APC 3250. NCBI lineage: Bacteria > Pseudomonadati > Pseudomonadota > Gammaproteobacteria > Alteromonadales > Pseudoalteromonadaceae > Pseudoalteromonas > Pseudoalteromonas sp. APC 3250. The sequence goes on from NZ_JASDCM010000016.1 coordinate 88,396, forward strand.
AGACAGAGATATACTACCATAGCCACAATGAGCCTAACATTAACTTAATCGCAATTAACACTCAAAGATGCAGTCAAAATTTAGTACGCGTTAACGGTTTATTTTGGTTACAATAGCTATAACGAGTACAAAATAAAATTAATGAGTTTTTTAATGCAATTCCCTGATGATGACAATGGCCAGCTACTTGCTGAAATTTCCGCCGCTGGTGTAGATTTAAGTAAAATGCAACAAATTGATTTTTACATTTTATTTGAACAACAGGTTGATGCCGAAAAATTTGCAACTGAGATTGTAAACGATGCATTAGTGCAAACTGCTGATGTTGAAAAATGCAAAGATACCGGCGTTTGGGAAGTAATTGCCCATGTACAAATGGTGCCTGAACATGCACTGTTAGGCCAAGCAGAACAATACATTGAAAGCATAGCGAACAGCTTTAATGGCTATGGTGATGGTTGGGGATTAGACGCAGAAGAGGCATAATCCCTAATTTAAATGATGAATGATATCCAGCTTAGTCTATCGACTTAGCTGGTTTGCTTTTCTGAAGCTGCCTTTATAATCAAAAAGTTTATCTGCTACTTTCCAGCCATATTTCTTACTTTTTCGCGCAATCACAAAATCCGGTGGTATTAAATCAAACTGCGCTTTTATAACTTGCTCTGCACTGGTAAATTCAATGGGGGATTGGCCCAGACTTACACGCTTACCAAACTGCTGATGAAAGTAATACCGAGCACCTTTGTTTGATAAATCAAAAATTTCATCACAACTGGCTCCGTCTTCATCAAAATAAGTAATTTTTAACAATTGCTCTTTAAGTTTTACCACACTCAAGCCGCTACAACGTAGGACTAATGCATCTTTAAGGTTTAACGCATTGCGCAGCTTATCATCTGGGTCGGCCATCACAGCATTACAATCATGGCATTTTCGAGCAGCTATATCATTTTGTGCGCCGCACTGCTCACACTCTTTAAAACGAAAGCGGTAATCGCATTGCTCGCTTAAACCGTTATCATCTTCTAGCAAACCTTTACAACGCCTGCCGAAGTGCTCGATTACTTTGCCATCAGCATCTGTTTTGCCCCAAAATATATTGGCAAAGCCACACCCAGGACACAGCACTTGCACGGGTTCATTATCGCTATCGCCTTTTTTATCTCCCACTTCTGGGTAGAATAAATCAAAGCCATTGCCCGCATAGTCAATCACTAAACAATCATCTTTACCCTCAGCCAACCTCAAGCCTCTACCGACAATTTGCTGGTATAAACTTACCGACTCTGTGGGCCGTAAAATAGCAATAAAATCAACATGGGGGGCATCAAAGCCGGTAGTAAGAACCGATATATTCACTAAATACTTTAATTTTTTAGCTTTAAATTGTTTAATTATTTTATCGCGTTCGCTATTTGGCGTATCCCCCGTGATCAGCGCACTGTGATCCTCTGGTAGATAAGTCATTATCTCTTGTGCATGCATAACCGTAGCTGCAAAAATCATCACGCCGTAACGATTTTCACTGTATTGTATAACCTGTTGTAAAATTGTTTGAGTTGCACGGGTCGATTTTTTTAACAGCGCATTCATATCCTCATTGCTATATTGCCCAAATGCATTGCTAGTTAAAGATGAAAAATCATAATGGCTAATTGCAGCATCAACCTCTTTAGGGGGCGTTAAATAGTTATGCTTGATCATATAGCGCAAAGGTAATTCAAAAATACAGTGTTTGAATGGACTCTCTTTATTGCCTCTTACAAACCCATGGTAATGATGCTGATAAATCCAGCCTAACCCAAGGCGGTAAGGCGTTGCTGTTAAGCCTAATACTTTTAATTCAGGGTTGTGAAATTTAAGTGCATTAATAACCTTACCGTATTGGCTTTTCTTTTCGCCATTTACTCTGTGACACTCATCAATAATAAGTAGTGAGTAGTGCTCATTAAGTTTGTCTAAATTACGTGATAACGACTGCACACTCGCAAAAGTGACCTGATGGGTTAACGACTTCTCTTTTAATCCTGCGGAAAATATACTCGCCTCAAGACCAAAGCTTTTATACTTTTGAGCATTTTGCTCAACTAATTCTTTTACGTGCGCCAACACCAATATTTTTTGTTTAGCAATACGCGCAAGCTCAGCTATCACTAAACTTTTACCCGCACCTGTAGGCAGCACAATGACAGCAGGATCATTGGTTTTTCTAAAGTGTAAAACGGTGCGTTCAACCGCCTCTTGCTGATAGGGTCTAAGGGTGTAGGTCATCAAAGGTAAGAATTCTTAATCTAATTAATGGTTATGTTTTAGGAAGACAGCTTTATTTCACATTTGTTTAAATAATTTATATTCATAAACTAATATTCAAACTGTGAATCGCCCCGAGTTCATCGGAGACCAGTTTGTTTAAGTCAGGCCACTTTACCTGACTCGTTTAAATTATCATAGTAGTCTGTTTCATATTGAGCTGGTGAAATATACCCAATTGAAGATAATAAG
>NZ_JASDCM010000017.1:0-85754 GCF_030407915.1 Pseudoalteromonas sp. APC 3250
GCCGTTGAAGACTACAACGTTGATAGGCAAGATGTGGAAGTGGTGTGAGCCATTAAGCTAACTTGTACTAATTACCCGTGAGGCTTAACCATACAACGCCAAACGCGTTTTATGTGATAGTTTAAGCAAAGAAGTTAATAGACTAAAGTAGATTACTTGATTACTCTTTATTATCAGAAATTCCAAATTTTAGTAAGCTTGATTAAATCGAACTTACACCAAATTTGCTTGGTGACAATAGCGTTTTGGACCCACCTGACCCCATGCCGAACTCAGTAGTGAAACGAAACAGCGCCGATGATAGTGTAGCATTTGCTATGTGAAAGTAGGACATTACCAGGCTCCAAATAAGAGAAAGCCCGACTAGAAATAGTCGGGCTTTTTTACGTCTGCAGGAAAGTGAAAATGCAGGTTCGAGGTGAAATACTTCAAAACTTATAACTGAGGGCTTAACACTGACTTGTCTTTAGAGTAACTGTCCTACTTCTTAGCGACAGCGCAGTAGCATGTAGTGGCAGAACAGCGTGGAGAGTCATAATGAAGGCATGAAGGATTATACCAATCCGCAATAATACTCAATCATTTTGCGGGGCTAAACGTGTCGCTATCTGCGTTAAAAAATTCTCATTTAGAACAACTAAATAGCGAATTTTTTGCCTAGCTATCAATCCGTTTTTCCTGCCTGAAAATAGACCGCTTAATTAAGCGAATTGGTATTGTTTCTTCCTTTTAACTGGTGCCTTTCCATCAGCATTCTCCCTTTACTGATCTCAGTTATTCTCCTTGCACCTTTAAACTAGTCCCTAAATTATCATCTTGTTGCAATTTCATTGTTGGTTTAATAACTGTCCTGTGTAAAACTATCTAGGATAATTTAGTAAATCAGGTGACATGAATGTCGAATATAAAAGCTTGGAAACTTCTCAGCCTGTTTTGTTTGTTTACAGCACTGATTGGTTGTCAATCTAAAGAAGAACAGCTACAACAAACAATTCAAGAGTCCATTAAAAAGGCCGATGTCGAGCTTACTCAGCTTGGTAAAGCACTTGATAATGGTAGTATACGTAATGCGATTATTCTTAAAGAATACAGTCGTATCCTTAAACAACAGCAACCTGAACTCAGTAAGGTTGTTGATGTAGTTAGCCTTGATGCCACACGCCAGGGAGCCCTTTATAGTGGCTTAACCCAACGCCTTGATGATATTAAGGGTAATTACTTAATTCCTCCTTACGAAGACACTTTATACAATATTGATTTATTGCGTGAGGCCGCCAAGCCAACGTTATTTTCTGATGCCTTAACCGATCCTATTAATATGCTTGCGGATATGTCGAATGGTTCTTTGGCACGAGTTGGTGCTATAAGCCAAAAAGCTGAAGGCGAAGGGGTCGGTAACCAAATGATAGGTAATCCTAACTATGGTAATTGGCAAACGAATAGTAGCGGTATTAGCTTTTGGCAATGGTACGGCATGTACCGTATTTTGGGTGATGTATTTGACCGAGTTGAATACGGAAGTTGGAGTAAACGCCGTAAGTATAGTTACTACAATGACTATGGTCGTACTCGTTACTCAAGCCCTAAACAAATAAAAACCCAAAGTGCATTAGAAACACGTACACGACAATCTTACCAACGCCAAGGCAAGCAGTTCACTAGTCCTTATGCGAGTAAAAAAACAGGTGCATCAGGTTTGAGTCGCAGCAGTTATACGCCGCCTAAAAGTCGCAGCAGTTACTCAAGAGCGAGTAGTTATAGCAATAATTCAGGATCGGTTCGTAATAGCAGTAGCAGAACCTCGCGCGGCGTAAGTCGTGGTAAGTAAAGAATAACGTTGGAGTTAGAATAATATGTATGAATTTAATGGAATAACTATGTGGTCTTTGCAAGCACTGTCTGTGGACTTTGCAATTATCATCTTACTGTTTGTGAGCTTAAAGTATATTAAAGGTTGGGTATCTAATTTACACGCCAATGATGAAATTACCGAGCGCGATAACTTTGCATTTGGAATAAGCTTTGCCGCTGGTTTGGTAGCACTTGCGATTGTGTTAACGGGCGTGAGTAGTGGTGCGTTTGCTGCTACGTTACAAAAAGAAGCTCTGTTAATGCTTGGCTATGGTGCATTAGCAATTCTGCTTATAAAGCTGGGTCACTTTTTTCAAGATAAAGTGGCGCTGCGTAAAGTGAGCTTACATAACGAAATAGTCAAAGGTAACGTTACTGCGTCAATTATTGATTTTGGCCATGTAGTAAGTGTTGCCGTGGTTATCCGCTCAGCCCTATTGTGGGTTGCTACTGAAGGTTGGCATGGCATTCCTATTGTTATTGCTGCGTTTGTAATTGGTAGTGTGGTATTGCTGTTAGTAAGCCAATATCGCGTGCAGTTATTTAAGCGCACCAATAAAAGTGGCGACTGCCTACAACAGGCTATTATTGATGGTAATTTAGCAGTAGGTGTTCGTTATGCAGGCTTTTTAATTGGTAGTGCATTAGCCATTACTGCTGCAACAGGCATTGCTCCTTATGCTGCTGACAATATTAATGCGAGTTTACTTTACTGGGCGCTAAGCGCCGTTGTTTGTTTGGTTGCTTTCATTTTACTGCACTTACTGACGATTAAAATCATTCTTGCTGGCTGTAATATTTCAGATGAAGTGAATCGTCAAAAGAATGTGGGTGTTGCCGCTATTTCTGCAGCTGTGTCATTTGCTGTCGGGATCACTATGGCCACACTACTGGGTGCATAATCACGTGTCATCAACTCAAGCTTCCCCAAGTAAATTTAATTTACTTGGGCATGATATTTTACTGATCACTGTTATGGCCGTACTCGCTGGGTGCGGCCTTATTTATGAATACTTACTTTCTCATTATGCTGGCCGAGTACTCGGCTCAGTTGAGAGTGCAATTTACGCCATGATAGGCACTATGATTGTAGCTATGGGGATGGGTGCATTTTTAGCGCGTTGGTTTAAAGATGCCTTTACCGCATTTGCTTGGCTAGAGAGTATTATTGCGCTCATAGGTATGGGCTGTATATTAGCCATTGCCAGCATTATTGCCGTGAGTTATTCACTCCCTCATTTATTCTCAAGTATTTTTAATATTCCACCTGACGTTATTCTTAATGGTTACGTGTTTCAAAAGCTGCAAGAGTGGTCTCGCTTTTTACCTTATGTATTTGGCTTAATATTAGGGCTATTTATTGGTATGGAAATACCGCTTATTGCGCGCATTCGCCAGCATGTTTATGGACGTTTTTTAGAAAATAACGCCGGCACTATATATGGGGCTGACTATATTGGCGCTGGTATTGGCGCGGCAATTTGGGTGAGTATTATGCTCGCAATGCCAATAATGCAAGCCGCCGCTTGGACAGCGCTATTTAACATTATTGCCGGACTTGCCTTTTTATGGCGTTACCATAGCTATGTACGCTTTGCTAAGTTGCTATTGGTTTGCCATATATTACTGCTGGTGTTATTCGCTTTTATTTTGCAGTTTGGTAGTAGCTGGATGGATAACCTAAGTAACGTACTATACAAAGATAAAGTTATTTACTCTCAGGCGACTAAGTATCAACATGTGGTGCTAACAGAGCGTTTAAGTAAAAATCAGCCTCAGCCAATTACTGATCTATATTTAAATGGTCGTTTGCAGTTCTCTAGTGTAGATGAGCAAATATATCACTCAATGCTTGTTTATCCTGCAATGCTCGCATCTAATCGTCATGACCGTGTTTTGATTATTGGTGGCGGTGACGGATTAGCCATGCGTGATGTATTAAAGTGGCCAGTCAAAGAAGTCACACTAATTGATTTAGATGGCCAGCTACTGAATTTATTTGGCCATGAAGACGATAAATTCACACCGCCAGAAGAGATTAAACAGCGGTTGGTAGCACTCAATAATGAATCGATGCATGACCCGCGAGCAAATATTATTGTGGGCGATGCATTTTTAGAAGTCGAAAAGCTACTGGATCAGTCAAAGCAGTTCGATACTATTTTAATTGATTTGCCAGACCCTAATCACCCTGATCTTAATAAGATGTACAGCGATTACTTTTATAATCATGTACGCCAATTATTAGCGCCTGATGGTGCTATGGCGGTACAGTCAACATCGCCTTATCATGCGAAAAAGGCATTTTTAAGTATTGCTAAAACGGTGAAAGCCGCAGGTTTTGATTATGTAGAGCAATATCAGCAAAACATTCCTTCGTTTGGTCAATGGGGATGGACTATTGCGACTAAAATGGGGCAATCACCTAGTGCCCGTATTAGCAATATAACTGATATGCCAGTGCCATCTCGGTGGATTAGTAAAAAATATTTATTAGCGAGTTTTGCATTTCCTAATAACTATTTTGAACAAGTGAACGATATTGAAGTCAATAGGTTAGGTTCTGGTCGCTTATATGATTACTACCGAGCAGCTTGGCAAATAGAAAGTGAATTGTATAAAAATTAATAAAACATGGTTGACATAATATGTCGGCCGTGCGAATCTTAACTCAGACATAATATGTCAAACGACGAAAAGGCAGAGACATGGAATTAAATGAACTTTCAATAAAATTAGCGTCTTTTGAAACCGAGGGTGCTAACTTTGAGTCTTTCTTGATTGCCAATCCAGGTGAGCAAGATGTTTTACAAGTCATTGTTGATGGAAATGACGAGCTTCCAATTTTTGTTACTCAAACACAAGAGCAATTACTATGTATTAGCTACTTGTTTGACGAAGATGAAGTAAAAAGTGAATTACGCAACGAGTTAAACGAAACGTTACTGCATTTAAACGTGCCAATTCCACTGAGTGCATTTGCTAAGATCGATAATAAATACGCGATTTTTGGTGCACTGTCGGTAAATTCATCTCTAGATGATGTTACCCACGAACTAGTGACATTAGCTGATAACGCTATAGATGCACTAGAAGCCGTGACCTTATATTTAAACGATTAGTAGCTAGTTAGTGGAGTTAAGATTATGAGTATTTTAAAAAAATTATTTACAGCAGTACGTGGCGGCGCACGTGAAGCAGGCGAAGCAATTGTTGATGCCAATGGTATTCGTATTTTTGAGCAAGAAATTGCTGATGCACAAAATGCGTTACACCGTGCTAAAAAAAGCCTAACAGAAGTGATGGCTAAAGAAATGCAAACTAAGCGTAAAATTAGCGCAGTAGATGCATCAATTGCTGAGCATGAAGCTTATGCAGGTCAAGCCCTTGAAAAAGGGAATGAAGCATTAGCATTAGAAATTGCAGAAAAAATTGGTGACTTTGAAGCTGAGAAAGCTGAGCACGAGCAAGTGTTAGCGGGCTTTAGTAATCACATAGTGACTTTGAAGCAGCAAGTAAAAGATGCTGAAAAATCAATTAAGGAAAATCAGCGTCAGCTTACTATGGTTAAAACCACAGAAAGCGTTCAGCAAGCGACAATGGCTGTAAACAGCACGCTTAATACTAATAATTCATCAATGACATCGGCGCGTCAGTCGCTTGAGCGTATTAAGCAACGCCAACAAGACCGTACTGATCAATTAGGTGCTGCAAAGTCTCTAGAAGCAGATGTTAATGGCGATGATTTAAAAGCTAAAATGGCTGAAGCGGGTATTGGTGATACCAATCCAAAAAGTGCTGATATTTTAGCGCGCATTAAAGCGAAGCAAAATAGCTAACATTTAGAACCATATCAAAAAGGTAACCGAGTTTCGCTCCGTTACCTTTTTTGCTTACAGAGGCACCTTATATGTTTAATTTTTTCAAATCTAAAAAAAAGCCAGAACGTCAGCTTAATCATGCGAGTGACCTTAAAAAAGGCGACATGTTTACTGTCATTGATTCGTTTGCTTATCCTTCATGGCTTAAAGGTCAAACGTTGCGCGTTATTGATGTGCAAACGTATCAGTACCAACACAGCAGTGATACTGAATTTGTACTTGAAACTAACACTGGCCAAGTGGTGTTTTTACAAATAGAGCAAAATGATGGTGAACAGTGGGCAAACTTCTCTATAAAAATTCAGCGTGATGAAGTTGAAGAGATCTTTGGTCTTGATGAATTTGCGCGTATTTTTGATGAAGAGTCATTAACACATATCACGGTACAAAATACCCCTGAGCGTTTTATGCAATTTTTAGCTAAAAGCTATCAACAAAGTGAATCGCCTTATGTATGTTATTTTCATAATAAAGACTTTCGTGGCCAAACGCTGCCTCGCTATGAGCAAGACGGTGGTGAACCCTGTGAAATGATTTGTTTAGCGTCACCCGATGAAGGGCATAGCGTTAATATAGAGATTTGGGAGGGAGGTGAAACAGAAGTCTCACTGACGTTAACTCGCCCAATTAGCGATATTGTTGATTTGTTTCCTGGAGATGCCCAGTGAGTGATGCTAAAGACAAGTGGTTGCGCCAAGAGCAAGCTGTGCGCGCCACGCAAATGGCATTTGATTTGAGTAGTGAGGTACAAAAGTCGATAAAAAAACAAGCTATCGATCAAGAGCTCACTCCCTCAGATATGATCCGTAAAATTTTAGGTCTTGATGTAAAGTCTAAAAAAACACGGCAACGACTATCGTTTAATTTAAATGATGACGAAATAGCCCAATTGGCTAGCCGGTTTGAAGTGGCAGTAGATGATAAAAGAGCGGTAAAGCAACAGGTAGCAGAGTTACTCATTGAGCATACAAAAAAGACTAAGTAACCCTTTTGCCTTCTTTATGTAAAATACTTACACTGGGGCTATTATTTTCTAAAAAAGTGCCGCTGTGAATATCTTATTGATTGCCTACTTACTCATGTTTGCTTTATTTGGCACGGCGGCAAGCTACTTCGTGCGTTTTATATATGCCTACTGGGTACAGAAAAAAATGCCACTGGAATACATTTTTAAGGCAGGTGTGTGTATTTTCATGGTGGTGGTTGTTTCGGTGTTAATACCACTATTAGATTAACACCGAAACGAACTGCTACTGGTAGTTAACTGTTTTACATTGATTATCAATACATAAAGAGTGGACTTCTAGCACTGGTGAACAGTCTTTGAACTCAAGCATTGCATTATCTAGTTGTTCTTGCTCAGTGATTTTTTGCGCTAATTGCTCTGCTTGTTCTTGAGAGTGATTTAATGTTGAGTACACAACATACTTACTCGGCCCCCCACAGACACGCGAGCCAACACCTAACACCTTACATTGATAGCTGGCTGTGCAGCTTTTATTACTTGTAAGCTCATTAAGTTGAGTATTTAAAACAGATTCACTCGCGTTTTGAGCTTTGCTTGATGTTAGTGCACTACTGCAACCGCTAAGCAGCATAGTCATAACAACACAGGTAGCTGATAGCTTAATTACGGATGACAAACAACTCATAATCTAATCCTTAAAATACACTTACCGCAGAGCCTTCAAGTTTAACACATTTATTTTCAACACACTGAGTGCTTGGCGCAGTTAAATGTTGGCAAATACTCATCATGCCTTTTTGCGCATTATAGGTACTTTCCAATTGAGTGATAGTATCGCTTAGGGCTGAAACCTGCTCTTGGGGTGCGCTTTGTGTAGAGTACACAATGTAATCACTTGGTCCACCACAGGCACGGCTACCAACAGCGCTGACTTTACACTGTGAACTAGTTGAACATTGTTTATCTGCTATGAGGTTATTTAATTTATTTTTTGCTGTTTTAATATCATCAAGCGACACTTCTTTTGCAGCATCAACCGGTAGTTGCTGTGCTATTTTATTTTGCTTATTTTCTTGTGGTAGTTTTTGTTGTGGTATCGGCGTAGACGTGTTTTCTACCGCATTGGTTTTAGTTTGCTCAGTTTCATTTGAGGTGGTTTCTAAGCAAGCTGTTAAGCAAAGCGGTAGCAGTAGAGCGAGTAATGGAGTACGCATAATCGTTCCTGATAGTGATGAATTATTCATCACTATCATACACGGTGCATCCATTACGGCAATAAAAACTCTACTATCAATATATTAAAGCGCCATTAATGGCGTTTTTACATTAACCCACCTTGGGTTAATTTAGCTGGATTGAGTAATGCTTCTAATTCTGAGCGAGATAGGTCTGTCTCTTGCTCGGCGATATCAATAATTGGCTTTGCTTGCTGGTAAGCTTGTTTGGCAATTTTTGCTGCTTTTTCATAGCCAATAACTGGGTTGAGTGCAGTAACTAAAATAGGATTTTTAGTCAGCGCTTTATCAATCTGTGCTTGATTAACTTTAAAGCTAGTTATGGCTTTATCCGCTAGTGCTTGCGCACTGTTAGCAAGTATCTCTGTACTTTGCAGGATATTATAAGCAATCACGGGTAGCATTACGTTAAGCTCAAAGTTGCCAGCTTGGCCTGCTACGGTAATTGTGGCGTCGTTACCGATTACTTGCGCACTAGCCATTGCAGCGGCTTCTGGGATCACCGGGTTCACTTTGCCAGGCATAATGGATGAACCAGGCTGCAATGCTTCAAGCTCTATTTCACCAAGTCCTGCAAGCGGCCCTGAATTCATCCAACGTAGATCGTTGGCTATTTTCATTTGCGCAACGGCATAGACTTTCAGCTGCCCTGATAAAGCCACAATGGCATCTTGCGAGCCAATATTATAAAAAAAGTTATCACTGGGGATAAAGTTAATCCCTACTTTTTCACTTAGCTGTTTGGCAAATAGCGTAGCAAATTGTGGATCGGCATTAATACCTGTACCTACTGCTGTCCCCCCCTGAGCCAGCTCACAAACACGTATTAGTGCATGCTCAATACCGCTGGCTGCGTGCTTTACCTGCGATTGCCATGCGCTGAGTGTTTGCTCAAAGGTCACTGGCATTGCATCCATTAAATGAGTGCGCCCAGTTTTAACTACATGACCGATGTCTGCTTTTTTCTGCTCTAAGGCGTCGGCTAAGTTTGCTAGTGCTGGCAATAATTTTTTATCAACACTGATAGCACTGCTTAAGGCGATTGCAGTGGGAATAACATCATTCGAGCTTTGTCCCATATTCACATCGTCGTTAGGGTGAATAGGTTGATTAGCATGTTTTGAAGCCAAACTTGCAATAACTTCGTTGGCATTCATATTTGAGCTGGTACCTGATCCCGTTTGAAAAATATCAACGGGGAAATGCTCATAATGCTGACCATCAATAATTTCTTGGCAGGCATGCTCGATTGCATTTGCTTTTGTTTTATCTAAATGGCCCAGCTTTAAATTGGTTAATGCTGCGGCTTGTTTTATATACGCTAAAGCAATAATAAATTGCTGTGGCATGGTGAGGTTGCTAATTGTAAAGTTATTAATGGCGCGTTGGGTTTGTGCTTTATAAAGTGCGTTAGCGGGTACGTCGAGTGTGCCCATGCTATCTGATTCTATTCTAAAGTTACTCATTAGTACTCCTAAAAAAGAGAATATATGACATTAAACTACGCTATATAAAAAGATATGGTGCTGTTATTGCTATTTACAACGGTATAGTTAAAAAGTAGGGGGCGTCAAGGCAAGTTAACAAGTGGGGTTAAAACTAAAAAGTCGACTTAAACGGATTTTAAGTCGACTTAAATAATGTATTTATATAAACAGCCAGTTATAAGGCTAAACAGAATTTTAATTGTAGCCAAGAATAAATATTTGGTCTGTTTCATGTTTGTTTTGTGCCTTTTGAGTGTGTTTTACATGAGAAAGTAAGTCGATAACCGTTGCTCTACAATCTGTTTCATGACTCGTTTTATCTAGGCTTTTATCGGTAATTGCCATTACAGCGTCTACGGCGGTATAGGGTGAAATATACATAATGTTATCCTTTTGTAGTTTAGTACTCATTAAGTGAGTAATTTAATAAAGGCATATAGCGTACCAGCTCGGTAAATATAATTTAACGTATTGAAATTAAAGTTATTTTATTATTTTGGTTAATTTACTCACGACAAAATAGCTGAAATTTGTTTTACTATTGTGCATTCATTTGCAATTTAGGTGCATCAGTATGACCAAACCGTTTTCACAAGCCTGCGAAAATAATAAAAATCATATACTTAAGGCTTTGCAGCCTGCATTGCAAAATGCAGGGTCGGTACTTGAAATAGGCTCGGGGACGGGTCAGCATAGCGTTTTCTTTGCCAAAAAATTGCCACATTTACAATGGTATACCAGTGATCGAGAGGTTAATCATCAAGGAATAAAGTTATGGCATGATGAGGTGCAACTGGCAAACTTGCATCCGCCTTTATTACTTGACCTAAACGATCCTTGGCCAGTAAATAAAGTGGATGCGATATATACTGCTAACACTTTTCATATAGTGAGCTGGGAGTTAATTACGCGTTTTTTTGCTGGAGTAAATCAGCACTTAAACCAGCAAGGGGTGGTGTGTGTATATGGCCCTTTCAAATATAAAGGGGAGTTTACCAGCCCCAGTAATAATGAATTTAACAGTTTATTGCAAAGTCGCGATCCACTTAGTGGTATCCGTGATTTCGAAGCGATTGAGCAACTTGCAGTGCAATCAGGGCTTAAGTTACTCAGCGATACGGCGATGCCTGCAAATAATCAGTTACTCATTTTTAAACGGCAATAAAGAGCTGCATTGTTGTTTATAAATATCGATATGTTGGCGTTCGCGTTTTAAGTAATCTGCAATAGCATGATTAAAATCGGGGTGAATAATATGATGAGCAGAATAAGTAGTGATGGGTTGAAAGCCGCGTGCTATTTTATGCTCACCCTGAGCACCGGCATTAAAACAGTGAATATTATGCTTAATCGCATATTCAATACCTTGGTAGTAACACAGCTCAAAGTGAAGAGAATCAATCTCTTCGCTTGCTCCCCAATAACGCCCATAAAGGGTATTGTCACCAATTAAACTTAATGTGGCGGCAATCACTTTATGGTCTTTTTTGGCTAGCATAATGAGCAATTTTTCAGCCATTAAGGCGTGTAGCAAGCTAAAAAAATCGCTGTTTAAGTAGCCTAAATGGCCTGAACGTTTTAAATAAGTACGTTGATAAAACTCACAAAAAAGCTGCATCACTGTTGTGGTGATTTGCTCACCTTCCAACCATTCAATGGTGATATTTTGCTGTGTTATTTTAGCGCGTTCTTTTTTTACTGCTTTGCGCTTACGGGCATTAAAGGTTTTTAAAAAATCATCAAAGTCTTTAAATTCATTATTAAACCACTGAAACTGTACCCCGGTTCTCAGCATGGCACCTGCATCATTTAGCTGTGAGGCTTGTGCTTTATCGCAAAAGTTTACATGCCAGCCTGACCAGGCTTGTTTTGCGCAGTGGGCATTAAGTTGCTCTGTTATATACTCATACACTAACTTTGGATTGCTATGCATAATACGTATTCTTTGACCCTCAATCGGACTAAAGGGAATACAGCACAGCCATTTAGGGTAATAATCTAAGCCACTTTTTTCATAAGCTTCAGCCCATGCCCAGTCAAATACATATTCACCGTAGGAGTGCGCTTTTAAGTAGCCAGGGGCAAGGGCAATGAGTTTATCGTCTTCATAAACGGCTAAGTGATGGGGCTGCCAACCTGTTTTTGCGCTTACACATTGGCTTTGTTCAAGTGCGTATAAAAAAGCGTGTTGAGTAAAAGGATCATCGCCAAAAAAATAATGCCATTGTGTTGCGTCAATTTGGTTGATGCTATTAAACCATTGATGTGAAAAGTGGCTCATAATGCTTTGCCTACTATTTTTTAAGTGGGTTGCTGATTAATTTTGGTAATAGTGCGACAGCCATATTTGGTTTTCTGTTTTCGATAAATCTTTATGGTTTATCTGGCGCAATATATTGAGATAGGCACTGTATAAGCTTATCGAGTTCGAGAGGTTTTGCAAGATGTTCGTTAAAACCAATTGCTAAGGCATTGGCTTTATCTTCAGGCATTACATCAGCAGTTAAGGCAATAATTGGTAATTGCTCAGTACTTTTAATTTGACGTATCAAGGCGGTGGCTTGGTAACCGTCCATAATCGGCATTTGGCAATCCATTAATACTAAATTGAAGTCATTTATTTTAACTTGTTCTACTGCTAATTCGCCATTTTCAACCAGTGTTGGGGTAATCCCTAAAGAGCTAAGCATTGCTTTTATGACTAATTGATTGACGCTGTTATCTTCTGCAACCAGTATTTTTAGTTTACTTAAGTCAACATGCTGGTGTATGTGCTTTGCCGTTACTTGTTGCGCTGCACATGTATTTAACTCGACAGACAGAGTAAAAGTAGAGCCCTTACCTGGCTCGCTTTGTACGCTGATATCTCCAGACATTAATAAGCTAAGTTCTTTTGCGATTGCTAAACCAAGCCCTGTGCCACCAAATTTACGTGATGTTGAGCTATCGGCTTGGGTGAACGCATCAAATAACTTACTTTGCTCTGATGGCGCAATACCGATGCCCGAGTCCTTAATAGTCAAGGTGATTTGACGACGTCTATCGGTGATCTCCTTGCTGTATGCGCTAACACTTACTTCACCTTCATAGGTAAACTTAATGGCGTTACTACATAGGTTTAATAAAATTTGCTCAATTCGCATAACATCACCTTCAAACCAAATATCGGTTGGTAATTGGTTATCAACTTTCCAGTGAATGCCTTTTTGTTCTGCGCTTTGCTCGAACATACTACTGATCCGAGCAAGAAGCGCATTCAAATCAAAAGGGGCGACTTCTAAGGTGAGCTTTTGTGATTCAATTTTAGAGATATCGAGTACATCATTGATTAAACTTAACAATGATTTAGACGCTAAATTAATTTTATTTAAATAATCAGAAAGAATTTCAGGGCTATCTTCATTTTTAGCTAGGGTTGAAAAGCCAATCACAGCGTTAAGTGGGGTGCGAATTTCATGGCTCATATTTGCTAAAAACCGGCTTTTAGCTTGATTTGCCAAATCAGAATGCTGTTTAGCCTTAACGAGAGAGCGAGTACGCTCTGCTACCAAACGTGAAAGTGCAAGGTGTTGGTGATTAAACAACAGTAATATCAGTAAAATGAGTGAGCTGACAATGACCTGTAAAATAAGCAAAAAGAGTGTCATGTTATTAGTTTGATGCGGTAGAAATTCATCTTTAATGGTTAAATCAACGAACCATGTTTGTCCTGCAAAATTAATTTCGATAGTTGTAAGCTTATTGCTTTTGGTTGGAATATTTTCGGCATTTGAATAAAACGGGATGGTAGCATTAGCTTCATAAATAGCGATATTAAACATTTTATTTTGTGCTTGGGTAAGCGACTGAGCAAGTATGTTTTTTACTAAAAATACACCTGTTGCGTAGCCTTTAATTGATGCAATCTCATTATTTTGTTGATACACAGGAGAAAATAATAAATACGCGGGTTCAGGTCGCTGTGTTTGAACTAATTGAATTATTTTAGTACCGACAGGGCGATTTTTGATACGTGGATCGAGTAAAGTCTCACGACGATCTTTACGAGAGTTGAGATTAAAACCTATGGCGGATTGGTTTTCTGACAAAGGAGCAATATAAGTGATAATCACCAATGGATCGTTGTTTGATAATGGGGCGCCTTTAATGCTCGGATCAAAGCTGTATGCAGTATAAACTTCATTAAGCTGTTTGTTAAAGTCACTGACCTGAGCCTGGTTAATTTTACGGTTCCATGAAAATGCTTTAATAAATGAATGCTCAGCCAATAGTTGAGCACTGTAAATATCAAACTCTTGCTTGCTTAAAGTCGGTGTTGATTGTATTTGGCTTGCAAGGCTTTGTACGGTTATTTGACTGAGGTTTAAATTGCTCAGTAAACTGTTTTCAATGATAGATGTTTCGCGTTTGGCAATTTGTATCGCATTTGAATAACTCTCTTGATTATATAGCTTTGTGGTTAAAGCTACAGAGATGAATAATACCGAGCAAACTGCGATGGTAGGTAGTGGGGTGAAGTAATGTCGTTTAAATTTAGGTTGTAATAACGCCAATATAAAAGGAGTTGCGATCAGCACACCAAGAGAATCACCAAGCCACCAAAAAGTAACATTTCTCCAATGATTATCAATACTGTAAGCAGGGTTAAACTGACTTAAAGCATAGACGCCAATATTGGCCGATATTAGGCTAACGACAATACCAACGATAAAAATAAAATAAATTATTGATTGGCGCTTCTTTAAAAACAGCGGATGACCTAGCCAGTATTTTAAAAAAGCTGCGCCAATCATCCCTTGTAGTACAGCACCAAAGCCGATTAGTAACACCTGCTCTAATGTATTGCCAATTAAAACTTGATCAGTAATAACGTTATCACCGGTACTTAAATTAAAGGCGACAGAGGCAATAAATAATGCCGGAATAAAACGCCACCACCAGATAAAACAGCCAACTAGGGCAATACCTGCAGGGAGCCAGATAGGGATTACTTGTGATTGGAAGGCAAAATTAGTTAATAACTTACCAGTTGCAAAATAAGCCACCGCAAACAATATGTAAAAAGCAGAAGAACTGGATGTTGAACGAAAAATCTTCACATGCATCCTTGTTTAATATTATTTTTATAGTTGAATCTCAGTATAGCGAATCAGTACTAAATAGTATTATTTTTTAAAGTGGTAACTGTTTTTTACTAAATGACTGCTTTAATACAACGGTTGATTCTATGTTGGCGATACAGCTTAAGCTTCCCAGTTGGTGCTTTACAAACTGCTCATAACTTTCTAAATCCTGAGAGATAATTTTTAATAAATAGTCGTGGCTGCCTGAGATCACTGAGCACTCAAGTACATGCGGTAGTTTTTCTACATGTTGTTCAAACTGTTGTGCCGCACTCACTGAGTTTTGACACAGTCGCACGAAAGCATAAACCAGTACATTAAGATTGAGTGACTTAGGGTTAATAGCTGCGTGATAACCAATAATAACCTGTTCTTGCTCAAGTTTTTTAATGCGCCTTAGAGTAGGAGTATCCGAGAGATTAATGGTATTGGCTAATTCTGATACCGACATTCGGGCTTGCGATTGCAAGGCAACGAGTAGCTGCTGATCTTTATTATCTAACATGGCTATAGAATCTTATTAATTATTTGTCTAGTAATAGTGATTATTGCTAACAATAACTGCTTTTACTATTTTTTTTAGCGTTTTAACCTCTGGGATCTTTGCTAGCATTAAAAAATAATAATAACAGGATAAAGTTATGAGTTCTTACACCGCTAAATTTGATAATTGGATTAGGTCTGAGTTTGTTGCTCTAAACTCTCAGTTAGAAGAGTTGTATTGGCAACAAGATGATAAAGCAAATGTTGAAGGGGTTGGGGATAACTTAAAGCAGACCTTGAAAGAGCACGGTAATGCGTTGATCAGCGATTTATTAGCTGAAGGTAATACCGACGAAGGATTTGATAGCGCATTTGATTTACTTGGTAATGTCGGTTTGTTTATGGCGGCTTGTCGTAGACATGAAATTACAGAGCCAAGCAGAGAGAATAGTTCACCGCTGATAGAAGCATCGGCGCTTGCTATGCATATTGGTGCTTCTATTGGAGTAACTCCTCGTTTTGCCACCGCACATTTAACCACTCATAATAAAGCCATTAATGGCACCTATAAACGGTTTACAAATCTTGATGATGAAGCTCTGTTTTTAGATTACAACACCCAAGGTATTTTAGCGTATAAGCGCGCGAGTGATGCTTTACTAAAAATACTGCCATTAGGTATTTCACACCCAGTCACGGCTGAACTACTTGAGGTGGTTAAAACGGCACTTATTGATGTAATAGCGTCGAATAATGCCTTGTATACTCAACTTGATACCGAGCGTTTTTTTAATTGTGTACGCCCATACTACAAGCCTTACCGGGTAGGTAAAGAGGTTTACCGTGGTGCAAATGCGGGAGATTTTGCCGGCATTAATGTTATTGATATGCTGTTAGGGCTTTGCAGTGCCAATGAGCCGAGTTACTCACAAATGCTGGTGGATAAATTTTTATATATGATGCCAGAGGACCAACAAATATTGCGAGAAGCCATGCGTATGCAAAGCTTTATGGATGACTTCTTAAAAGCCGAGCAATATAAACACACAGAGTGGTTTCAAAAGCACGGCAAACTATTTATACAAGTGTGTAAATTACATGGTGACACCGCTATCGGTCATCATAATCAGTTGGTTGAGAAGTTTATTGCCCAACCGTCACTGCAAATGCAACAACAGCATATAAGCAAAGTAACTGCCAGTGGACCACCTTTACCGGTACTGCTCGATTCATTAGCTAAGTTAAGAGATAGGCGTGCCGCGGCAAAGCGTGACGACATAAATACGCGCTTTGATGATTTAAACACGCTAAAACAGTGGATTAATTAATATGGCTAAAAATGATTTTTGTATGCCACAGGGTTGTTATTTATTAAGCCACTCTGTTGGCCGCCCATTAAAAACGAGCTTAGAAAATGCCACTGAACATTTTTTTACTCCTTGGCAAGAAAGTGTAAAAGAGCCATGGCAACAGTGGTTACCCGCCATTGAAAGATTTACTGAGGCATTAGGGCAGTTGTTTAATGCGCCTAGTGAGCAATTTTGTCCTCAGGTTAATTTATCCAGTGGTTTAACCAAATTGGTTATGTCACACCCCGTATTTAATAAACCACAGTGTACAGTATTAATGGCGCAGGCTGATTTTCCCAGTATGGGGTTTGTAATGCAAAAAGCACTGCCTGAATGTGCAAAAATACGCTACATCCCTGAGCATGAAGACTTGAGTGATAGACAGGTATGGCAGCGATATTTAACTTCAGAGATTGATGGGGTATTTGTTAGCCATGTTTATTCTAATACGGGTGTACAAGCTCCCATAAACGATATTGTGGCGCTGAGTAAAGTCACGAATACACTCTCAATAATTGATGTGGCGCAATCGGCAGGGGTTATCCCTGTCGATCTAACAGCGTTAAATGCTGACTTTATGATTGGTTCAAGTGTGAAGTGGCTATGCGGAGGGCCAGGAGCTGCTTATTTATGGGTAAATCCAAAGCAAATAACACAATGTGAACCAAAAGATGTTGGCTGGTTTTCACATCAAAACCCATTCGAGTTTGATATTGCGCATTTTCAATATAACGCTAAAACACTAAGGTTTTGGGGCGGTACGCCCTCGGTACTTCCTTATATTATTGCCGCTCATAGTATTGAATATATTGTTGAATTTGGCGTTGAACAAGTGAGATCGCACAACTTGATGTTACTTGAGTTAATTCAGCAGCAATTGGGCGCTTTTTTAATGTCACCTAGCGCTAAAGAGCAATGTAGTGGCACCGCTATTTTGCAGTTTTCTGAGCATCAGCAAAGTGTATTAACAGCATTAGAGACTGCAAAAATAAGTGTTGATGTGCGTAAACTCGGCATCCGTGTTTCACCTCACATATATAATACAAAGTCAGAGATACAAACATTTATTGATGTTGTGAAGCACATACTTAAGGTTGCTGACTAAGCTGCTGTTTTTTTTGAGTGAGTGCTTCTATTTGTTGTTGTGCTTGCTTGATTTGTGGGTCAAATCGCTGCTTAAGTGCCGCCGTTTCAGTGGTAATGGCATTCGCAATTGAGCTGGCTCCTAAGCGATTTGCTTTATCTTGGGTCATGTAATCGATTTGCTGTTTTTTTTGTGCGTATTCTTGTTGGTATTGTTTAATCTTAAGCTCAAGCTGCACAATATCACGCTCTATTTGTTGCACCGCTAGATAATCGTCAACAGAAGTATCGGCAACTGGTGTGTTCTCAGATTGTGGCGTATTTGTTTGCATGATGTTGACGTTTCTAAGCGTGATCACTTGAGCGTCTTCAGCGCAAGGAGTTTGACTAAAAGTAGGCACTCCTTTAATGGTACATTTATAAACCGTCACTTCATTTGCCATGCTAGCAGCACAGGCACCCAAACAACATAGTAGTAATATTAGCTTTGCCATGGTTAAACCTAAGCTGGTTTAAAGTACCATTTATAATGCACTAAGTTGTGACACCATACAATTTGTTTAATTTATTAGCATGCGCTCGCGACGGCCTTATACAAAGTGCGAATTAATAGAGGCTATTAAATTTTAGGCACAAAAAAACCACAATTAAGTGGCTTGTAATCAGTAATGGTGGAGAGGGAGGGATTCGAACCCTCGATAGAGCTACAAACTCTATACTCCCTTAGCAGGGGAGCTCCTTCGGCCACTCGGACACCTCTCCGACGCATTATTCAGCGTGTTATCAATCGGAAAAAACCAATTAATACAAATAAGTGGTGGAGAGATAGGGATTTGAACCCTAGAGGGGCTATAAACCCCTGCCGGTTTTCAAGACCGGTGCATTCGACCACTCTGCCATCTCTCCACGTCGTGATGCAGGATAATACTTAGGTGAGTTGCCTGTGTAAATAGCAAAAAGATCGTTTGCTTAAAAAGTGAGCGTAAATGCGGTTTTTTTTGTAAATTATGAAAATTAAAGATGATTTTTAGCTATGAGGAGGGAGCTGGCAGCAAACAGATGGAGCTAAAGAAGAAACTTCATTTAGTGGTTGGGTGTTTGCTGCAACAATACAAAAATCATGGTTGGGTGATTATTTGTATTGAATTGCACCGCCAAGTGCTAATTTTTTTCCGTAACGGTTAAGTTTAGCTAACATTCTCGCTTTGCGATTAGTTGGTTTAACTGCAACGTGAGTTGTGGCTGTTTGGTTTAATGTATTAATTGGGTTCATTGTATTCGCTCCAAGGTTGTGTCTGTTGAAAACGTGTGCATTTTGCCCGTAGGTTGGTTAAAAATAAAGCGATAAAAATTGCTGGTGAAGTATTAGTTTTTTTAATCTGAAAGTGTTTTTTTTGATTTGCTATTTAATGGCGTTTTTTTTGATTTTGTATATTTATTCATTATAGTCGTGTGCTATATCACTTTTATACGGGGTTTTTGCAGTTTTTTTAATTTTAATATGTTTATAAATAGATTATTTTGAATGGTTATTCAGATTAAATTATTTTGTATTAATGGGGTGGGTTTTACTTCGTTAAAAGATTTAACATGCTATTTATAGGTGGTTAATTATTTATCAGAGAAGAGCATTAAAGAAACGATAAAAAAGAGTGTTGCTAGGCTTTTAAATTATAAAAAAAGTGCCTAGGTTACTAGGCACTTTGGAGTTAGTTGCGTTTTAAAACGCGTCTAACTGGGGATCGCACCGCCTCAAGAATTTAAAACTTAAAAAGAGGTGGTTTTAATATGTTGCAATTTGGGCTTACAATCATCAGCTCGGACGGCATTCTAAGTGATCTAGAGCGAAGTGAAGATTATACTTTGGTTTGTATTTTACTATGAAGCCACAAAATGCCTCTGCACAGCAAGAGCAGATCCGCTCAACAGTCTATTATTTGAGTTAAATGGGACTGGTGGGGGTAAAAAACGCAAAATGCGGCATAGCTTAAAAGCAAATGCCGCAAAGGGAGATTAATTAAAATGCTGAGCAGTTAGTGCTGTTTTATAGTAAATAACTCATAGCCTTTTAATGCAGGCACTTGCGCAGCAAGTTGAGTTTCTTGTTGTGCGATTTCAACAAAGTCACCACACAGTGTATTTGCACGCTGTTCAAGTTTTTTTGCATGGAGCTCTACTTTTTCTTCTATTTGTGCGCCCATATTTTCCATGCGCTCTTCAAAGGCTTGCATGTCGCCACCTGAACCCATTAGCTCAGAGCCTAATGCTACTAAAATACTGCCCATTGATTGCATTACGGCCGACTCAACGGCAGTTTCTATTTGTTGTTCAAACTGCTGTTCAAAGTTTTCACCAAACTGAGTGAAGCTTTGCTGGCCCATGACAAATGTACCTTGTTGGTAAAAGGTACCCTCTACTTCTTGTTGAATATCGTCCATTAAGGTAGCAATGTTATCGAGGCCATCAATATTAAATGCATTGGCGACTTCTTCTAATGCAACGCCCGCAATTTTAACGCCATCAAGTGCAATGTTGGCTACTTCAGGTAATTGCGCACGTAAATTATCTGTGTAGTTGGTCAGTGCTTGGCGCTGAGCGCTATTTAATGCTACTTGCTCGCCATTGATCGACAACTCACCTTGAGTGGTAAAAGTCATACGTTGATTGTTGGCTTTAAAAATTTCTAATTCACTTGGCTTTATACGTACATCGTTTTTAAACTCAACTTTACATTCGTCGTTACTAAATGTAATTGAAGAGCTGTTATCGTTATGAGCCATGGCGACGGGGGCGCACATAATTGCGCTAACTAATAATAATTCTTTCATGTTTATTCTCTGTTTTTTGATGATGATAATTAACTTATAACAAGTTTGGTGCCAATAGTTTTTAGTGTTTAAAAACAGTGGTTTGTGATTTTTAAGGTGCTTTGAAGTTGAAAGTAAAGTTATTAAAAAAGCTAAAATTTGGTCAAAATAACCAACAGTTAAATGATAATAAATAAAATTTATCGATACGATAAAAAACTCTCACTTTCCACAATTCAAATTTAGCGCTATTTATTCACAATACTGACACAGAGACTATTTAGGATAGCGATGTGGCTTTATTTTGACGTAAATTTGTACAATGAATTTGCGTTGAACATTTTAATTTCACCAATTATCGCGATACAAGAATCCGTAATTGGTCTCAAACACTTTATGGAGTGGGTTGTGGGTAAGACATTTAGTTACGATGCGCTAGATGATGATTTTGTTGAAGACGAATACGAAATGGTCGGGCGTAATCAACACGACAAGAAAAAGCAAAAGGTGAAAAGAAAGTTAGAGGATTACCTTGAGCAAAAACGCTTGCGTAAAAACCTAGGTGAAGATGACTTAAACGATTATATTGATTAGGTTGTCGCTAGTACAAATCAGTGCCGACATATTAGCTTTTAACTGCTACTTAGTTAGTATTTAGAGCTCTGTGGGTTGGTAATAAAGAGGCTTTATGCCTCTTTATAATTTTTAAGCCTCAAACTTTAGCTGCGAGCAATGCTTTTTCAATTACTTTTTCTAGTTTTTCAGGTTTAGTAAAGGGCGCGTAGCGCTTAATCGGTGAGCCATCTGCATTAATCAAAAATTTTGTGAAGTTCCACTTAATTTTTCGTGTCAAAAACCCCGGCAATACAGATTTTAAATAGCGAAAAACCGAATGTGTATGCTGACCATTAACGTTCACTTTTTCTGCGATTAAAAAACTAACTCCGTAATTTATTAAACAACCTTGTGCTATTTGATTCGCGTCTCCGGGTTCTTGCTGGCCAAATTGGTTACACGGGAAACCTATAATGACTAAACCTTGGCTGGCATACTTTTCGTGTAATGCTTGCAATGACTCGTATTGATAGGTGAATCCACACTCACTTGCGGTATTTACTATTAACACAACTTTACCTACAAACTCTTTAAAATCGATAGGTTGGCCTTGCAGGCTAGTAGCACTTAGTTGATGAAATGGGTGCATATTATTAAGCTATTATTTGTTTATTTGGCATAGTCTAACCTTTGCTTGGTGATTAACAAAGTCGAAATAGTGAACACTGCTATGGCGTTACTGTTAATTTAAAATCAAAAATAACCCCATACCAGCAAGTGTGGTTAGGTAAATATTATGTGTTTTGTAAGCAACTATAATGGCTACAATCGCTGCGCTTAAATAAGGGTTTTGCCAATTTAGATTAATGCCACCATCATTTATAAATACAATCGGCACCCAAATCGCTGTTAGAACCGCAGGTGCACTGAAGCTCAAAAACTGCTGCATTTTAGGCCCTACTTTAAATGGTAGCGCGCGGTGTAAGAATAAATAACGGGTAAAAAAGGTAATACATGCCATAAGTAAAATAGTCGTCATCATGATTTAGCGTCCTTATTTTTTACTATTCTAGTTACAGTGTAACCTGCACTCATTGCTAATAGTGCTGAGCATACCAACCACAGCTCAAAGCCTGTGCTTTTTAATAAAGTGGCACAGATCCCTGCAACAATGACCGTGACAAGAGTGGCTAAATTTTTAACTCCTGGGATAACCAAAGCAATAAAGGTTGCAGCAATCGCAAAGTCGAGTCCTAAATTGGTTAGATCAGGGAGCATAGTGCCGGCTACAATACCGATAAGTGTCCAAATATTCCAAGCAATGTAAAAGCTAAAGCCTGCGCTGAGCGCGTAAATTAGGCGCGTTTGAGTCTGGTAGGCGCGAGGGTGATGCGAAAAAGCAAATAGTTCATCAGTTAAGACAAAGCTGACTGGAAGGCGCCAACGCATGGGTTGCTCAATCACTTTGTGACGAACCGCCAAGCCATATAAAAAATGGCGAGAGCTAATAATAAACGTGGTAAATAAAATGGTTAATAGAGGGGTATTACCAGCAATGAGCTCAATTGCAACCAGCTGCGCCGAGCCTGCAAATACCAGTAGCGACATGGCTTGAGTTTCAAAAGGGGTAAAGCCATTTTGTATTGCCAACGAGCCACATAAAATCCCCCAAGGAATAACGGCTAAACATAATGGCAGCATATCTAAAAAGCCTTTTAGTATCGGTTTTTTAATGGACTGCATGTGTTTTACTCTGCGCACTGGTAGAAAGACTCATTAGGATACCTTAATATTAAGATGCTAAAATAGTTAGCGTTTTAGATGATACTGTTTTTTAGGGAAGGTGCAATGTTCAAGGTAAAAGTGTGGGATGGCTTTTTAAGAAGCTTTCATTGGTTATTAGTATTGAGTATTGCTGCGCTTTATTTTAGTGCTGAAGAGGGCATGATAGAGCTACATTTTGTGGTTGGCTTTTTTACTTTAGCGCTTATCTCAACGCGGATTATATGGGGTCTTATAGGCAGTAAAACGGCAAGAATATCGGCATTACTGCATTCTCCTAAGTCGGTGCTTGCTTCTTTTAGTGGCAAAAAAATAAATGATGTGGGCCATTCTGCACCAGGTAGTTATATGGTGTTATTATTTTTTATACTGATTATTACGCAACTGGTTAGTGGTTTAATGAGCAGTGATGGCATTTTAACTGATGGCCCGTTAGCGCAGTATGTATCGAGTGATACGATTGATTTTGCCAACTGGCTGCACCATATCAATTTTGATATTTTATTTTATGCGATTATTTTGCATGTTGTGGCTATTATTGCTTACAAAATTAAAGGCAAGCCTTTAGTAAAAGCAATGATCACCGGCAATAAAGCACTGCCAACACAAAGCTCAGAGCCTGAGACAAAGTCACCATGGATTGCATGGTTTTTATTGTTACTATTACTGATTTTATTAATGAGTACTTGGGGAAGTGAGCCTTTAAGTTATCTGCTTAGTTAAAAAAATGGCGCTAATACAGCGCCATTTTTATTGTTTAATACACAGAATTTATTAGTCTTTGAATTGCTTATGGCAATCTTTACAGCCTTTAGCCCATGCACCAAATGCTTTACCAATGACCGCTTTGTCACCTGTTTGAGCTGCTATAGCAAGTTCATCAGCATATTGCTGAAACGCTGTCGCTTTTTTCATAAAAGTATCGTTTTCAGACCATACCGCAGGAAGTGCTGATGTATCGCCTTTTTCAGTGCCTGCGTAAAAGGCCTCCCAAGGCATTTTAGATAATGCCGCCGCGTTATTTGCACGCTGTTTGAATTGCTCTGCATCAAAAGGAATTTTACCCTTAAGCATGGCACCCATATCGCCTATTTGAACTGAAATCATAGAAAATGCAGCTTGGCGATACTCAATTGCATCACTCGGCTCTTTAAATGCAGAATTTGCAGATACACTAAGTGCGCATGTAGATAGTAATGCCCCGATAAATACTTGCTTCAATTTCACTTTACTCTACTCCTTTGAGGGTTCTTTAATTATCTTTGTATATTAGCTTAGGCTTTAGTTCAAGGGAAAGCATAGATTATTACTTTGATATTATTAACGGGATTTTAATCGGGCTGATATTATTTTACGGTTTATTGTGAATGTTTGTAAATGCAGTGTTGCTGCTTGTTGTTTGATTGTGTACATTCAGGTGTCATAAAAATAACCAATGAAGAGCATTTATGAAAAATAATATTTTTAAGCTGTCAGCGTTGTCTGCAGCGATAGTAATTTCGCTATCAGGGTGTGGTGGAAGCGATAATGATAATAACAATACAGTTCCAGTTGTTACTGATGTAGCACCAAAAGCGAGTGATGTTGTCGTTACTGATTTAAAACAATGGGTTCCAGTTACTGCAGACTTTAAAGCAAGTGATAATGATGGTGACGCACTTACTTTTAGTTTTACTGAAAATGGCGAGGCAATTACCGCGCAAGATGGTGTCTTTAAGTTTAGCCATGGTATGTTAACAGTAGAGGGTACTTCGTTTACATATGTGCCTGTTTCTGGTGAAGATGCGGTTATTGATTACACAGTAACTGCAAACGGTAAAACGGCCTCTGCGAAAATTAATATCTCAGGAATTATTGGAGATCCTCTTGCAAATCAGCAGTGGCACCTAAACAATACAGGTCAGAAAGCTTACTCGCTTAGTGATGAGATGAAACAAGGCTTAATTGATTTGTACGTTAGTTTATTTGGCGATACAGAAGAAGAAGCACAAGCCGATGTCAACGCTAGCTTTGCTCAATCAGAAGCGACAGAGCTTGTAGCTGGTGAAGATATGAATGTTGTTGATGCTTATGCTCAAGGTGTTACTGGGGCAGGTGCAACGGCAGTTGTGATCGATTCGGGTATGGAAATCCGCCATGAAGATTTAATCGATAATGTATTACCAAACCGCTCTTTAAACCTAAATGCTGATGCGACTGACCGTACAGATCCTACTAGTATGTCAAACAGTGGTGATCATGGTACAAGTGTTGCTGGTTTGATTGCTGCAAAAGGTTGGAATGGTAAAGGTGGCCGTGGCGTTGCTCCTGATGCTGGTTTAATTGGTATGAATTATCTTGGTGGTGCTAAAATCCCACAAACTGAGTTAATGGTGCATGGTTTCCCTGGAAGCGGCATTAGCACAACAGAAAATATTTCTGCGTTTAACCGTAGTTATGGCATAACTTTCCCAACATTTATTGCATATTCAGAATTAGATGAAGCTATTGAGTCATACCCAAACCTAAACCTGCGAGATGGTAAGGGGGCACTTAATATGAAATCGAGTGGTAACTCTTTTGTTGATGGCGGTGATGAAGGCTCACTATGTGAAGATAATGGAGCTAATGACTTAGGTTTAACGTGTTATAACGGTGCGTTTGAGCCAAGCCAAGGCCATCCTTACTATCTAAGTGTTGCTGCTGTAAATGCAAATGGTAAGCACACTAGCTACTCAACAGCAGGTGCTAACTTAATGGTTTCAGCGCCAGCTGGTGAATATGGTCGTTGGGCACCTGCAATGGTAACAACGGATCAGATGACATGTATCAACGGTTACTCAGGCTTTAATAGTGGTGCTGTTGCAAGCTTTACTCAGAGATATGGAGAAGAGTTTGCCATAAGCCAGTTCCCATTTAACTATCCTGGTAATGAAGATAACGCAAGTTGTAACTATACATCTACATTTAACGGTACATCGTCTGCTGCGCCAAATGCATCAGGTGTAGTATCACTTATTCTTTCGGCTAATCCTGAACTAACTTGGCGTGATGTGCGTCATATATTAGCGTCAACAAGTACATTAATTGACGCTGAAAATGCCCCTGTAAAATTAACTACCGCAGATGGTGAGTTTGTTGCACATGATGGTTGGGTTGAAAATGCCGCTGGTTATAGCTTTAATAACTTATATGGCTTTGGGCGTGTAGATGCAGGTGCAGCGGTTGCAATGGCTAAGTCTTATGACGCTTCATTAGGTGAGCAAGTAATCACGGATTGGAATGGTGTTGGTTCAGCCGTTTCTGAGAGTGCACTAGCATTAGAAATTCCTGATAACAGTGCTACAGGTTTAACGCAAGAAATTGTAGTTACAGAAGAATTAAACATTGAGGCAATGCAATTTAAATTTGATGTAAGCAACCCTGAAATGGGCTTCGGCCTAGCTGATGGTACTCAAACATCTGCTGGTAATGATTTAGCTATTGAGGTTACTTCGCCAGCGGGTACTCGAAGTGTATTACTTTCATCTAAACAAGCTTTGTTTTACCCTGCATATAGCTTCACGAATAGCTGGAGTGTAGGTTATGTACTTAAAGACGCTGTGATGCTTTCAAATGCTTTCTACGGAGAGTCTACGAAAGGTACTTGGACTGTTCGTTTGTTAGATACAAGCGCAGATAGCTTTGCATTTAGTCGAGGCTCAAATAATTCTCTAGGTGTTACTGGTATTAGTAATAATAACTCAGCAAGTGTACTTGAAGGTGTATCTCTTCGTGCATTTGGTCACGCAGGTCAAGAGTAAGGATTATAAAGATGAAAATTAAACAATTAATCGTATTGGGTGCTGCTGCGTGTATTTCGTTTGGGGCAACAGCAAACACTAGCTCAGATAAAGAGCTTCAGCTTCCTAAGAAACAAGTAGCTAAATTAAAGTTTGATAAAGCGGATTTTGGTTCTTACAAAATTGAAAAGAACTTACGTTTAGTGCCTTCGAGTGTTGCTTCAGAAGAGCATGTCGTTATGCAAAAAGGTGAGATGACAGTAGTAAGCGTAGATAAATCGTCTGATGTGGTCACAAAAGGAACATTAGTTCGTAATATTTTTACTAATAACCTAACGTCACTATCAGGTAATATTACTATTCTTTTAAAAGATGGTATGAGTGCAAGCGATGTTGCTTCGGCTGCAGGTTTGAAGGTCGTATCTTTATTCCCAGGCACTAAAATTGCTGTTTTAGCTGTAAATGATGGTCAAGATATTTTAGTTGCATCAAAGCAGCTAAAAGAATCTGGTTTGATTAAAGAAGCTAAAATAGAAGTGTTAGAAACTATTTACACTGCACAGTAATCTGTTTTAAATAAGTAAAACCCCGAGTAGCACGATTGACTCGGGGTTTTTTATTATTCGTTTATATCTATATCTGCGAAAATCATCCCTCGACGCATACTGCGCGTTGCCAAAAACACCTCACCGAGTAATGACATAAATGCACATATCAGTAATGCCATTGCACCAACAAAACAGCTGCCAATAGTGACACCTAAATTAATTGACTGTATGTGAGATAAAAATAACAGCATAACCACGGCGCAAACTAATAGTGCACTTAATACACTTAAACTAAATGCAATGTGTATGCAGCGAGAGCGCTTAAGGAGTGCTCTAAGCTCTGTAGTCAGAGACAAGTTAAATTCTTCATCGGTGCTAACTTTTAATTTTCGCTCTAACTGTCTGGCTCTGTCTGTAATTCGCGCCAAGCGATTAGATAAAACCCCGAGCGTTGCTGCAATACCAGTAATTAAAAAAACGGGTGCAACCGCTGTTTGAATGACTTTAGCCATTGTTAAAATGTTAATTACGTCGTTGTTCATTTTTATCCTTATTAATTAGCAGCATGAAGAGGCTATATAATGCTACTTCGTTATTGTTAGGATAACTGAAGTCATAAACATATAAAAAGAATTTCTAGGCTCTCTTTTTACATAGCTTCACAAACTAAATCTCCGTGCTATTAAATATTAGGTATATTTAATAAAAATAAAAACTACAGAGATTCCAATCAATGAAACACACCCCATTTGTTCTTACTTTTATATCCTTAGCTATTTTAGGGGGATGTAATAAAGCCCCTGATGTTGAGCAATCAGCAAAGGTTGAAAATGTAGCTGCTCAAACCGAAGTCATGCCGCCGATTGCGAAGAAAGTGCCATATGAAATGACAATCCATGGCGACACTCGCATCGATGATTATTACTGGATGCGTGATGATGAGCGAAAAGATCCTGAGGTACTTAGTTACCTTGAGGCTGAAAATGCTTATACAGATGCAATGCTTGCGCATACAAAAACGTTACAAACTAGGTTATTTGAAGAGCTAAAAGGGCGAATTCAAAAAGACGATGATTCAGTGCCAGTTAAAAACGGTGACTATTATTATTCATCACAAACTCGCGGTGATAACGAATACGCAACTTATGTACGTAGTAGTGATTTTGCAGGCACTGACCAGCAGGTTATTTTAGATGTAAACGAGCTAGCTAAGGAACATGATTATTATGCCGTAAGTGGTTTAGATGTAAGTCCAAACGGCAATTTAATGGCATATGGTGAAGATACCGTAAGTCGTCGTATTTATAATATAAAAATAAAAGACTTAAGCACTGGTAAATTACTCGAAGATACGCTTAAAGGTACGAATGGCAGTGTTGTTTGGGCAAACGACAACAAAACGCTTTATTACATAAAAAAAGATTTACAAACTTTACTAGGTTACCAAGTTTATCGTCATACGCTCGGTACCCCACAGGCTGAAGATGAACTCGTTTATGAAGAAACAGATACCAGTTATTACATGGGTATTAGCAAAAGCAAAGACGATTCAGAAATTTATATCTGGCACAGCAGTACAACTGCGTCAGGTGTATCGGTTTTAAGTGCTGATGATGTTAAAGCTATGCCAAAACGCTTGATTGAACGTGAAGCGGATCTGGAGTATGGAATTTCTAAGCTGGGTAATACTTACTACATTGTCACTAATTTAAACGCAGTCAACTTTCAGTTAATGAAAGTAGATATTGATAAAGCTGGCGATAAAGCTAATTGGCAAACGGTGATCCCCGCTCGCGATAATATAAAATTAGAAGGCATCGACTTATTTAACGATTACTTAGTGTATCAGCAGCGTGAAATGGGTCAGTCGACTATTATTGCTCGTAACTTAACCACGGGTAAAGAGATACCGCTTAGCTTTAACGACAGTGCTTATACAATTAGCACCTACGGTAACAATGATTTAAATAGCGATACATTACGTGTGTATTATACCAGTATGACAACACCCGCTTCATCGTATGATGTTAATTTAGCTACTGGCAATAAAACATTACTTAAACAACAAAAAGTACTCGGTGATTTTAGTGCAGATAACTACGCATCAGAGCGAATTTTTGTCACTGCACGAGATGGTATTAAAGTACCGGTAAGCCTAGTCTATCGCAAAGACATGTTTAAAAAAGAGGGAACTAATCCGCTGCTACAATATGGTTATGGCTCGTATGGCGCGACCATGGATCCTACCTTTTCTAGCGCTCGCTTAAGTTTGCTCGATCGGGGTTTTGTATTTGCCATTGCGCATATTCGCGGTTCACAAATGCTAGGTCGCCCTTGGTATGAGGACGGTAAACTACTGACTAAAAAGAACACCTTTAACGACTTTGTAGATGTTACCAAGGCATTAGTTGAGCAAAAGTATGGTGCAAAAGATAAAATATTTGCTCAAGGTGGCAGTGCGGGTGGCTTGTTAATGGGCGCAGTGGCAAACCAAGCTCCTGAGTTGTATAAAGGTATGGTGGCTGCGGTTCCATTTGTTGATGTAGTGACCACGATGCTTGATGCAAGTATTCCACTTACAACCAACGAATACGGTGAGTGGGGTAACCCTAACGAGAAAGAATACTATGAGTATATGTTATCGTATTCACCTTATGATCAGGTCAGTAAGCAAGATTACCCAAATATGTTAGTTACTACTGGCTTACATGATTCACAGGTACAATATTTTGAGCCTGCAAAGTGGGTGGCTAAGCTGCGAGATTACAAAACAGATGATAACAAGCTACTGTTTAAAATCGATATGGAAGCAGGGCACGGAGGTGCATCAGGTCGCTTCAAACGCTTAGAAGATACTGCATTAAATTATGCTTTTATGCTTGATTTAGCGGGTGTGAATAAGTAACTGGTCTGGCAATATCAATAAGCGCAGCTATTTGCTGCGCTTTTTTATTTTTAAATATACACAAATGCTTTGCATTGGATAAATAAGCATTTACATTAAGGTGGCTAATGAGTGTGAATATTATTTTAGCGCAAAATAAAAACGAGAAGGGAGAGTGTAATGGAACAAAATCAAGAGATTAAAGTCGTCAATAAAGATGACCGCACATGGGCAATGCTATGTCATTTAAGTGCATTAGCGGGGTTTATTGTGCCATTTGGGTCGGTACTCGGCCCTCTTATTATCTGGTTAATTAAAAAAGATGAAATGCCAATTGTTGATATACATGGCAAAAAAGCCCTTAATTTTCAAATTACTATGGCTATAGCTTATTTTGTTTGTTTTTTACTAATTTTTGCAGCGGTTGGTTTACTACTGTTACCTATGGTGGCTATTTTTTCATTTGTGATGGTGGTTATCGCAAGCGTGAAAGCCAACGATGGCAAAGAGTTTAATTATCCCCTTAGCTTAAATTTGATAAAATAACTGTTTTTATTATTCGGTGAATTGGTTTTAAGTTAAAAAGTCGTTCAAACCCAGCTAATTGCTGGGTTTAGTTTTTAGCCATAAGGGAAAGATGCTCTATATAACATTATTTTTTACAGCATTTATATCTGCCACGTTATTACCTAGCTCCTCTGAAGTATTGATGGGTGGCATGATCATGCAAGGCAATACTAACTTATGGCTAATTTGGTTCGCAGCAACCTTGGGTAATGTACTAGGCAGTTGTGTTAACTATTGGTTAGGGACGCAGGCATTGCGTTTTAAAGATAAAAAATGGTTTCCAGTGTCTGAAAAAGGGCTTAAAAAAGCACAACAGCAGTTTAATAAATATGGTGTTTATAGCCTGTTGTTTGCTTGGCTGCCCATCGTTGGCGACCCACTAACCGTTATTGGCGGCGTGTTTAAAGTTCGCTTTACTACATTTTTAGTGCTGGTAACGCTCGGCAAGGGGTTACGTTATTTAGCGGTAATAGCCCTTGCCGTTGGATTATTTGTGCCAGTCGAGGGTTAAAGAAACCGAATCGGCAAAGCGCAACGCATGAGGTTTATCTACTCGAGCCTTAGCATAATTAACACTTGGGTGTGAGTGGCAAACAGCAAGAATTTCAGCAACTAGTTTTTCTAACAATAAAAAGTGTCCTTGCTCCACTAAGCTAATCACCTCTTTAGTAATCACTTTGTAGTTAAGTGCTTGGTCTACTTCATCTGTTTCACAAGCTTGATCAGCAGGGTAGTGAATTTCAAGGTTAATGACCACATCTTGTTTTTTTTCACGCTCATCAGGATTAAAACCAATAAATGTGCGTAGTCGTAAATTAGTTACATTAATAATTGCGTTTGCCATACATTATCCTTTGATCAGCTGTAAAAACTCATTACGTGTTTTCGGATCGGCTCTAAAGTTTCCTAGCATTACCGAGGTACGCATGCTTGAGTTTTGCTTTTCTACACCACGCATCATCATACACATGTGTTTTGCTTCAACAATTACCCCCACACCTTTTGCACCGGTTACTTCCTCAACCGCTTTTGCAATTTGATGGGTAAGCTGTTCTTGAATTTGAAAACGACGCGAAAACATATCAACAATACGCGCAAACTTAGATAAGCCTAATACTTTGCCATCAGGGATATAAGCAATATGACAGCGGCCAATAAAAGGGAGTAAATGATGTTCACACATAGAGTAAAGCTCGATGTCTTGTATCAATACCATGTCGTCAGCGTCAGAGGTGAATACCGCATTGTTAGTGATTTCGTTAAGCGTTTGACGATATCCTTGAGTAAGGTACTCCATCGCTTTTGCAGCGCGTTTTGGGGTATCAAGTAACCCTTCACGTTCAGCGTCTTCACCTACAGCAGTTATAATTTTTTGATAGCTTTCTTTTAATTCGTTATGCATAAGTTTCTCAGTTTTATTAGGACTTACTTAAGATGGCGACCACCATCAACAGGTAAAGCACGCCCTGTGATGTAATGGCTGTTCAGTAGTAGGTCTATACTATTAATAATTTCTTGGCATCCAGGTTCGATACCCATTAATGATTTTTTTAAAGTTTTAGCGCGATACTGCTCATCATCATGTTGGTTAAAAATAATTAATGATGGTGCGACTGAATTTACTTTTATGTTAGGTGCATATTTAGCACTAAATGATTTAGTTAAGTTATCCAGTGCGGCTTTACTGGCCGCATAAGCAAGATGCTTTGGACTGCCTGTTTCCACTACATAATCAGTCAAATGAATAATGTCAGCGGGTTTAGCATGCGACGCCTGATAATTTAATAGTAAATCTGCGCAGTGTAAGTTTACCAAGTACGGTGTTTTTGCATGAATGCGCATCATATTGTCAAACAGCTGCTCAAAGTGGGGGTTGTTAGCTTCACAGTCCCAGCTTGATGCATTATGAATAACCGCCCTGAGTGAGTCAGTGTGTGATTTAAGCAACGTAATAAAAGTATTAATGCCCTCATCAGTACTAAAGTCAGCATAAAGACAGGTAACTCCTTGTTGTTCCAACGAATCAAC
Organism: Pseudoalteromonas sp. APC 3250; assembly: GCF_030407915.1. Taxonomy (NCBI): domain Bacteria; kingdom Pseudomonadati; phylum Pseudomonadota; class Gammaproteobacteria; order Alteromonadales; family Pseudoalteromonadaceae; genus Pseudoalteromonas; species Pseudoalteromonas sp. APC 3250. The sequence goes on from NZ_JASDCM010000017.1 coordinate 32,392, forward strand.
AGCCTCATGACGGGTCCGATAAGTAATAATGACCGCTTGCCCTTGGGCTATAAAGTGCTTTGCCAGCGCAAGCCCTATACGTTGTGCTGCACCAGTAATCAAAATAGGGGGTGTCATAAAATATAAAACTCTCTGTTGGCAAGCGTTAAGGTTAACTTTTAAAAATTTAAGCCACTTATTTTCACGTCATGTTTACGTAAAATACAAGCGGCTCGATCAGTTAAATCACGCTTATAATATTGATTTAAAAAGCATCGTATATTGTTGGAATAGGCTGGCGCTTATGTTGCGTGCGCTGGTAAATTGCAATTAGCGTTTCTTCTACATGACTTGAAACTGCTTTACCTTCTAAAAAGTCATCAATTTCTTCATAACTTAAGCCAAGTGCTTCTTCGTCTGTTAGTCCAGGTCTATCACTTTCTAAATCTGCTGTTGGTGCTTTCTCAACTAAAAGCGCAGGCGCACCCAATGTGGTTGCTAATGCGCGAACTTGGCGTTTTGATAGGCCAAATAAAGGAGCCAAATCGCATGCACCATCACCAAATTTAGTGTAAAAACCCGTAATATTTTCAGCACTATGATCGGTACCGACCACTAAGCCTTGGCAAAAGCCGGCTATTTCATATTGCGCAATCATGCGTTGACGTGCTTTGACATTACCTTTAATAAAATCGATTTTATCTTGCGAAGGGAGTGTTTGTTCGGTACCCGCGAGAGTTGCCATTGTCTGCTCATGCAGAGCATCGGTTGCGGGTTTAATGTTTACTGTCATGCGGGTGCTCGGCTTAATGAAATCAACCGCCATTTGCGCTTCACTTTCATCAGCTTGAACGCCATAAGGTAGGCGTACAGCAATAAATTGATAATGAGTGTCAGGGTGTTCTTGGTTTAGCTCATCAATAGCAAGTTGACACAAACGGCCACAGGTCGATGAATCTACACCACCACTGATCCCTAGTACAAGTGAGGTTGAATATGCCGCTTTTAAACGTGCTTTAATAAAATCCACTCGGCGTTTAATTTCAGCGTTTACATCAATCGAAGGCTGAACTTTCATTTCAGCCATAATCTCGGCGCGCATGGCCCGCTCCTTTAGTTAAATAATTTTTACGCTCTACATAGAGCAACTATTATGTGATTTCATATTTATGAATTAAAGCCCTAAGTGAGCTTTTATTTGTTTAAGCTGGACTTTTAGCTCATCAATTTCTGCAAGTAAGTCATTTAGCTCAGTGTTTTTTATATCATCAGTGTGTGTTTGTGCCTCAAGTGAAGCCTCGTTCACAGATGATTGATCTGCAAATAAATGAATATATCGACAATCCCGTTTACCTGATTCGCGCGGCAGCTTTTTAACATGATTGCTTTGAATTAGTTGTTCAAGTGACTTTTCAACATCATCAATATGAGCAAAGTCGGCAAGGCGGCTACTGCGTGTTTTTAATTCGCCAGGTGTTTGTGCGCCTCGCAATAATAATAAACAAATAATCGCCCTTTGCTGTTGATCAAATTGCAGGTGACTAAACTCAGTATTACAAAAACGATGATCGTATTTATTAACTCGCCCAGACAGCCCTTCATTTACAGTGACTAATCGCATACTGATTAATTCATCAACGGTTGTTTGAACTTGCTCTTCTATATAATTAACAACTGGCGCGCGATTCGATTTTTGATTACAGGCATTTGTTAATGCATTTAACGATAAAGGGTAGTGCTCAGGTGTTGTGCTTTGTTTTTCTAATAAACAACCAATAACGCGTTGTTGCTCCATTGATAATTGCAATTGCATACCTTATCTCACCTAATAAATTCTATTTTTAGCTTACACTGTTATTTGCTTGTAAGCCATTGCTGGAGCTTAGAATGAAGAGTTGTGGCATTGAGGGGTTTAGTTAAATAATCATCCATACCAGTGGCTAAACATTTGTCTTTATCACCCTGCATTGCGTTTGCGGTAAGCGCTATTATTGTTATGTTTTTATTTACCTTACCTGCTTTGCCTTCTCTGATGGCAATAGTTGCTTGGTAGCCATCCATCGTAGGCATTTGGCAATCCATTAATATTAATTGATAAGTGTTAGCTGGGTTTTGATTCAACTTTTCAACTGCCTCAGCACCATTTTCAGCAATCTCAAATGTCACGTTCAACTGTTTTAAAAAAGCAGCGGTAACAACTTGGTTAATTTTATTATCTTCTACTAATAAAACATGCGCCGCCAGTGTATCTGTCATAACCTCAGTGGCAGCAAGCGACTTTAGTTGTGTATCAACGTGTGTTTGCTCGATAGTGCTTTTTGCAGTCAGCGCATTTTGTAAATCAAAAGGGGTGAGTGGTTTAAATACGAGGGTTTCTTCGGTTAATGGTAAGGTCGCGTTTTTATTTGTATAACTCATGGGAGCCATAATAATTAAATGGCTGTTACTTTTTATTAAAAACTGCTTAAGTGCGAGTGCTTGAGCTTCGTATAATGGTTCAAATAAAGCACTGTCAACGAGCACAATGTTTGGTGGGGTATCTTCATGGCTATTAATGTAGTCACTTATAGACAGGTAATCGCAAATCGTGCTGACCTTGCCCCCCCAGCGAGTTAATTGTTTTTTGGCAATAGTGGTATTGAGTAAGCAATCATCAATAACCCAAATACGCTTATTTTTAATTGCTTGATATGCTTCGTGCTGTTGAACTAATTGAGGGATTATCTTTATAAAAAAGGAAAATGTACTGCCTTTATTTGGTGTACTGCTCACATTCACTTCGCCACCCATGAGCTCACAAAGCTGCTTTACAATAGCAAGACCCAGGCCTGTGCCACCATATTGGCGTGTGGTTGATGTGTCTGCTTGAGTAAATGAGTCAAATAAATGGGGCTGTTTCTCTGCGCTGATTCCTATACCTGAGTCAGCGATTGCACATTCTAAAACTGTGGCGTCAAGTGTGTGGGCTATTTTAGCGGTTACCAATATTTCACCGTTTTGGGTGAATTTAACGGCATTACCAATTAAGTTACTTAAAATTTGACGTAATCTATTCGGATCGCTAATAAATTCGCTGCTAGTGATATGTGTTGCATCCAAAATTAACGTGGTGTTATTTTGTTCGGCTTTTAATGCAAATGACTCAACCACTTCACCCAGTAAGCGAGGTAAATTAAATTGAATATTTTCAATGTCTAACTTGCCAGCCTCTATTTTAGAAAAGTCTAAAATATCATTAATAATTCCTAATAATGACTCTGCAGATGATTGCGCAAGTTTAATATGATGCTTTTGTTGTTGATCTAATTGGGTTGCTTTAACAATATTAAGCATTCCCAACACCCCATTCATGGGTGTGCGAATTTCATGGCTCATACTGGCTAAAAACTCACTTTTTGCAATCACAGCTTGTTCTGCGGCTTCTTTTGCCTTGACTAGTTGTGCCTCTGTTTCTATACGTTGTTGGCTAGAGTAAAGGCTGCCAATTAAAGCCCCTACAGCAATTAAAAAGCTTTCTTCATTATGGCTCCATGTTCTAACTATATCTTGCTCAGCACAAACTATTCCAATAGAGCCACTGCTTGCAGGAATAAGAACACACAGCATCGCCTTGACTGAAAACGGTTGAAGGTAGCTTTCTTTGATAGGGGCTAAGTAGGGATGTTGTTGAGCATCATCAACACAAAATATCGCTTTTCGTTCTATTGCGGTAAAAAAGTCAGGAATAGTTTCTTGCAGCCACGGAATATTATTTTCGCTACCTGAACGATTAAAACTCGCAAATTGAATTAGCTGGGTTCTTTGTTGATTAAACAATTTTATACTGGCGCAGTTTACCTCAAGGGCTTGGCAAATAGACTGCGTGATTAATTCTTTAGATTGGCTTAGTTTGCCATTTAATATTTCATCACTCACCGTTAAGGAGGCCAAGGTTTCGTTAAAACGAGCAATTTTGCGATTTTCTAATTCTACTTTTTTACGGGCATCAATATTTTGTAATGAACCAAATATTCTTACACAACGGCCATTTTTATGTTCAGCTTCACCGTGAACAAGTGCCCATACAGGCTGACCATTTGCATTGATCACTTCAAGCTCAGTTTCGTAACTTTCACCATGCTTAATTGCTCTTTCAACCAGTTTAGCGATTTTTTCTCTACTTTCACCTTCTTTAAAATAGTTTAAATTTTCTGACCATTTTGGTTGCTCATCTAATGGGTATTCAAATATTTTTTTAGTCATATCTGACCAAAACACGTGTTTTTTTTCTAAGTTAAACGACCATGCACCGACTTGTGCTAAATTACTCATCACCTCAAGCATTCTTTCGCTTTCTTGTTCACGGTTGAGTATTTTTAGATAAAACAAAAAGGCAGAAATGAGCAAGCCTAACACGGTTAAAATAATGAACCGTAAAGGCCAGATCGAAGAACTCACTGGTTGCCAGCCTTGCTTGGGTATAACATAAAGCTGCCAAACACCTCCTTGAAAGTTTAAAGTAAATTCTAGAGGGTCTTGATCAGTAATAGAGGGGCCACCGAAAAAAAACTCACCTTGCTTACCTAATCCATTACGTCCTTGTATTGCTATATTATAATTTTGCTGTAGTTCAATAATCCCCGAGTTTTCATAAACTTTTTCTATATCGAGTACCACTGAGAGCAATCCCCAAAAGGCGTTATTTTCTGGCAAGTATACTGGTACGCGCGCAATCAAGGCTTCGCTGCCTTGGATAAGCTGAAGTGGACCTGCCATCACGATCGTATTCGTGTCTCTTGCTTTAATGGCATCTTCGCGCTGTGCTTTATTTTCCAAAAAATTAAGACCTATCGCTTTTTCGTTACCTTTAAGCGGATGGGTCATTTTTATTACCATGCCTGGCGCCGCGCCAATGTTACGTAGCTCATTTGAGGTTTCAAAAAGTGGGGCTGCAATTTGTTCAAAGCGAGTTTGATCTAAGTTTGGCTCAGCGGCAACAGCAATAGCTAAGCCACGAATGAGTTGAATATTAGACACTAATACAGCTTCAAGTTGTGCTCTATAGGTACTTACCTGCGACAGAGTGCGTAATCGATAAGCATCTTTCTCACGGTGATAATTGACGTGATCAAGCACCAAGCTGATAGTGATTATCAACACCAGCGATAATAAAAAAGTCAGCTTAGCGTTATTAATTCGGGTGCGTTTGTTTTTGCGCTGCGGGGACATAGAATGTAATTAAGTTGTTAATCAAGACAGGCTAACTATAGTCAATTTATCGAAGAAATAAAAATGGCGCAGTTAAAAATGCGCCATTTTATTTTTATAATTAGTAGTTTAGGTGTGGTTATGAGTCGCTAACTTCGCGCGCCCAATGCTGTTGCTTTGCAACGTGTAATTTGCGGTAACCATCAAGAAGTGCTGCATGCTTTTTAAAACCCTCAAGCGATAAGCCTGGGAAAGTTAAGCCGTTAAATAATTTACGACCTTCAGCAATTTCAATAGCAAGCGTGACATTGTCGCTACCAAACATTAAACCTAATGCATCTTGATAACTTGCATATTCGCGCTCGTCATCATATTTAATTTCAAGGATTGCTTTTAAGCAACGAAAGTGACGCATCGCTTCGTCGTTTACTTGGCCGGTATGCAAAATCCAATCAACCCAGTCAATAGCTTCTTCATTACCCGCCGCTAAGCATAAATGTGCTTTAAGCTCACCAATGCGTAGTGTGTGCCAAGGTGTATCGGCGTCGGTTGCTAAGCCAATGAATTCAGCTGCGCGAATAATATCGCTGTGGCCTGCTTCTTCGAGGTTGTCGTAAATTTCCATCCATTGTTCGCTATCGTACTGATCAAGCGATAAGAAGTCTTCACGGAATTTAGCGCCTTCATTATTGTTGCGCCAAATTAACTCATCTACTGGATAAATGTCTGACATACCAGGAACTAAAATACGACATGCATACACGTTTAAGTGGGTGTAATCCATAATATATATATCGTGACCCATGCTATGAATTAAATCAGTACAGAAGTTGTATTCTTGCTCAGTTGAACCACTAAAGTCCCAATGTACAAATTCAAAATCTGCTTCAGAGCGGAAAAAGTCATGTGAAATTAAACCGCTTGAATCAATAAAGTGCAGTTCAATGTTCTCAGGAGTAGCGACTTCGTCGTTATCAAATGTAGCAGGTTGGAATACGTCTAGTTGATCTAGGCGACGACCTTGCAGTAATTCAGTAACGGTACGCTCTAGCGCTACTTCAAATGAAGGGTGGGCACCAAAAGAAGCAAATACTGACCCATCAACAGGGTTTATAAGCGTGACACTCATTACTGGGTATTTACCGCCTAGTGATGCATCCGCAATGCGTAAATGGAAGCCATGGCTACGCAGCTCTTCACAAGCTTCATGAATTTTAGGGTATTGTTTTACCACCTCTTCAGGCACGATTGGCAAGCTGATACCTTCGGCAATAATGCGGTTTTTAATAGCGCGCTCAAATACTTCAGATAATCCCTGAACACGGGCTTCAAATTTAGTATTACCGGCACTCATACCATTAGAAACAAAAATATTACCAATCACATTCACCGGAATGTAAATGTCTTGGTTGTCGCGCTGACGAGTGTACGGTACAGAACAAATACCACGTTCGAAATTGCCAGAGTTAAAGTCATAAAGGTGTGATGCGGTTAATTCACGCTCTGGGTCAAAATAATCCCATAAGCTCTCATCCATAATACCCTGTGGTATTTCATCGTTTTCAACTTTAAACCATTTCTCGTTTGGATAATGAGTAAAGTCATCATTGGCAAATTCTTCGCCTAAGTAAAAATCAGCAAAAAAGTAGTTACAGCTTAAACGCTCAAAATATTCACCTAGCGCAGAGGCAATAGAGGCTTTATCAGTGGCACCTTTACCATTAGTAAACATCACACCGCAGTCGCTATCTTTTATATGAACTGAATAACAGTTTGCTACAGGGTTAAGCCACAGCGCTTCTTCAATATTAATATTTAGCGCTTTTAGCTTGTTTTGCATGGTAGAGATAGACGATTCTAAATCGCGGTCTTTACCTTTAATAAATGTTTTTTCAGTCATTTTTATCTCAACTAGGTCTGCACAATACATGAACTGTGTATTATCGTGGATTTTGATGTTTATTTCACCCTTTACCCGCTTTTCGTAGCGTTTTTAATAGAACGATTATGAATATATGCTAATAATAGTTTATTGAAATAGTTAAAGGGTATGTTTATGTTTAAAGTAATCAAACGGTTGCTATTGGTTGTTGTGGTTTTAGCACTCGCCAGTACTGCAATTGTTTACGGCGTTTTGACCTTAAGTTTGCCAGCCCTTGATGGTAAAGGCCGAAGCGATGCGGTAACACAGCCCGTTAAAGTCGCTCGTGATACGCTTGGCCAAGCCGTTATTACTGCAACTACTCGTCATGACGCTGCCTATGGCTTAGGGTATGCGCATGGGCAAGACCGCTTTTTTCAAATGGATTTATTACGTCGTAATGCGGCCGGTGAGCTAAGCGAACTATTTGGTGAAGCCGCGCTTGGGCTTGATAAAAAAATGCGTTTTCACCAATTACGTAAACGCAGCCAAGCTATTTTAAAAACCCTCCCGAAGGCCGACAAACAGCTGCTACGCAGTTATGCCCAAGGTGTAAATGAAGGCCTTGCACAAGTAGGGTACCCAAGTTTTGAATATTTAATCACAGGGGCCGAGCAAAAGCCTTGGCAAAGTGAAGACAGTTTATTAGTTATTTTTAGCATGTACCTTGATTTACAGTCATCTACATTTGAGCGCGACCAAGCTTTAATTCAAATAGAGCAGCAGTACGGTGCTGAAATGGTAAGTTTTTTAACTCAGCCTAGCCAATATCAAGCCGCATTGGATGGCAGTCAGCTCGCTCTTTTGAATAACCCAATCCCCGAGCTTTTATCGCAACCAATCACCGCGATTAAACCCATTACCGCTAACTTAGAAGTGGGTAGTAATAATTGGGCGGTCACCTCAAATTTAACCAACACTCAGGCTGCGATGCTCTCTGATGATATGCATTTATCAATGGCTGTGCCGGTTATTTGGTATCGAGCCCAATTAAACTATTCATTAAATAATAAACCCATGCAGGTAACGGGTGTCTCGCTTCCGGGAGCGCCGGCGATTGTAGTAGGCACAAATAACAACGTTGCATGGGGGTTTACCAACGGGTATTTAGATACCGCCGATTGGATTGCGCTTAATAGCGATAGCAAAATGTGGCAAGTAGATGAGCCTATTGCATTACCCAGTGGCAAAGTAGAAAGTTACTCTCTTACGCTCAGTGAATACGGTCCGGTAAAATACATTAATGAAAAGCCTTATGCACTGAGCTGGGCTGCACATCAACCATACGCCGTTAATATGCAGCTATTACAGCTTGAGCAAGCACAGAGTGTTGATGATGCGCTTGATATTGCAAGTGACGTAGGCATTCCTGTGCAAAACCTGCTGGTGGTCGATGACCAAGGAAATGCAGCATGGAAAAATATGGGCGGCATACCTGCGCGAACAACACCTAGTGAATTAGCCGTAAAAGAAGAAGATTACTCCGCGCTTTGGCAGCAAAACGAAATCGATCGACCTTTTATTAAAAATCCTGAAAACGGGCGATTGTGGACAGGTAATTCTCGAGTGGTATCTGCTGATGATAACGTCCGTTTTGGTAATGGCGGCTATGCGCTTGGAGCACGTGCAACGCAAATTCGCGATAGGTTATTTGAAAAACAACGCTTTAATGAAAGTGATTTTTATCAGTTGCAGTTAGATAACCAAGCACGATTTTTAATGCCTTGGCATGCCTTATTGCTTGAGCAGTTAAAAAAGCAGCCCACGCGCTATAAAGATCATATAAATGCCCTCGAAAACTGGCAGCAATGCGCTTGCCCGCAATCAATAGGGTATACCTTAGTAAAGACGTATCGTGATGAACTGATTAATATTTTATTTAGCAGTATTGAGACAACACTCAACCAGCAAGATGGCACATTAAAATATGTGAAACGTGATTTAGAGCCTGCTGTTTGGCAGTTAATAAAGGCTCAGCCAACAAGTTGGGTTAATCCGCAGTTTACTAATTGGGAGCAGCAATTACAGGGCGCATTTGAGCAAACACTCACGCAGTTAACATCAAGGTTTGGTAGTAACATACAAAACTGGCAGTGGGGAAAAGTAAACGAATTAGCGATTGAGCACCCGTTTGCTAAACAAATGCCCATACTAAGTAAGTTACTTAACATGCCAACAGCGCCCGGGTTTGGTGACAGTTATATGCCAGCGGTGCAAAAACGTAGTTTTGGCGCATCACAGCGTTTTATTGTTCAGCCTGGGCACTTAAAGAATGCTATTTTAACGATTCCGGGTGGGCAATCAGGCCACCCACTTTCTGAGTTTTATCGAGCTGGCTTTGATGAATATGTAAAAGGTAAGCACACGCCATTATTACCGCAAGCATTAATGCATCAAATTGAAATTGCACCAATGAACGACTAGCCTTGGATGCAAAGTGAGCTAAATAAGTAGTAATAACGTTTTATAACCCAGATAAAGCAATTATAGGAAAACAAAAATGAAAAAATTACTACCGGCATTAATCACCAGTTTACTGTTAAGCAATCATGCATTTGCGGATGAAAACCCTGTTACGGCTACACAATTAAGTGAACATGTTTACGTGTTATTTGGTCAAGGCGGTAACATTGCCGCAAGCGTGGGGGATGATGGCATTTATATTATTGACGATCAGTTTGCCAAGCTTTCCGACGATATAAAAAAAACCATTAGCGACTTAAAGCCAGGCAGTGCCGAGTTTGTAATTAATACCCATCATCATGGCGACCATACTGGGGGTAACGAGAACTTTGCCAAAGCGGGCGCACATGTGATTGCTCACGACAATGTACACAAACGCTTAAAAGAAAAACATGGTGAGGGTTCTGATTACTTACCGCGTATTAGTTTTGGCCATGATTTAAAACTGCACTTTAACAATGAGCATGCGCATGTTGTGCACTACTCAAATGCACACACAGATGGCGACTCGGTTATCTTTTTTAGTAACGACAACATAGTGCACATGGGCGATATATATTTTAACTTTGGAAGCTTACCTTTTGTTGATGTAGATAGTGGCGGTAGTGTTGATGGTGTTTTAGCGGCGGTTGATGATGTGATCAAACAAATTGATGAAAAAACAACCGTTATTCCAGGGCATGGCCCGATAAGCGACCGTTCAGGGCTAATGACGTATCGTAAGCTGGTACAAAAAGCGAAAGATGTTATGCTTAATGCTATGCAAAACGATGCCAGTTTAGAGCAAGTCCTCAAAGCCGATCCATTATCAGAACTTGGCCTTGAATATGCAAACTGGTTACCAAAAGAGCGTGTAACCACCCTTTTTTATCGCAGTTTAAAGTAGCGCCTAGCGCGAACCATAACGCATAAACCTAATTAAGCTGAGCATTTGTTCAGCTTTTTTGATTTTTACGTGCCTAAAGGAGTTGTATATGTCGGCAGAAAAAACCCATCTTGAAATTTGTAACTTAAGCAGAGAACAATACCCACAAATTAAAACCTTGATGGACGAAGCGTACCCTGATTTAGGCGGCGCATGGCCAAGCCATACAATTTTTAGACTTATAGATCAGTTCCCTGAAGGGCAAATTGGTATTGTTGATGATGGCGTGCTGGTGGGTTTAGCGCTGAGTGTCCAAGTAGATTATGCACGTTTTTCGAACCCGCACACCTATGAAGATATTGCTGATGGCCATGATCGTGTATTTAGTGATACCACAGGTGACGCGCTATATGGTTTAGATGTTGCTATTAGTGAGCAGTACCGAGGCATGCGATTAGGGCGTCGTCTTTATGATGCCCGTAAAGAATTATGTCGCCAATATAACTTACGCGCTATTTTAGCGGGTGGCCGCATTCCGCGTTATTACAATCACAGCGACGATATGACGCCAATGGAATACATTGCCAAGGTGGATCAAAAAGAGATATACGATCCAATATTGAGCTTTCAATTAGCTAACGATTTTCAGGTAAAGCGTTTACTTAAAAAGTACCTTCCAGAGGATCAAGAATCAGTAGGTTATGCCACGTTACTTGAGTGGAATAACATTATGTTTGAGCCAACCGATACCGTTATTGAGTCGACTAAATCAATTGTACGTGTAGGGGCTGTGCAGTGGCAAATGCGCTGTGTTGAGTCGGTTGAAGAAATGCTTAAGCAAGTTGAATATTTTGTTGATACGGTGTCTGATTATAAAAGCGACTTTATTTTATTTCCGGAGTTCTTTAACGCGCCACTGATGGGGTTAACTGAGCAAAGTAATCAAACCGAAGCCATTCGTTATTTAGCTGAATACACTGAGACTTTTAAAAACGCGATGTCGCGGATGGCAATTGAGTACAACGCGAATATTATCACCGGCTCTATGCCGCTTGCCGAGGGTGATAAAATTTATAACGTAAGTTACCTGTGCCACCGCAGTGGCAAAATAGATGAGCAACGTAAAATTCATATCACCCCGCATGAACATAATGATTGGGTGATTCAAGGCGGTGATAAAATAGCGGTATTTGAAACCGATGCCGGTCGCGTAGGGATTCAAATTTGTTACGATGTTGAGTTTCCAGAGTTGTCGCGTATTTTAGCAACCCAAGGGCTTGATATTTTATTTGTGCCATTTTGGACCGACACCAAAAATAGTTATTTACGTGTTCGCCACTGTGCACAAGCGCGCGCTATTGAAAACGAATGTTATGTGGTTATCGCAGGTTCGGTGGGTAATTTACCCGAAGTAGAAAGTTTAGATGTGCAGTATTCGCAATCTGCTGTTCTTACACCGTCTGACTTTTCATTTCCACACGATGCCACACTAAATGAGGCCACCACCAATACCGAAATGCTATTATTTAGCGACTTAGATATGGACAAGTTAAAAATACTTCACAGTGAAGGTACCGTGCGTAACTTAAAAGACCGCCGCAGTGATTTATATGAAGTGATATTGAAAAAGAGAGATGTTTAATGGCGTGGATGTACTTAATAATTGCAGGGTTACTTGAAATTGGTTGGCCAATAGGCCTAAAAATTTCACAAAACCCAGATACCCGTTGGCAAGGCATTGCAATTGCAATCGCGTTTATGGTCGCAAGTGGCTTTATGCTTTGGTTAGCGCAAAAGCAAATCTCTATGGGGACTTCTTATGCGGTATGGACGGGGATTGGCGCAGCAGGTACGTTTTTAGTTGGTATATTATTTTATGGTGATGCAGCCACTTTTGGCCGTATTGCTGGTGTATTAATGATTATTTGTGGTGTCATCACCTTAAAAATTAGTCATTAATTGTTAGATTAAAAAACAAGCGCAGGTTTATACCTGCGCTTTTTTTAACTACTTGGCAGCATAACCAATATGGCAGCCACTGCAATCAGCACTAGCCCCGCACTATCTTGGCGCTTTAGCGGCTGCTTTAGCCATAAAATCGAGATTAACATGGTAAAAAACACTTCTATTTGACCGAGCGTTTTTACATAGGCGACATGCTGTAAGCTCATGGCACTAAACCAGCCGACGGAACCTAAGCAGCTAAATACACTCACTGCACTTGTCATTTTCTTATATTGATACATCATTTTAAAGGTATGGCGCTCTTTTAAAGCAATGTATATACATAACATCAGTGTTTGCAAGCTAATAATCAGTAACAAAACCCACGCGGGTGCATAAGGAAAAGCTATACCCGAGCTTAAACTTGCTTCGCGGATCCATGACGATGACAACGCAAACGAAGTACCGCAAGCAAGCCCTGTTAAGGCGGTTTTTAAGCTAAAATGTTTCACATTTGCAATGCCGCTTAATAGCAATACAGCAAGTGCGCCAATAAATACACCAATCCAACCTAAAAATGAAAGCGCCGAACCAAAAAATAGTAACCCTAATATCGCCGCCATTAGCGCTTCGCTTTTAGCAAGGCCGGCGCCTACTGCAAAATTGTTCATTTTAAACAACTTCACCATGAGCCCTGTGGCAATAATTTGCACTATGCTGGCTCCAATAATATAGCTAATAAATAAAGGATTAAATGAAGGGAGAGGCGCATCTTGGTAATAATAAAGCGCATATAAATACAGCCCTGCAATAGGGCTTGCGACAATAAAGCGGGCTAGAGTAACGCCAGCAACGCTGACATGAGCGCTTAATTTGCTTTGCAGCGCATTACGCCATGACTGCATAAATGCGGCAAAAATAGTGAGTAAAATCCAAATCATCTTAAACAACATACAAAAAAGTGGAGAGCTAATTTAGCAGTACTCTGGCATTAAAGCGACCATCAAAAAGGCATAATGAATATTCATCACCTGCGACAATTTGCCACAGTGACGCACTGCTTAAATCGGCTATAGTGTGAGGGATGTTACTGTTAGCCGCCAGAGCTCAGGTTATTTATATTTGGCGGCTTTTTTCTATTTGCTGTGTTATTTTGGGTCATAAATAATAACTCGAGAATTATAATGACGATTTTATTGGTTTGCGCCTTAATTGCAGTGATCATGCCTTATGTTGCGAGAATCCCAGCTATTATAGAAATGAATAAGCTCGGTGGTTACGATAATAAACATCCGCGGCAACAACAAACACAACTTACAGGACTCGGAGCACGGGCGCTGGCTGCTCATCAAAACTGTTTTGAATCGTTAGCGGTTTTTGCCGTTGCTTTGGCTGCTGTATTAGGCACAAACAATGTTAATGCCGTAACCGAAACTTTAGCGATGACGCATATTGTAGCGCGTATTTTATTTTGTACTTTTTATTATTTAAACCTCGATATTATTCGCTCGATCACTTGGCTGGTGGGAATAGGCACCGCTATTGGCATGATCGCCGTCAGTTTATAACGAGAATAAGCAAAAACCACAAAGCAAGCAGCCTACAAGGGTGCTTGCTTTATAGTCTTAAACACTTATTCCCATTAATGCGATATGTTAACTCGCTCTATTAAATCACTTTTTGTAACTGTACTGTTGAGTGCAAAATCAAGTTGTATTAGTACGTTCTGTTGTCCCATTGATGAAGGCGTATATTGCCATTGCATCAGTGCTCTTTTTGCTTCTTTGTTAAAGACTGCTTCTGGTTCAGCTTTTACAACAGTAATGTTAGCTGTTTTACCTGCTGGGGTTATGTCGTATTTTAATACCACTGAACCGCTAATGCCTTGTTCCGCCGCTTGTTTTGGGTAAAGCGGTTCGATTCGCATTACGGGAGCAATAGATGTTTCTTTTTTAGCTGATGCTTCAGGTTGCTTTGCTACTGCTAAGCCACTGAGTAAGCTCGCAGCGATAAGTAACACGCTTCCTTTTGCTAGGCGCGAATGTGCGCCGTTATGTTTGATATTAGTAAGTCGTTGTAACATGGTTTTTTTATCTCCGTAGTGTGAATAAGCCATCAGACCCGCTGGCGCATTGGCAGCGCAGTTTATTAAGGCTTTGCTGTATAAAATTTGTTGCTGTGTGGTTTTATTGCTTAGTACCCGTTCATCACAAGTTAGCTCCTGCAAACGTCTACAGCTTGCATAAGCCATCCAAGCCAGAGGGTTAAACCACAATAAAATTGTAGCCAGTAATAGCAGCACATTTATAAGGTTGTCTTTGCGCTTTATATGCACGTTTTCGTGCTCTAGAATAAGCGCCAGAGTAGTATTATCAAACTGAGTATTATAATTGTGCGGCAATACCAGTTTGCTATTAAAAACACCAATGACCATGGGCGTAGCCACCTGAGCACTGGTATAAGTTTTTACTCCGGTTATTACCTGCTTAAAGTTCGCTAATTCAGTGAGCTGTAGGCCTTTGACAAATCGGGTATGGGTAACAACAGCGGCAATTAATAGGACCGTGGTAATAATGACATACAGTAGCGCCAAACTAACACTCAAGCTGTTTGTAAGTACCTGATTAGGTGTGATTAAATGGTAACTAATGCCGCTATTTTGCAGTGGCTTAATTGCACTAGGTAAATTAGCCAACAGAACTGATACAGGTATTAACCAAGCTAATTTATACACAAAGCGTGAACCAAGGGTTTTTAAGCCAAAGCGCTCCAGTAAAACAAACCCTGCAAACAACAGACTTAATAATAGCTGCTGCTCAATGAGCCAATTAAATCCTATTTGAATCGCCATGCTAACTCCTTACTTTTGATTCTTTTCCCAGTCATCAATGACTTTTTTAAGCTCGTTTATATCTTGCTGAGAGAGTTGCTCCGATTTAGCGAAGCCACTTACCAAAGGGGCAATACGACCACTAAAAAAGCGCTCTATGAAGTTCTTACTCTCTTTTAAAGTGTAATCAGCACGCTTTATACAGGGGGTGTAAATATATTGGCGGCCGTCTTTTTCGAAGCTAAGCGCGCCTTTTTTTACTAAACGACCCAATAAGGTTTTAATGGTTTTTTCGTGCCATTGTTTATCGTCACTTAAACGCTCAATAATTTGGCTGGCTGTGGCGGGGTAGTTAATCCAGAGTGCATCCAGCACTTCAAATTCTGCTTTTGATAATTCGATCATTTTATTGCCTACAAGTGTAATCTTTTATTTAAGACTACACCTGTAATCTATTTTTGCAAGTTTATTTTTTGTTTTTTAATCACGCTAAAGGGAGGGAATTAGTGTGAGCTTATTGGCTTAAAATATCGTTTTTGTTAATTTTTATAAAGTGGTTTTCTGGGAGGTTTAAATTATCTAATAGTAATTCACTGATCTGTACGCGGTATAAATCAATGACTGTGTAGCCACAGTAATGCGCCATTTTACGTATTTGCCTGTTGAGCCCTTGTTTTAAAACAATACTAAATTGATTACTCGCTATTTTAACTACTTCACAAGGTCGTGTTATTTGCTTATCAACGGGGACGCCTGCCGCCATTTTTTCACAAAAATGCGCGTCTAATGGTTTATTCACAGTGACTAAGTAGCGTTTAGGTTGATGAAAGTCTGGATGAATCAGTTGATTACAAAAGTCTCCGTCGTTGGTCAAGATAATTAAACCACGAGAATCTTTATCAAGGCGGCCAATAGGGTAAACACGGGTAAGTTGAGGCAGGTGATGAATAAGGCTGCTGGGGTCGTGATGATTGAGTTTACAGTCAATCCCTACCGGTTTGTGATAGGCAAAGTACACTAAATCGGCTGGGCCTTTAATGGCGTGACCATTAACGATAACACGGTCGTTTTCGTCCACATGATCAATATGATTAGCGGGGCGATTATTAACGATGACAACGCCTTCATCAATCAAGCGCGACGCTTGTTTTCGTGAGCAAATACCGGCATGAGCAATGTATTTAGCGAGTCGAATTTTTGTATCCATAATGCCGTGTAATTAAAAAATATTGATCGCGATTATAGCAAAGCTGCGTATTGATTACTTGGACAGTTAATTTAACAGTAGGTAGGTTACTATGGGTATTCAATTTTCAGAACTAAAAAAGCATCAGCCATTACAAAAAGTGGTTGTTCATTCACTGGAAATGGCCTTGTACCAAGTGTCTGTTGTCATTAATAATGTTGAATACTATGTACAAGAAAGTAATGGTGAATTTGTGAAGGCACTAAGCCCATTACATATTCAAAAACGCTTTGAAGATATCGCCTATGCACAAATGATGCTAAGGCACACCAGTGCTTATGATGAAATGTGTGGTCAACCGGAAAAAATTTCCAGTAATATGCTCGAAGTGCCCTTTGGGCAAAACAACCTGTTTTAATATCAGGTATTTGCTAATATAGGTTTATTTGGAATCATCCAATGTACCTATTACATCCCGATAATTCTGAGCAATTAAATCAAGCACTGCGCGCGCACATGCTTGAGTTTAATGCTCAGCACTTCGACGCACAGCGTCAACCTCTTGGCTTTAAATATCTCGATAAACAAGGTGAGTTAGTTGCAGGCATAAGCGGTCATGTGTTTGGTAACTGGTTGCTAATAAGCTGGTTATGGTGCGATGAATCGGTACGAGGCAATGGCTTGGCTGATTCGTTATTAACATCACTTGAAAATGCAGCAATTGAAATGGGTGCCGTTCAGGCTCAGCTTGACACCTTAGACTTTCAAGCCAAACCTTTTTATGAAAAACGGGGTTACCAAGTTAAATATCAACTTGATTATTACCCACTTAATGGCACTCGTTACTTTATGGAAAAACCGCTAATAGTGGCTGAATAACGCTGATTGGAGCGTTATTTTTTTGCTGTTAATGGCGTACCATCAAAGGTAACACCTAAAAATGGGGTAGCTTCAGGCGCTAACATAAAGGTGCGAATATTCATGTGATCGTCTGCATCTGGGTTGTTTAGCACATCTTCGCGATAAAATGCCCCAAAACAATCTAATGTATTTTGCTTACTAAGACCATTGAGCTTTGCAAATGCAAAAATCTTGCATGAACCGTTATTCTCACTCGCAGAGCTCAACAACCCATGGTTACTAAAGCTGCATGCAGTAAAAGTATAATGCTCATCAATAACGGCCATAGTATCAGCAAAAGCAATGCTTTTAGGCTCATTCGCGAGCGTTGTTAAGTAGTTTGTAAGCGTCATACGCTGTCCTTGTTATTATAAGATATTGTTAAGTAATTACCCCTAACCTATCTTATGATTGATTTATATTCAATTGAGCCAATAAAACAAGCATAGTTTATTTACCAATTAAGTGGGTTAACGCATGAATGTTGGTTATTTCAATATCAGCAAGTCCTTTGTAGGCATAGGCTTGTGCTTGATTATTTAACCACACAGACTGGCAGCCAGCGTTATTAGCACCTTGCACATCGCTATCAAGGCTGTCACCTATGTGTAAAATTTCACTGTTGTTAATACGCAAATGTGTTGCAGCTTGATCAAATAAGGTCGTATGTGGTTTAGCTTTACCGTGCAGGCCAGCTTGCAGCACCAGTTCAAACTTATCTTTTAAATTAAAACGCTCAACCTCTACATTACCGTTAGTAATGGCAATTAATTTGTAGTGCTGGCTTAGTTTATCAAGCAATGTTAGTACGTCTTCGCTCACTTCAATATTACTGCGCGCATCAGCAAATGCTTGATAAGCACTGTGTGCATGATGCTCTACTTCATCGTCTTTAAAACCAAGCTCAGACAAAACTAAGCGTAGGGTATGTTTACGCCACTGAGTGACGTTATCAATGAGTTCAGGTTGGTGTTGAACAACTCGCTCACGGCATTGTTGCCAAAACTGTGGCCCCTGTTTTTTATAGCCTGGCAGCGCATTTAAATAATCAATTTGCGCCTGAACGGCTGCGGTTATGATTGGGCGGTTGTCGTATAAGGTGTCGTCTAAGTCAAAGCTTAGTACAGAAAAAGGAGAAATTGCGCGATTAAATCGGATCATGGTTATTACCCTAATCGGTTCGTTTTTTAGCTCGTGGATGGGTGTTGTCGTACACCTTAGCCAAGTGCTGAAAATCTAAATGAGTATAAACTTGGGTTGCAGATAAACTACTGTGGCCTAATAGCTCCTGTACTGCTCGTAAATCGCCAGACGATTCTAAAATATGCGACGCAAATGAGTGGCGTAATTTATGCGGATGCACTTGTGAGCTTATACCTTGTTTAATGCCCCATTCTTGCATTCGCAAACGGACTTGGCGCACAGAGATACGGTTTTTTTTACTACTTAAAAATACCGCGTGTTCGTCTGCGCCCATAAATAGCGGCCGAACCGCGAGCCATTTCTTTAATGCCTCAAGGGCCTTAGAGCCAACCGGTATTAGCCGTTCTTTTGCACCTTTACCACGTACCAGTATTTCACCATTACGGGCGTTTATATCCTGCATGTTAGCACCAACTAACTCGCTAATGCGCAGACCTGATGAATACATGAGTTCCATCATGGCTTTATCTCGAATGGCAAGTGGATCGTCATCGGGGATTTCGAGTAAACGTGCCATTTGGTCAACATCAAGATTTTTAGGTAAAGGCTTGGCAAATTTAGGGCCTTTTATCCCTTGCGCGGGGTTATGGTAATGCGGTTGCTCAGTAATATTTTTTGCTTTTAAAAACTTATATAAACTTCGAATGCAGCTTAGCTTTAAGCTGATTGTTCTGCCGCTCAGTTGCTTAGCGCGCAGCGCCATGCTGTAACGGCGAATGTGCTCACTTTGTACGGCAAACCAATTGTCGCATAGCTTATTAAAATACAAGGCGGCAAAACCTAATTGGCTAACATATTGATTGACGGTGTGCGCTGAATACTGGCGTTCAAATTTTAAGTAATCACTAAATAATGTAATGGGTGTACGCCAGCTATCGCTTAAGTCGCTAATATTTGGCGTGTCGTCGCTCATGCCAGTTCCAGTAACCGTATTTGTAATGAGCGTACAAAATCTAACACAAATAAGTTATCTTGTGAGGGCTCAAAGTGGTTCTCATCGTGGCTGCCAAAAGCCAAAATTGCGTAGGGGTTAGTGGGTTCGCCAATTAAATACAGGGCGGTCGATTGGGTATCATCGTTAAAGAGTAAGTCGCGCTCTTGCTGATTTACCCGCCCTAAATAATGATTACTATCTGACAATCTATGCTTTACTAAGCCCTCAAACGCGCTGTCGTATCTTACGAGTTTGCACTCATTAATAGTCGGGCTCATGCAAATAATGTTGCGTAAGTTACTTGCCAAAGTATTAAAGTCGTAATTGCTCCAAAGCTGACGATGGCATTGACTGAACAAGCGGTACACGAGTTCATTTTGCGTGGCATGCTTGGTCATCGTCTCGATTTGATGTTTTAACTGAGTATTATGTTCACGTAGTTGACGTTGCTGAATATGTACTAACGAAGTCGCACCCTGAACTTGCTGTTGTAACTCAAGTTGCGCTAATAGCGCAGGTTGATTTATTAAAAAATCAGGGTGCTGTTGTAAGTAATCTATTACTTGCTGTTTAGTTAATTCACTCATAGTGCAACTTGCCCATCAAATACATGTTCAGCGGGGCCTGTCATACGCACAGGGTGGCCTTCGCCACTCCAGCGAACTTGTAAGCTACCGCCTGGTAAATCAACTTGCACTGTGCTGGTGAGCTTGTTTTGAATAAAGCCAATCACCATAGCGGCACACGCACCGGTACCACAAGCAAGTGTTTCGCTTACACCACGTTCCCACACTCTGAGTTTAATGTGTTCTTGAGAAATAACCTGCATAAAGCCAATATTTGCGCGCTGTGGAAAACGTTCATGATTTTCAAGCAACGGGCCAAGGGTACTCACTTGTGCCGTTTCAATGTCGTCTACTTCCATGACGCAATGCGGGTTACCCATAGAAACAGCACCGCTAAAAACGGTATGTTCTTCTGCACGAATAATATAAGTCAGCTCACGTTTGGTTGCTTTAAGCGGGATTTTACTCGGCTCAAAATTAGGGTGTCCCATGTTAACCGTTACTTGGCCGTCTTTTTCAATATACAGGGTGAGGTTACCAGATTTAGTTGAAACGCTAATTTTATGTTTATTGGTTAAGCCTTTCATGCGCACAAAGCGGGCAAAGCAACGGGCGCCGTTACCACATTGTTCTACTTCGTGGCCGTCGGCATTAAAAATCCGATAGTGAAAATCGAGATCGGGTGAGTAAGGGGCTTCAACCATCAGTAATTGGTCAAACCCAATGCCGAAATGGCGATCGGCCAGCTTTTTGATTTGATCACGGGATAAAAAAACGTTTTGTGTAATATTATCAATCACAACAAAGTCGTTACCTAAGCCGTGCATTTTGGAAAAATTAACTAACATAGCGCTCTAATTCGGTTTTGCTCTGCGCTAATCATGCCACAGAGCAGCTAGGTAACAAAAACGTTTATGGTAAAATTTTCTCACCTTGGTACAGGCTCTCGATGGTTTCGCGTTCGCGAATAAGATGATGTTGCTCACCATCTACCATTATTTCGGCAACCCGTGGGCGTGAGTTATAATTTGAACTCATTGTAAAGCCGTATGCTCCAGCGCTTCGCTGCACTAATAAGTCACCTTGTTTGAGTGCTAGAGGGCGGTCTTTACCTAAAAAGTCACCGGTTTCACACACCGGCCCAACCACATCATAGTTGTGGGTAGGTGTTTCGTCATCACGCACCGAGACAGGAATAATTTTTTGCCACGCTTGATAAAGTGATGGGCGCAACATGTCGTTCATACCCGCATCAACAATCGCAAAGTACTTGTCTTGATTTTGCTTAATAAACTCAACCTGAGTCACTAAAATCCCAGCGTTGGCGGCAATAGCTCGCCCTGGTTCAAAAATCAGTTCAAGGTGGCGATAATTAGTAAGGCGCTGTGTTACTTGTGCTGCATACTCACTCGGGTGGGGAGGCTGTTCGTCGTCGTAGGTTACGCCAAGGCCTCCACCAATATCTAAATGGCTTAACTCAATACCTGCATTTTTTAACTCATCAATTAATGCCAGTAGTTTATCAAGCGCCTCTAAAAACGGTTTGGTTTGTGTCAGCTGTGAGCCAATGTGACAATCAACCCCAACTATATTTAAGCCAGGTAACGACGCAGCATGTTGGTACACACTTAACGCGGTTTCGATACCAATGCCAAATTTGTTTTCTTTTAGGCCAGTAGAAATATACGGGTGTGTTTTAGCATCAATATCAGGATTAACACGAATAGAAATTGGCGCGTCTAGATTAAGCTCACACGCTACTTCTGAAATGCGCTCAAGCTCTGAGATTGATTCAACGTTAAAACATTTAATACCTAATTCTAACGCATAAGCAATTTCGTCAGCGGTTTTAGCAACCCCAGAAAACACCACTTTATTGGCTGCGCCTCCCGCTTTGATGACCCGCGCGAGCTCGCCTTTTGAAACAATGTCAAAACCCGCACCAAGTCGCGCCAGTATATTTAATACTGCAATATTTGAATTTGCTTTAACGGCGTAGCACACTAGGCTTTTATGATCTTGAGCTGCATTGGCAAACGCTAAATAATGGCGTTCAAACGTCGCTCTTGAATACACATAACACGGTGTACCATAGTGCTGTGCAATCGTTGCTACGCTGACATCTTCAGCAAATAGTTGATTGTTTTTATAATTAAAAAAATCCATTTACTGCTCCTGTTTTTGCTCAATAGGTGTTTGCTTGTTGGGGGTGTCTGTTGGCTGATTTTGTTCAGTAGGCTGCTCTGGTAAGTACAGCGGGCCGCTTTGACCACAGCCAGCTAACGCACACAACAAAACGGTGCTGATTAATAGTTGTTTTAATTGTAAGGTATATGTCGCTTTCATTAGATTAATACGGTTGCTGGCTTTATAATCGCAGAGTAACAGAATATCTAAAAAATGCAGCTATTCGCGGATGATTTTATTCCTGTTACACTAGCTGTACAAACATGCACCCATTATTTAGGCGTCTTGCCTGCAAAGGAAATTAACGATGACTGATCACGAATATCACCAGTTAGCAGAAGCTCTTATGTTCACAATTGAAGAACAAGTTGATGATTGTGAAGCAGATTTAGATTATGAATCGGCTCAAGGTATTTTAGAAATTATTTTTCCAGATCGCAGTAAAATTGTGATTAATAAGCAAGCACCGTTGCATCAAGTGTGGGTGGCAACAAAATTTAATGGTCACCATTTTGAAATGCGTGATGGTCAATGGATTGATAACCGCTCAGGTGCAGAGTTTTGGAGTTTCATCAATGAAGCGTCAACACGTCAAGCGGGTCAAGAAATTAAGTGGCAATCATCGCTATGAGTTTAGAGTTTGTTCAATACCCAGCTCAGGGAACGCATAAAGCCACGGTTATTTGGCTACATGGTTTGGGTGATTCTGGTGACGGTTTTGCCCCAGTAGCGCCACAGCTCGATTTACCCAGTGAACTAGGTGTGCGTTTTATCTTTCCGCATGCGCCTATGCAGGCTGTTACTATTAACGGCGGTATGCAGATGCGCTCATGGTATGACATTAAATCGATGGATTTAGACAAACGTGCAGATGAGCAAGGGGTTAGGGAGTCTGCAGCAAAAGTTGAGCAATTAATAACGCAAGAAATTGCTAACGGCATACCGGCGAACAAAATTATTTTAGCGGGATTTTCACAAGGTGGCGTCATATCGCTACATTTAGCCCCGCGTTTAGAGCAAAAGCTTGCTGGCGTTATGGCACTATCAACCTATATGTGTGTGCCACATAAATTGGCTGATGAAGCAAAGCAAACACAGCTAAATATATTTATGGCTCATGGGAGCCAAGATGACGTTGTACCGCATAGCGCGGGTAGAAGTGCGTTTGAAGTATTATCAACGCATAACATGGATGTGAGTTGGCAAGAATACCCTATGGGGCATCAGGTTTGTACACAAGAGTTACAAGCTGTGCGCCAATGGTTAATTTCTCGCTTAAGTTAGTTTAGGAGCCGCTGAGGGTCAAAATGAGTCAAAAAATAGTAATAACAGCAAATGTAAAACGTGAACCACAGGTTAGCGAACCCAGCGTGAGCTATGAGTGGCATTGGCGTCGGATTGTGAGTATTTCTATGTTGGTGATTATGACCTCTGCAGCGGTTATTTACGGCCTGTCTAGCGCTGTGAATGCTGATCAAGGGGCGCCGCATCCTAATGAGCAGCTAGATTTTACTGAGCAACAAACAGCAATTGTGTCGTTAAGCGATGATACTGCAGCATCAGCAGAGAGTGAAAACGCAACAGATGCTGATGAGGAGCTGCTGAGCAGTGTCGCAATTGCAGCACCTAAAATCCTTTCCCCAGATGAGCAAAAACCAGCTCCTATTACCGAACAAGTAACATCAGAGCCTGAAGTTCAACAAAGTATTATTGAGCAAGAAGTAGAGCCAACGATCACTGCTGAGCCTGAAGAAGCAGCCATGGCTGCAACAGATAACCAAACGCCTGAAACCGAAACGGCCAGTGAAAAACCGGCTGAGCAAAAAGTATTTGCTGAATCAGCACAAGTTGCGAGTGTGGCCATTGGTGCCAAAATAGATACAGCTACTATTAGCCGCGCCGTATTGACGCGCAGTGTGAGTAATCGTGAACCAACCAATGTATTTGCCGCCGATGTGCGTTTAAGCCAATTTGAAGAATCATTGTCATTTTTTAGTGAGCTTAAAAACTTACAAGGTCAGCAGGTAAAGCACATTTGGTTATTTGAAGGGGAAGTGATGGCGGAAGTGTCGCTCAAAGTTACTTCTCCGCGCTACCGAACTTACTCAACTAAAAATATTATGGATTCCCAGCTAGGGAATTGGCGCGTTGATGTGGTTGATGAGCGAGGCTTACTCATTGCGCAAAAAGAATTTAGAATTTTAGCTGATTAAATCGCCCTCAGATAGAACAGGTTTTAATCCTGGAAGGTCAACAGACCCCAGTAATTATTAATGGATATTTTATGACTGAAAAAACAAAGTTAGTTCGCATTGCTACTCGTAAAAGTGCATTGGCACTGTGGCAGGCTGAATTTGTAAAAGCGCAGCTAGAGCATTTTCACGATGACGTGCGTGTAGAGCTGGTGCCTATGTCGACTCAAGGTGACATTATTTTAGATACACCACTGGCTAAAATTGGTGGTAAAGGCTTATTTGTAAAAGAACTAGAACAAGCCATGCTTGATGGGCGAGCAGACATTGCAGTGCATTCAATGAAAGACGTGCCAGTCGAATTTCCAGATGATTTAGAGTTACATGTTATTTGTGAGCGTGAAGACCCGCGTGACGCGTTTGTATCAAATAATTTTGCCAATATTGATGCGTTACCGCAAGGCGCCATTGTTGGCACCTCAAGTTTACGTCGCCAATGCCAAATTAGAGCGTTGCGTCCAGATTTAGAAATTCGTGACTTACGTGGCAATGTAAATACACGTTTAGCAAAGCTTGATAGTGGTCAATACGATGCGATTATACTCGCAGCGGCTGGGCTAATTCGTTTAGAAATGGGTGAACGTATTCGTGACTTTATTGAGCCAGAAGTGTCGTTACCTGCTAATGGTCAAGGTGCTGTCGGTATTGAATGCCGTATAAATGATGAAGTTACTAAAGCCTTATTAGCTCCGCTGGAGCACAGTGAAACTCGTATTCGTGTTAATGCCGAGCGCGCAATGAACCGCCACTTAGAAGGGGGCTGCCAAGTTCCGATTGGTGCTTATGCATTGGTTGATGGTGAGCAAGTGCATTTACGTGGTTTAGTTGGGGCGATTGATGGCAGCGAAATTTTACGCGATGAAATTTGTGGGCATGTTGATGATGCGGAAAAATTAGGAGTTGAGCTGGCTAAAAAACTCTTAGCACAAGGCGCAGATAAAATCCTTGCTGACGTATATCGAGACGCATAATGAAACACATCTTGATAACTCGGCCCGAAGGAAAAGGCGCAGCCCTTGCACAGCAACTTGAGCAAGCGGGTTATCAAGCGTCTTTATGTCCTGTTCTAAAAATAACGTATTTAACCCCAACCAGCGTTGAGCTAAGCCCGTTGGTTAATGCCGACAAAATTATTTTTGTTTCGCAAGATGCAGTACATGCACTGAGTGCCCTTAAGCCTGTAATTAACACCAAAGCGCAGTTTTATGGTGTTGGCCAACAAACAGCCGACACCATTTATGAAGTATTTGGTGTACGTGCTGCTTTGCCAAAACAACATGACTCTGAGGGGTTGCTGGCGCTTAAGTCATTGGCTGAGGTTGATGGCAGTAATATCGTGTTGGTTAAAGGCATTGGTGGGCGACCTGAGATAGCAAAAACCTTAAAACAACGCGGTGCTTTTTTAAATAATTGTGTGGTGTATCAGCGCGAGCCGGTAGCGCAACAATCCGCTGACTGGATAGACCACTGGCAAAGCCAGAATGTACACGGTATAGTCATTACTAGTAATGCCGCCGTTGATGCCATTTTTAATACCCTTACCGCGGCGCAACTAACATGGTTACAACAGTGCGAATTTTATGTTGCCAGTGAGCGTATTGGCGATTATTTACAACAGCAAAAAATAAATTCGACACA
The DNA here is from genome assembly GCF_030407915.1 of Pseudoalteromonas sp. APC 3250. Classification (NCBI taxonomy): domain Bacteria; kingdom Pseudomonadati; phylum Pseudomonadota; class Gammaproteobacteria; order Alteromonadales; family Pseudoalteromonadaceae; genus Pseudoalteromonas; species Pseudoalteromonas sp. APC 3250. The sequence goes on from NZ_JASDCM010000017.1 coordinate 58,447, forward strand.
TATACATACTGCGGCAGGAGCTAGCGACCACGCTATGTTTGCCTGCATTAATCAGCAAGGTAGCAAAATGAGTGAACAGTCAGCGACGTCAAAAGTAGAAAAAGCAGCAGCGCAGCCAATAGCCAATAACACGTCTAACACCGCTAAAAATGACACTGCAAAAGCCAATAATCAAACGCAAAATAATACCCATAAAGTGAGTAAGGTGGGGAGTTTAGCGTTGGTGATTTCGTTACTTGTTGCCAGTGGCGTGGGTTATGAGTTTTATCAAAAGCTCAATGCCGGTAAAGTGCAAAATTTAGCGGTTAATGCATTAACAGAGCAAAATAAGATATTGCAGCAAGAGCTGCAAGCGCTTAAGTCTGAGCAGCTCAGTCTACAGCAAGCGTTACAAAAGAGCGAAGAGCAAACTGCTATGGCGCTTAATGAAAACTCTGTAAAAAATCAGCAAGCATTAAAAGCAGCACTGCAAAAAGTGCAGCAAAGTGGTAACACATTAAACCCACAAGAAGTGACTAGCTTACAACGCATGGCTGAATTTAAATTGTGGGCTGAACAAGATTACCAAGGCACAAGTGCAGTGCTTAAACGTTTAGATTCACTTTTAAGCGATCACCCAGGCACGCTTGAGTTACGCCAAGCAATTATACAAGACATACAAACGCTCGATAGCATTAAACCCGTTGCAACAGAGGCGATTTACTTACAGTTAAATAGTGTAAAAGATCGTATCGATAACTTGGTATTTAATGCGGTTAATTTGCCAGAAGAAGCGTCAGTAACTGATGAAAACGCGCTCTCTGAAAATATGAGTGATTGGCAACAAAACATCCGAAATAGCTGGAATAAAATAGTTGATAGCTTTATTACAATTCGCCATCACGAAGGGGTATTAATAGAGCCGCTATTAACTGATAGAGCGCGCCACCTGATTAATCAGCGCATAAAGCTCAATATTACTCAGGCGCAAGATGCACTAATGAGCAAGCAAGCCAGCATCTATTTTAGCGCCTTAAACGACACAAAACGTTTGGTTAATGAATACTTTAAGCAAGATGATAATGCCACAAAAGTGGTACTACAAACTTTAGTAAACCTTGAAAAAGAGCCGCTTAACTTTAACCCTGAGGTGACATTGCAAAGTACTGAGCAAGTTAAGGAGTGGGCACAATGATAGGGTTGATCATTTTTATTGTCGCTATTGTATTGGTATTAGCGATCACTCCTTTCGTGTTAGATGAAAAAGGCTATGTGCTGATTTCATTTAATAACACCACCATAGAAGGTACGATTGTTTCGTTTTGTATTATGGCGGCACTGAGCGCAGCGGCTTTGTATTTAACTTACAAACTCGTACGCTACTGTTTATCTATTTACAGAAATACCAAACATGGATTTTTTGCTCGCAGCCAAGAGCGCAAGCATGCAGCTATAGAGCAAGCACTGTGGAGCTTGATTAATGACGATTACGCGCAAGTGGAAAGCGCGTTATCAAGTAACAGTGTGCCAGCTAAATTTTTAGACATACGTTTGGCGTTACTAGCAAAAGCTGCACTGGCAAATAATCAACCCGATAAAGCGCTGGAATACTTGTTTGAAATAAGCCCTGAGCAGCAACTAAAAGTGGCTAAACTATGGTTAGCCAGTGGCGACAGCAGTGTTATTGAACCGCAAATACGGATGGCGGCTGAATCTAAAAAAGCCACGGTACTTGAGCTTAAACTGTACACTGAAGTGTTGGTGCAACAGCAGCACTTTAAAATATTAGAAGACTTTTTACCGCGCTTATTACGTAAAGATGCATTGAGCGATAAGCAGTGGCAGCAGGTGTTTTTAGCTTATTTTGCTGCTCAAGCGAGTGATGAGCTAACCAGTAAGTACCAGCAATTAGGTAAGAAATTGCAAGCACATGCGCACACTGCGTACTTAACTCAAATGGCAAAAACAGGGCAGTTGGCGAGTATTGAAAACGAGTTAATTAAAATGCTCAAACACGCTAAGCACCACTCTGAACTTGCCGACATTTTACGTGAAGCTGCGCCAAGTAATGCTTACAAGCTGCAATCAAGCATTCAAGAGCGGTTGAAAAAAGACGAGCACAATAACGCGTTATTATTAGCGCTGGCGTGTTTAGCGAATGCCCAAGGTGATTATGATTTAGCTGCACGAGTATTCGACAAAGCGCTTAATAGCGATAACAAATCACAGTATCGACAACAAGCTATACTAAGCTATAAACACAGCGCACAATTAGATAAGGCGCTTGTGCTCTATCAATAATGGATTATATTTTATAAATCAATAATTAAAAGCGCAGGAGCGAAGGCTATGAAAAATGTGTTTACACTCTCTTTTAGTCTTGCATGCGCTTATTTTTTTACTGGTTATCTTAGTAATTTATTACTCGCAGTTGACGGTTATGCCGTGGCTTCTTGGCCACCTGCAGGCATTGCACTAGCCAGTTTTTTATTATGGCGCCATCGCGCTTACTTAGGCATTATTGCTGGTTCTTTACTGATTAATTTAATTCATTTAGACCATGTTACAGATATTTTAAACTGGCAAATTTTGTTACATGCAGTGGGCCTCAGCGGCGCTGCTTTTTTGCAAGCATGGCTCGGCGCGCAAATAATTACAAAAGTAATAAAAGCCCCTCTAGATCTTTCATCGATAAAATTGAGTATTCAAAGCTTAGTAATTGCAGGTCCTGTCTGTTGTGTTATAGGCGCCATTGCTGGTACGAGCTTATTAGTATTTAACCAGATCATCCCTGCTGCGAATGCGCTGGATAATTTTATTACTTGGTGGATAGGTGACAGCATTGGCGTATTAATTTTTACCCCATTACTATTAGCTGTATTTCACTATTCTGAGATGCGCCATCGACTACAAGTTATTGTTCCTGCATTACTTATTTATGCGATTATTAGTATTAGCTTTTATGGTGCAGCGAGCGTAAAAAAACAAAAAGACACTCAAAAGCAAGAAACGAAAGTGCTTGCGACTCAAAGCGCTATAAATCAAAAGTTAGATGAGATCATTGCGCATCTATCTTTATTAAGTGGTTTTTTAGCAAATAGTGAAGACGTTAGTTTTAGTGAGTTTACGCAGTTTACAGCTAAACAATTAAGCTACAGTGAAGAAATACTTGCTTTTAAATGGGTTCCTGCGATTACTGATGATTCTCGTGCCGAGTATCAATCATGGATTGAGCAAGTTGATAGCGAAAACCCGTTTATCAAACAAAAATCAGCGAATGGGCAATGGCAAAAAGCCCCCTATCGAGAGCTCTATTACCCCGTAAAATATATAAACCCACTTAGGGGAATGAAAGATATTGTTGGGTTTGATTTAGGTTCAAACGAGCAAGTACGCACAGCACTCACTAAATCTAAAGTACTTAATGAATTGGTGATCAGTGAACCGACAGCACTGATACCGAATAACGATGGATTAAGTGTACTCTTTATGTATCCCGTTTTTGGAAATGTGGTAACAGAAGGCGATTTTAAAGGATTTGTTGTTGCCGTGGTTAGCTTAGCTAAACTTTCTAAGTCGCTGTCGTTTGACTCTAATGAGCGTATTGCGATTAGTTTTTTTGATATTAATAATGCTGAAAAACAGCAGGCACTTTATATTGCAGAGCATCATTCTATGGTGTTACTAAAAAAATATCAGTTGTTAATTGGTCAGCGAATGTGGCGCGTTGAGCTGCATCAACCCGTTTTAAAATCATCGTGGTTCATATACTGGCTAGCGCAAATAGTGGGTATGTTATTTGTGTGGTTGTTGATTATATTTTTGATCTCTGTGACGGCTACCAATATTCGGATTCGCGAACAAGTGGCAAAGCAAACACTCACGCTACGCCAAGAAAAACAAAAGGCCGATGAAGCCAATGCTATAAAAAGTCAGTTTTTAGCCAACATGAGTCATGAAATACGCACGCCAATAAATGGCATAAAGGGTATGCACTATCTAGCGCTACAACAACAGGATTGGCAGCAAGCAAAAGGCTATATAGAGCAAGCTGATGGTGCTCTAAGTGTATTATTAAGAGTGTTAAACGATGTACTCGACTTTTCTAAAATGGAAGCCGGTAAACTTGAGTTAATGCAAGAGCCTGTGAACCTCAAACAATTAGCCGAGGACATCGTCGGTTTAATGCAATTTGAGATGGAGAGTAAATCGCTTTCTTTAAAATTAGAGTATGACAGCGATGCGCATTTAACTCTCAATACCGATCCTATTCGTTTAAAGCAAATTCTGCTTAATTTATTAAATAATGCAGTAAAATTTACCGCAAAGGGCTGTATTACGTTAAAGATTTGGCAATCATCAAAAATGACATACTTTAGCGTTAACGATACCGGGATTGGCATTAGCTCTGCAGCTCAAAAACAGCTTTTTAAACCCTTTTCTCAAGCAGATAGCTCAACGTCGCGTCAGTACGGTGGTACAGGTTTAGGTTTGAGTATTTGTAAAAAATTGGTCGAATTGATGGGAGGGGCTATTGATTTAAAAAGCAGTGAGGGGCATGGATCTACGTTTACTTTTAGCTTACCAGTTCATTCATCGCTGCCAAAAGCCAAATACAGTGCTGATGCTTTATCAAAAATTGATGTGAGTAATATTTCTTTAGAAAAATATCAATTACTTATAGTGGAAGACAACCCATTAAACCAACATGTTGTAAGTGCTATTTTAGAAACTAAACACGGTATTGCTGATATCGCAAATGATGGCTTAGAAGCGATTGCGATGCTTAGCGAAAAAAACTACGATCTAGTATTAATGGATATTCAAATGCCGAATATGGATGGCTTACAAGCAACAAAAGTGATTCGTAATGAGTTAGGTTTTTTTGATTTACCTATTATTGGTTTATCCGCCAACGCTCACGAACAAGACGCTCAAAAAGCGATTACCTCTGGAATGGATAGCTATATGACCAAGCCTATTGAAGCTGATGAGCTATTTAAAACGCTTTGGTATTATTTATCTCGCTTAGATAAGTAACAGTTATTTTTGTACAAAAGGCAGACATAAGACCTCCAAGCGCCATTTTAAATATTCTACACTTGAAATATTACTGTACCTGCGTATCATTCGCGCAATTTTAACTCAACCGAGTAGCTACTATGATTAATAGAAAAATACCTTTGCTAGATATTCACCGTCACTTAGATGGGAATGTACGCGCGCAAACCATACTAGAACTTGGTCGTCAGTTTAATATAGCTTTACCAGCAGATAATGTTGAGGCACTTATTCCTCATGTTCAAGTTATTGATCCTGAGCCAAACCTAATGGCATTTTTACAAAAGCTTGATTGGGGGGTCACGGTACTGGGTGATTATGATGCTTGTAGACGAATTGCGATAGAAAACATTGAAGATGCACAAGCGCAAGGCCTTGATTACGTAGAACTACGTTTTAGCCCTTACTACATGGCACAAAGCCAAGGTTTACATCCTCAGGGCGTTGTTGAAGCCGTGGTTGATGGTATTAAAAGTGCAACAAAAGATGCTGATATTAAAGCAAACTTAATTGGTATTTTATCTCGTACTTACGGTGTTAAAACCTGTCAACACGAGCTGGATGCTTTACTTGCTTTTAAAAATGATTTGGTCGCGGTTGATTTAGCGGGTGACGAAATTGGTTACCCTGGTGAACTGTTTGTTGATCACTTTAAACAAGTACGCGATGCATATTTAGCGGTTACTGTGCATGCTGGCGAAGCATTGGGTGCTGCCAGTATTTGGCAGGCATTAAACGAGCTTGGCGCAAGCAGAATAGGGCATGGCGTTAAAGCGATTGAAGACTCAACGCTAATGGATTATTTACGTGATAACCGTATTGGTATTGAATCGTGCTTAACCAGTAATATTCAAACCAGCACAGTGAATGATTTAACTAAGCATCCGCTTAAACAGTTTTTAGATCATGGCATTTTGGCCAGCATTAATACCGATGATCCGGCTGTTGAAGGGATTGAAATTGAGTACGAATACGCAACTGCAGCGCCACAAGCTGGTTTATCGCAAGCTGATATGGAAAAAGCGCAAGCCAATGCACTTGAGATTGCGTATTTAAGTGATGCAGATAAACAGGCACTCAAAACCAAAGTCGCACAGCGTTAATCACCTGTACTATAAAAAAATGCCACTGTTTACAGTGGCATTTTTGTTTATATGTGAGTTTGACAGCTAACGTAATTATCATAAAGTGCTTTTAAAATATCGGCACGGCTGATCATGCCAACTACAACGTCACCATCAACCACAGGGTAATTCTTTGGCTTACCGGGTTGCATTTGTTCTGCTAATTCCATGATATTGGTATCACCGCTGACCGTCACAACTTCTGTTTGCATCAACTGCGATACTTTTACCATACCGTCACAAAAATAACTGCTTTGCATTAGGGGTTTAAGTAGCTCTTGCTCAGAGATAAAACCTACTAGCAACTTGTTATCGTCAAATACTGGGGCACCAAGCAATTTAAATTTTTGTAGTTCTGCAATGGCGGTCGTCATTTCTGTATTAGGGGTGATATGAGGCAACTTGTGTTGCATAAAATCTTTTACTTTTGTATTTAGCATTTAGGTTTCTCCCGCTGAATGTTCTATACAAAGTATGGTTTATAGATTGGATTTTAGGAAATTGTTTATGTTGATGAGTTTAATAGGTAATAACAATCATCGCAGCGGTAATGGCGGGCAATAAAAACAATTAAGGCACCCTAAGGTGCCTTAAAAATGATGCATTTGCTGTTATTTTATAAAAGCAAATGCATCCGCGTACATGTTTTCGCGAATGGCACCGTGGCTAATAAAGTCATCGCGCACTATGCCTATCATGTCAAAACGACCTGCCATGTAAATATCATAAGGTTCAAGCGAGATGATATCGTTCATAACCGCTTTATGCACATAACCAGTATGGCCAGTCCAGCTGTCAGTAGGATTTTCTACCACAGGAATAAATTCGAAGTGCTTATGACTATCTGCCCAAGCTTTCATTTCGCTGTGTGCATACAGCGCAGACTCTTCTTTAACACCCCAATAAAATAGCACTGGGCGCTGACAATTTATTTCAGCAAGGTGATCGGCCATTGATTTTGCGTAAGAGAAGCCTGTGCCGCCAGCAAGTAAAATAATGGGGCGCTCGCACTGCAAACGTAGTTGAGAAACACCTAAGCCCGCTTCAATAGTAACTGTTTGATTATTATTGTGGGCACTACGAAGGTGCTCTAGCGATTGCATAGCATATGAGTCAGCAACTGAAGCACCAATATGTAATTCTAAAGCATCCGTTTGTGAAGGACGGCTTGCAATTGAAAACGCACGTTTATCTTTTTCACCTAAAACCAATTGTAAATATTGGCCAGCTTCAAATGTGACGGGTTGCTGCGGCTTTAAAATAACTTTATGAACAAATTCTGTTAGTGGACTGATAGAGACAACGTCAGCGTGTAATGTTTGCATGTTTTACCTTAAATTAGCGGATACGCACTTTATTTGAGCAATAGTAGCATATCCGCAGGGTGAGTTTATAGCCTAGACCAAAGTCGTTAAAGAATACCTAGGCTATCCCAAAGTTCATCAACGCGATCTTTAGTGGCTTGATCCATAACAATAGGTTCGCCCCACTCACGGGTTGTTTCGCCAGGCCATTTGTTGGTTGCATCCATGCCCATTTTTGAACCAAGGCCAGAGACAGGCGATGCAAAGTCTAAATAGTCTATTGGCGTGTTTTCAATTAACGTGGTGTCGCGTGCAGGATCCATACGGGTAGTAATAGCCCATATTACATCGTTCCAATCTCGGGCGTTAATGTCATCGTCGCAGACAATAACAAATTTAGTGTACATAAACTGTCGTAGGAATGACCAAACCCCCATCATTACGCGCTTGGCGTGCCCGGGGTATTGTTTTTTCATCGTAACCACGGCCATACGGTACGAGCAGCCCTCTGGCGGTAAATAAAAATCAACGATTTCTGGAAACTGTTTTTGTAAAATTGGCACAAATACTTCGTTTAAAGCCACCCCTAAAATAGCTGGCTCATCAGGCGGACGACCCGTAAAGGTACTGTGATAAATAGGGTCTTTACGATGAGTAATATGAGTGACTGTCATAACGGGAAAGTCATCGACTTCATTATAGTAACCCGTATGGTCGCCATAAGGGCCTTCAGGTGCCATTTCACCTGGCATAATATGCCCTTCAAGCACGATTTCTGCGCTGGCCGGTACTTGTAAATCATTCGAAATAGACTTAACCACTTCCGTTTTACTGCCACGCAATAAACCGGCAAAAGCATATTCGCTTAATGTATCGGGGACCGGAGTAACCGCCCCTAAAATTGTGGCAGGATCAGCCCCTAATGCCACTGATACCGGATACGGCTCACCAGGGTGTTCTTTGCACCACTCTTGAAAATCAAGCGCGCCACCACGATGAGATAACCAACGCATAATAATTTTATTTTTGCCAAGTAACTGCTGGCGGTAAATCCCTAAATTTTGACGCTTTTTATAAGGCCCTTTGGTAACGGTTAAACCCCAAGTAATTAAAGGCGCAGCATCACCAGGCCAGCAATGCTGAATAGGAAGCTTGGTTAAATCAACATCGTCACCTTGTAAAATAACTTGTTGGCAGGGCGCTTTTTTTACTTCTTTGGCTGGCATATTAAGGACTTGCTTAAATACCGGAATTTGTCCAAGGGCTTCTTTAATGCCTTTCGGTGGTTCTGGCTCTTTTAAAAATGCCAATAACTTACCAACTTCTCGTAATTCACTGACATCTTCTTGGCCCATACCCATTGCTACACGCTTAGGTGTACCAAATAAGTTAGCTAGAACAGGCATGTCATACCCTTTCGGGTTTTCAAATAATAAAGCGGGGCCTTTAGCACGCAGTGTGCGATCGGCAATTTCGGTCATCTCAAGATACGGGTCGATTTCTTGGCTGATGCGTTTTAATTCGCCTCGTTTTTCAAGTAAATCGATAAAATCGCGTAGATCTTTGTATTTCATTGTGGGCCGTTACTTAGCAAAAAGTTAAAAGTATTATACCCAGTTCATGCAAGCCAAGTCATTACTTGCACTTAAAACTTAAAGCGCTCTACCGCACCTTTTAAAGAGTGTGCAAGTTGATTAACATCTTCACTTTCGCTTGCTAGGGTCGTCGCATTGTCGGCATTTAAGGTGGCATGATCGGTTACCTTAGCCATTATTTGTTGGATATCAGTGCTGTTTGCAAGTTGTTCATGCGATGCATGGGCAATGTCTTTGCTCATTGCATTGACCGATACTAACGTGCTTTTGATACGCTCAACGGCTGCATTTAGTTCAGTACTGTTTTCAACACAATGTTTGGCTTGTTGTTGACCATCATTTATTTCAGCTTGGGTAGACTGAGTATGTTGTTGTAGTGTGTTGATCATGGTGGTTATTTCGCTAGTGGAGCTTTGTGTTCGTGCTGCAAGCGAACGCACTTCATCAGCCACTACGGCAAATCCTCGACCATGTTCACCGGCTCTTGCTGCTTCAATGGCCGCATTAAGCGCTAGCAAATTGGTTTGCTCTGCAATACTGCTAATCGTATCAACAATAGCGCCAATCAGTTTGGTGTATTGTGCAAGCTCCTCGGTGCTGCTGACGGCTTTATCTAGGCGGCTTAAAAGAGATTCAATACTTTGGCTATTGTTGTTTGCAATGTCATTGACATCATTTGCAAACTGCGAGGCATTCGTTATTTCATTTGAGGTACTCTGCGCTTGTTCGTAAACGGCTTGTGAGCTTTGTAGCATACGTTGCGCTAATGAGGTTGCTTGTGCGCTGCGTTCCAGCTGTTGCTTAGCAACGATGGTCATTTGTTGCCCTTTTTCACTGGTTTGAATGGCTGAATTATCGAGTTCGTAGGCGTCGTTACTGATCCCTTTTATTAGGTGAGTTAAATCATCACAAAGCTTATTGGTATTATGCAGTAGGGTACCAAACTCGTCTTTACTTAGAGGATTACTACGCTGTGAAAAGTCACCTGAGGCTATGCGTGCGAGTTCTTTATTCACCTTTTTAAGTGGTTTTAGCATGGCGTTAGTAGTAAACACTGAAATAATAACCAGCAAAACAATTAAAACAAAAGCAATAATAATAACTAAGCTAGAGCCGGTATTGATTGCTGACTTAGCGCTCTCTTGCAGGGAGTTAAAGCGCGTGTCTGCAAGTTTATTAAGCTCAATTAGTTGATTTTCTATAATGATAAAAGCATGTTGAAAACTTTCAAACCGCTGATCAACCTTGTCTTTGCTATTGAGTACAGTGTTCTGCAATGCATACAGCCCATCAGGATTATTTAATAGGCTGCTTAAATCGTTAAACGCCGCTATTAACTCATTGGCGTTGAGCTTATTTGCAATAGGAGAGGCTTGTTGCTCTAAATAACTAAGATTAGATTGAATATTATCGAGTAAAAAAGAAGTGTCCTGTTGGTGGGCATTGATATCTTCAGAGGTGGTTACTTGCCCAATGCCTTTGACATTATTGTTTAGAGTAAATAATAAATCATCAATTCGAGTCGCTGTGCCAAAGACTGCATTTAAAAGCGATTGCTGGTTGCCCGCTACGTTTATAAGCTCTATATCAAGTAATTGGTTACTCAGATCGCGAAGCTGTTCATTAAAGGTAACTGTCAGTGCTGCGGCGGTACTTTGCGCCTTAAAGCGTTGCTCTTTTGCTGCAAGCATGTCGTTGCTTATAGTGTTTAGTTTAGTGAAGTCATTATGAATAGTAACAAGTAATGTTTGCATACTTTGTTGCTTGGCAACTTGTGCTTTTAGCGTCTCTAATTTATTAAAAAACTGTGTTTGCTCTGCGTGTGCTTGCTTTTTATTTTGCAGTAGTAAATCAAGTTTAGTTTGGCTGTAAGCAATGGCGTTAAATTTAGTAATTGAAAGTAGCGATAAACGCAGGTCTTTACTCGCTTGCTGTACCGGAACCGCTAACGTTTCTATGCGCGAGTTAGTGGTACTGATTTGATGGAGTGACCAGTAAAAAAATATGCAGCTGGTGAGCATTAACAGGCCAATAGCTGAAAAGGCTAAAATTATTTTATGTTTTATAGCGATAGAATGCATAACTTTATCAACAGTATTAAGACTTTTGTTAGTGTAGCAAGTTTTTTAATATGTTGTTAGTTAGTGGTTAATTGCTTGTGCATTGATATTTTTTACCGTTAATTATTAGCATAGCTTGCTCGCCCTTACTCCAAAACAGTACCTTGGTATTAATATATTTGCTACCAGAGGCACTCACCTCATGAGTTAATAAATAATCATGCTTATTAAAGCGGAGCGTCGCCTGTTTGTTGCTAATAATATCTAGCTGTGCAGCGGTGTTATCGCACATGTAGTTTGTTGTAATGGGTTGCTCATTGCATGCAACCAGGGCTATTAAAGCAATAGTAATGGCGTAGTGTTTCATTAGGCTGTGTTTTACTTATTTAGTCGCTTGGTTAATTAAGAGCTTAGCAAAGCTAAATTAACCGTTGGTGAAAATAAGGCTTTACGTTATGTTTAAGCTCTTATTTTTAGCTAGGGAATATCATGGCTGGCACTAACCTCTTAACATTACTTGATGATATAACGACCTTACTTGATGATATTGCGACCATGAGTAAAGTTGCGACTAAAAAAACGGCAGGCGTACTAGGAGATGACTTGGCGCTCAATGCGCAGCAAGTTACAGGGGTCACTGCCGATAGAGAGCTGCCGGTAGTATGGGCGGTGGCAAAAGGGTCGTTTTTAAATAAAGCGATATTAGTCCCTGCTGCGTTATTAATTAGTGTGTGGTTGCCTTGGCTAATTACGCCACTTTTGATGATGGGTGGTTTATTTTTATGTTTTGAAGGCGCTGAAAAAGTATTTGCTCGCTTTTTACCTCACCATGAGGAAACGATAGATGATGATGAAAAGTTAGATTTAGTTGAATATGAAAGGCAAAAAGTAAAAGGTGCTATTCGTACTGACTTTATTCTGTCTGCTGAAATTATTGTAATTACCTTAGGGACTGTGGCTGGGGCTACGTTAATGAATCAAGCACTGGTGCTAAGTGTTATTGCCATCATCATGACAATTGGTGTTTATGGACTGGTAGCTGGAATTGTAAAACTTGATGATGCAGGATTGTATTTACTTAACCAATCAAAACTCTCTGCGAATAAATTTAAAGAATTACTGGGTAAAGGCCTACTTGCAGCAGCTCCCCGACTTATGCAGTTTTTAGCCTTTGCAGGTACAATCGCCATGTTTTTAGTGGGGGGTGGAATTTTAGTGCATGGTGTTGAGTTACTGCATCATACGCAGATTGATATCACACATTACGCCCAGTCAACTTTAGGTGGGGTAGGTGAGATGCTAGCCCCTTTAGTATTTGATGGCTTACTTGGTGTGGTTGCGGGTTTGGTTATTGTTATTATGCATGTAACCTATACTAAGCTCTTTAAAACCCATAGTAGCGCGGCGTAATCGCGCTACTTTACATTATTCACATTGTGCACTTTTACATAATTGCTCAAGCTCGTGTTTAGCTTTGCTATTACCTTGAGCAATGGCTTTTTTATACCAATAAATAGCTTGTGGGGCGTTTTTCTCTGTGCCTTGCCCGTCGCGATACATTTGCGCCAGATTTAGTTGCCCCCATTGAGAACCTGTTTGCGCTGCAAGAGTAAAGCTTTCTAGCGCTTCATCGTATTGCCCATCTTTGTGGTACATAATTCCTTGTTGATTATTTTTATCGAGCTTTACTCCTTTATATAAAGGTTTTGGCTGTGGCGGAAACATCACAAATCCCCCATATAAACTATTTGCATAGGGGCGCAGCACGTCGAATATAATGTCATCCTTGTATAAGCGTTTTATTTCATTACGAGGTAGGGTGATGGTTTTAGACGAAAAGTAATCTCTTTGCACTAATAAACTGGCACGCATTGCTGTGGTTATAGCGCTGCTGCGCTTATAGCTGTAATTACTCACCTGAAACGTTATAAATTGCTGATCAAAGCTCAGCACTTGCGCGACTTTTAAATTAGTCAGTGTCCACGGTTCATGAGTGAATTTATCGGCCTTTACTAAATAGGTGTCGTAGGCTTTGGGGTTGGTTAAATAACTTTGTTTTAGCGCCTCAGCATTAAGGTGTTTTTGGTAAAAAAATAACAATACCCACAGCAATAAAACTAACCCAATACAGTATTTGGGTAGGCTTAGCTTTTCGAACAGGGGTAACTTTTTAATGCTTGTAGGCTCACAATGTCCACATTGATAGCACTCGCGTTTATAGCTCAACTTTATCGGAACTATAGGAAGAATAGTAAAGCGCAAAAAGCGGCTTTGGTTAACTAAGTGATAGCTGTTACTTTTGCAATTAGGGCAGCACTGTACTTGTGTAAAATGAGGAAAAGACTCACTGGTATTGAAAAGCAGCATGAAAATACGCTCCCTGTTTTAATTCTCTTTAAGTTAAAACAATGAGCGTATTAGTTAAAGCAGCAAACTGTAAGTAATTATGTCAGTTACTCTTTAGTGCGTGCTTTTGGTTCAATGGTCGTTTTAGCGTCGGCGGCCATTAACGCAAATACAGCATAAGCAGCGGTGTTTTGACGAAGTTTAGCGGGTGTTACTTTATCAAGGGTGTCATCCGCTGTATGGTGGTAATCAAAGTAGTCAGTACCATCTTGTGCCAGTTCAAAAATAGGTGCAGAAACTGCATTTTTAAATGGGATGAGATCGGGTCCGCCTTTAGCTTCATTTTGGCCAATGTATTCAATATTTAATGGCGCAAGCTCTTTGGCAATCGCGCGCACTACTGGCAGTGAAGCTGCGTTTACATTTGATTCAAAGCCATAAACTACATCAGCACCAAAGTCAGACTCTGCAGCAGCCACAATGTTATTAAGCTCATTTTTATGCTTTGCAAAATACGCTTTTGCGCCCCAAAGGCCGAGTTCTTCAGCTGCAAAAAGCACAACACGAATACTGCGCTTAGGACGTTTTACATCACTAATATGCTTTGCTGCTGCCATGGTTAAGGTAACGCCAGCGCCATCATCTAGAGCGCCAGTACCTAAATCCCACGAATCTAAGTGCCCACCAATAAGTACATATTGCTCAGGGTTTTCAGTACCATTAAATTGGCCAATGACGTTATAACCAGTGCCCTCGCCTAGGTTTTCGGTTTGTACATTAATATTAACCGACACGTCTTTGTTTAATGCGACTAATCGTGCTATTTGGTCAGCATCAGGATTGGCAATAGTCACGTTAGGTATTTTAGTTATCCCTTCTTTATAATAGCTACCGCCGGTATGTGCAAAGCGATGGTGGCCAGTGCTAACTGAGCGCATCATATAGGCAACGGCGCCTTTTTTAGCTGCTTCAATTGCTCCAGTAGCACGGGCTTTTACCGCGGGGCCATAACCATTGCCGTCAATATCACGGTTCATACGGTAATTAATATAAGCAATTTTACCTTTTAAGCTATTCGCCGGTGCAGCTTTTAATTCGTCAAGGGTTTCGAATAAGACGACAGGTGCACTGATCCCCTCTTTGGGTGTACTAATGCTGTTACCCAGTGCTGTTAAATGCAGAGGTTGCTCGCTTGGAGTGAGTATTTTTCCGCTTTCGCTATAGCGACGCCATTCAGGGAAGGTTGCTTCTTCTAACCAGACTTTATCAAAGCCTAATTCATCAAACTTTGCTTTTGCCCAAGCAACGGCTTTCTTATCGTTTTCGGTGCCTGGTAGGCGCGGGCCTATTTCAGTGGTGAGTGATTCTAGTAATTGATAGCTTAAATCACTTTTAAGGGCGGTGGTGCGCACCTCATCTACTTGTTGTAGCTGTTTTGTAGTGAATTCACTGTTGTTGGCGCTTACCGTCATGCTGGTGGTAAATAGGAGTGCTGTGAGCAATTGTTTCATATTCAGAGAGCCTTTGTAATGATTAACACCATTAAAGCATGTAACAAACAGGATAAAAAATAGATGAGATGAGTAGGCTATTCAGTGGGTTCAAAAGTCAGTTCAAAAAAAAGCCCACCTCAAATTGAGGTGGGCTATGGTTTTTTAAAGTTTGTATTTAAAAGCTAAATTGCGCTGCTAAACGCACGTTTGTGCCTTCACCTACCGTCACGTTATTTAATCCACCACCGGCTAGGTAGTTTTTATCGAATAAGTTTTCAATGTTTAAACGCAGGTTAATATCTGTATTACTTACCTTAAGTGCGTAGGTTGCGCCAACATCAACACGCGTATATCCCTGTTTTGTTACTGTATTGGCATTATCGGCAAAACGTTCACCTTCATAAAAAGCGCCGGCATTAAAAGCAATGGCGTCGTTGAGTTCATAACGGGTCCAAAGTGAGGCGGACCACTTTGGCGCATCGGTTGGGCGCTTACCTTCTAATTCTTCATCTCGTTCATAGTTAGCATCTAAATACATGGTTGATGCCATAACAAATAAACGATCGGTAGCAGCACCTTGTGCAGAAAGTTCAAAGCCTTTATGGCGTTGTTCACCTGCTTGCGTGGTTATGCTGGTTATATCACCAATAGGATTAATCAGATTTTCGCTCACTAAGGTGCCTGTTTTACTAATATCAAATAGGGCGCCGCTGAGCATTAATCGATCATCAAACAGTTGCCATTTAACCCCAACTTCTCGTTGCTCAGAAGTAATGGCATCGAGTTTCATGCCATTATTAACATCATTTTCATTTTCTAATGTTTCGTTTTGCGGCTCAAATCCTTCCGAGTAACTTGCGTATACGGTTGCTGATGCATTTGGATGGTAAAGTACGCCGACCTTAGGTACGAACGATTCGTTATTGCTGTTTTCTTTACTTTGTTTATCGTAACGACCACCCAGTGATAGTTGCCATTTAGGCGAGAACGAAATCAAATCTTGGATATAAATCCCGTAGTAGTCGTAGGCAGATGAGCTAACAGTATCATCTGATTTGTAACTTATATTTGGGCGATTAGGCTCATTTTGACCGGCAGAAAAATTAATCGTATCAGCAGATGTGCGTAATTGGCCATAGTAATAATCCAGTGAATTAGCGCCTACAAGTAATTGATGATGCACACCCACGGTTTCAAATTCGCCAATAAAGTCGATAAAAGCAGTTTTAAACTGCCAATCATCAAAGCGATCGTAAGGGCGTGACTGATAACTATCGCCTTCGATAAAGTCACTTGGCTTACGTGGTGCTGACTCAAAACGCTGGCGTTCAAATGTTTGCTCGTTGTAGCCTAAATTTACGTGCCAGTTGTCGGTTAAAAACATCTTAAAATCAATGCCCATGTTTTCAACGGTGATGTCGGTAAAGGCCCAAGACATGTCATGAATTGTTTTATCGTTACCAATGATATTGGCATCATTATCGATCCAAGCACCCGTATCTAGACCTGCTTCGTCATCTGTACGGTCATAGTGAACACGTACTAAGGCATTATCGCTAATATCGTAATCAACCACTAATGCACCTAAAAAACGATCGCGTTCGCGGTTATCACCGTTTTGATACTCACGCCAATATTCAACATCTTGTTTTACTAATACGCCACGGGCACGTAAATCTTCAGCTTCAGTCAATGCGCCGCCAGCATCAAGCATAAAGCGAGTTGAGCCATGTTGATCGACATCGGCACTGGCATTAAATAACGTTTGTGTGGTTGGCTTTTTGGTCACCATATTTACTAAGCCGCCAGGGCCCGATTGGCCGTACAAAATACTCGATGGTCCTTTAATTACTTCAACTTGCTCTAAAATTTCAATGGGTTGTTGATAGTGCGACCAATGCTGGTGGCCATCACGCAGGTAGCCGGTTGATGAACTTAACTCAAAACCACGTAAGTTAAATACTTCACGATTACGTTGCTTAGATCCTGGCGTTAAACTCGCATCGTTACTTAGTACTTCACCTAAGGTGGTTGCTAGTTGCTCATTTACAATTGTATCTGTAATAACAGTGACTGATTGTGCGGTATCGAGTAATGAGGTTGAGGTTCTCATTGCGCCACTGGCATTATCTACTTTGTAGTCGTTGAAGTAACTGCCTTTTACTTCAATGCGCTCTATATTTGCGGTGTTAGCGAATACATTTGCAGAGGTACTGGCTAAAAGTGCGATAAAAAGTGGGTTAAGTTTCATTAGTAGCTTCCGGCTTAGAGTTATTAGAATAGTAAAACGCCGCAGATCTTAATGAAAATAACTATCATTTGCAATATCTTTATTTGCACTTTTTATCGTGCGTTGTTAATGGTTGCTAATTGTTAAATCTGCTATTATTAGCCGCATATTTATTGAGACTTTTCTCAAGTTATTTTTTTGCTATGGAATTTACTGTGACCGCAACTGCTTTTTCATCGTTGGCCTTACCTTCTGGGTTAGTTGATAATTTATCAACACTCGGCTACACCCAAATGACTCCTGTACAGGCACAAAGCCTGCCTCCTGTTTTAAGTGGTAAAGATATTATTGCCCAAGCTAAAACAGGCTCAGGTAAAACAGCGGCATTTAGTCTGGGCGTTTTAGCCAAGCTGAATGTTAAGCGCTTTCGTATTCAGTCGTTAGTGCTGTGCCCAACCCGTGAGCTTGCAGAGCAGGTAGCGGTTGAAATGCGTAAATTAGCACGCGGTATTCATAATATTAAAATTTTAACTTTGTGTGGCGGGGTATCAATTGGTCCTCAAATTGGCTCACTTGAACATGGTGCGCATATTATTGTAGGTACACCAGGGCGAGTTGACGACCATATTCGTAAAGGTACATTGCGCTTAGATGATGTTGAAACGCTGGTACTTGATGAAGCTGACCAAATGCTTGATATGGGTTTTCAAGACACCCTCGATGCCATAATTGAGTGTATTCCAACAAATCGTCAAACATTGTTATTTAGCGCGACTTTTCCAAAATCAATAGAAGCCATTGCAAAGCGTGTTCTGAGCAACCCTGAAATGATTAAAGTAGAAGAGCAGCAAGAAAAAAGCACTATCAAGCAATACTTCTATAAAATGGATAATAATAAGCAACGTTATCCAACCCTTAAATTACTATTACTTAAATTTACCCCACAAAGTTGTGTGGTGTTTTGTAATACCAAGGTAGAAACACAGCAAGTATGTGATGATTTAGCCGATGAAGGCTTCAGCGCTGTTGCATTACATGGCGATTTAGAGCAGCGTGACCGTGAGCGTACACTGATTCATTTTGCCAATAAGAGTGCGTCTATTTTAGTGGCAACCGATGTAGCAGCACGCGGCTTAGATATTGATGATATGGACATGGTAATTAACTATCACTTAGCGCATGATCCACAAACGCATGTTCACCGTGTAGGGCGTACCGGGCGAGCGGGCAAAAAAGGCATTGCGTGTTCTATTTACGGTGATGCTGAGCAATTTAAAGTAGCGCAAATTGGTGACCACTATGAGCGTGATTTTACCCCTGAGCCAATGCCATCTTATAACCTATTAGATAAGCCTCCATACAAACCTGAAATGGTGACCTTGATGATAGATGCGGGTAAAAAGCAAAAAGTGCGCGCGGGTGATATCTTAGGGGCATTAACCGGGAAAGATGGTATAGCAGGGCGCCAAGTGGGTAAAATTAATGTACTTGATAACGTGGCTTTTGTCGCGGTAGAGCGTAACTCATCTAAACCCGCGTTACGTAAATTAACCGAAGGCAATATTAAAGGGCGTAAAATCCGTGCTCGTCGCCTGACGCGCTAGTTTTACATTTTAAGATGAGCAGCTCGCCTTGAGTTGCTCATATTCCATTTTTAATTGTTTAAACACTTCATTATCACCCCCTTGTTTGTCTGGATGATGCTGAACGGCTAGTTGTCGCCAGCGCTTTTGTAATGTTTTTAAGGTAATTGGTTGTACTAATTGCCAGCGAGCGATTAATTGCTGATGTTGCTGAGCACTTAAAGGCGCTTCATGTTGTTTAGGCTTACTGAAACGTTGCCAAAAGCTATCTAATAATGCGTTAATTTCTGCTGTTGATGTTTCAAAGTTTTGCCAGTTTAAGTAGTAGTCACGCAGCGGATCGTTTGGGTGAAGTTGGTTTTGGCGAGGGTCGCTCACCAGTTCAATATGTAAACTTTTAATCAGTAGCTGCTGTTTTGGCATAACTTGCTGCTGTAACTGATAAAGTGCATTCATAATTAAAAAATTACGTTTAAATAAATCACGCCCAGGATCAGCTGCTAAGGTATCAAGTAGCCCACGTTCTTTTAGTTCCGATGCTAAAGTATGAACCATCCACACTTTATTATTGATTAATAGTTCAAAAATCTCATCTATCAGTGGGTTAAGCATTGTTTACAATCTATTAATTGGTGTATCTTGAACAAATTATCATACACCTAAGTAACATTAAACCCCAAGGAGTGGGCGTGAATGCCTGTTTTATATTGGTCTAAATTAGATGTTTACATATTGTTTGGGTGTCATTTTATTATGGCTAGCAAGGATTAAAGGATATTTTTATGCTGACTCGGTTAAAGCGCATCTGCTTTATTGGTCTTTTGGTTGTACTGAGTGGTGCATCAAACGACGCTTTATCCAATGAGCAGACAAGTTTGTTTGAGCAGTTCGATCTTGAGCAAACATGGACTAAAAAGCACCGCCTTGCAACAGACATATTAGCTAACCCTGATCTTCCAAATTTACAACGCGTGACCATTTACAGTGACTTAGCGGAGCTGGCGTTTACACAGAGTGATTTAGCTAATGCACTAAAGTATTTTAAATTACTAGAGGCGAATAGCACCCTTAAAGAACAGCCAAAACTTTATTTTCGTGCAATTAAAATGCGAGGCGTGGTGCTTTATTATCAAGGGTTAGTGCAACAAGCGGTCGTTGATTATAATCGCGCGTTAAACATTGCCATTACCCTTAAAAGCCCGATTAAACAGGCTAACTTACTCAGTAATATTGGGCTCGCTTACTTTGATATGTATAACATGGAGCTAGCCCTCGATTATTATCAGCAAGCCAAAGTCATTTATGAAAAAGAGGGGAGCGCACAAGATAAAGCCGATATATTACATAATATCGCCGGTATTTATATTCGTCTCTCTCGGTATGAGTCCGCGCTTGAGATGTATCGTGAGGTTTTAAAAGTTTTTCAAGAGCTTGGTGATGACGATGGCGTTGCACAGGTATACGGTAACATGGGTGTGGCGTACACTGAATCGAGGCAGTACCAGTTAGCGTTGCATTACAACCAATTAGCTTTGCGCTACTATCAAAGTGTTAATAACGCCTTTCAGCTTTCGACTAAGCACACCAATTTAGCCACAATTAATCTTAAATTAAATAAATTTGATGTCGCGTTATATCATGCTAATGCAGGGCAACAGTTTGCACTTGAGGCTGATAATAAGTCTTTACTAGCGGCTGCCTTACATGTGTTATCGACTGTTCAATTTGTGCAAGGCGATACAGAAAATGCTAAAGAAACCTCAGAGCGTTCAATTACGCTTGCCAAAGAGTATAATAATGGCATGCGCATAAAAGACGGTTTGGGGGTTGAAGCGCTTATCCATGCTAGCTTAGGGGATTATGAAAAAGCGTTAAGTTTGCATCAACAGTATGTTGATTATCAGCGCAGTGTTAATACCGAAGAAGCCTCAAAAGCGGTCAGTCAATTTCAAATTCAGTTTGAATCAAATCAGCTAAACCAAGAAATTAAACAATTAAAACAGCAACAATACTTACAAGAATTACAAATAGCTAAACGTTCACAGCTGACGTTCTTATTGGTGATTGTTGCCATATTGATTTTAATTACAGTAATTGCTGTTTATAAACGCCGAACAGAAAAACAAGCGAAGTTAAAGCTGAGTGAGCAAGTTGAACAGCGCACCAAAGAGCTGCAAAGTGTGGCGCAAGAACTGCGTGAAGCTAACGAGGTTAAAAGCCAGTTTTTAGCGAATATAAGCCATGAAATTAGAACGCCATTAACCGCTATTTTGGCGCAAACTGACGATCTTATTAGTGGTCAGTATAAGGCTGAGCAATTACAAGATGAGCTTAGGGTAATACAACGACAAAGTGAGCATTTAAGAAGCCTGATTAATGATGTGCTTGATTTAAGTAAAATCGAAGCAAACAGGCTAGAACTTAACATTAGCTGTTTTGATATGGTGCGATTGATCAACGATGTTCATGCTATGTTTTCTCCACAAACTAAAGCGAAAGGCTTGTCACTGATATTAGAGAGTCAGTTAGGTGATACCTATTTTACGCGGCTAGATTTAACTCGAGTAAAACAAATACTTATTAATTTATGCGCCAATGCCATTAAGTTTACTCATAAGGGGCACGTAACAATTGCTGTTAGCAAAACGGATCAAGGGCTGCTCTTTTGTATTCAAGATACCGGAATTGGTATGAGCTCCTCACAGCTTAAGCTTATTTTTGAATGCTTTAGTCAAGCAGATAACAGCATTAGCCGACGTTTTGGCGGTACCGGTTTGGGCTTGAGTTTGTCGCAGCAGTTAGCAGCGATGATGGGTGGCTATATTAGCGTGCAGAGTGAGTTTAAAAAGGGCAGTGAGTTTTCGTTCTATTTGCCTTGTATACAAGTTGAAGAGCAAGTTTGCCACGATGATATGCAGGCTAAATCGGCTGCAGGGCATAGGTTGTTATCCGGTAAGGTGGTGCTTGCTGAGGATCACAGTGATAACCGCAAACTGATCAGTCGTTATTTACACTCCCTAGGACTTGAAGTGATTGCCGTTGAAAATGGTGAGCAAGCCGTAGAGCAAAGTTTAAAACTGTATCCGGATTTGGTGCTTTTAGATATTCAAATGCCCGTTATGGATGGTATTTCTGCGTTTGAACTACTCAAACAATGTGGCTATGAGCAGCCTATTTTAGCGTTAACGGCCAATGCCATGAGCCACGAGATTGACCACTACTTATCACTTGGTTTTAGCGATTATTTAGCAAAACCAATAGACAAAGAATCTTTTTACACTGTTTTAGCTAAATACTTAAGCTCAGCAAATGAGGATTCATCGACAGAAAGTATCCATGTAGATATGAGTGATTTAGTAGCGAGTTTTAAACAAAGCCTGATTACAGAAAGTGAGCTAATTGAACAGCATTTTAAAGTTGGAGATTATAAATCGCTGCAAAAAGATAGCCACCGAGTTTTAGGTGCGGCACAAATGTTTGAGTTTAAAGAAATAGCATTAGTGGCAAAAGCACTAGATGATGAATTACTTCAGTCACAAATTAACACTCAAAAGTTAACAACATTAGTAAATGACTTGCTGGTACTGCTTAAGCAATACGGATAAGCTGATTTACTCTAAAAATAAAAAAGACACCATCTGGTGTCTTTTTTATTTAAAAACGTTTATTTAACCAGCGTTCAGATTACTGACGTTTCATCGAATCAAAAAACTCATCGTTGGTTTTACTCATCGATAGTTTATCGATTAAAAATTCCATGGCATCAATTTCTGACATGTCATGGACTATCTTACGTAAAATCCACAGCTTTTGGAGCTCATCAGGCTTAGTAAGTAATTCTTCACGACGCGTACCAGAACGGTTAAAGTCGATAGCTGGGAATACACGTTTTTCCGCAATTTTACGGTTAAGGTGTAGTTCCATGTTACCCGTACCCTTAAACTCTTCGTAGATAACTTCATCCATTTTAGAGCCGGTATCAATAAGCGCAGTCGCAATAATTGTTAAGCTACCGCCTTCTTCAACGTTACGTGCAGCACCAAAGAAACGTTTAGGCTTATGTAATGCATTAGCATCTACACCACCGGTCAATACTTTACCTGATGATGGAATAACGGTGTTGTAAGCACGTGCTAAACGTGTGATTGAATCAAGTAAAATCACCACGTCTTTTTTGTGTTCAACTAAGCGCTTTGCTTTTTCGATAACCATTTCAGCAACCTGTACATGGCGAGATGCTGGTTCATCGAATGTTGATGCAATAACTTCACCTTTTACTAGGCGTTGCATCTCAGTCACTTCTTCCGGACGTTCATCAATAAGTAAAACCATTAATGTAACATCAGGGTGGTTATGTGTGATTGATTGCGCAATATTTTGTAGCAACATGGTTTTACCCGCTTTTGGCGGTGCTACTAATAAACCACGTTGGCCGCGGCCAATGGGTGACGCTAAATCAAGAACTCGTGCGGTAATATCTTCTTTACTGCCGTTACCACGTTCCATACGAAAACGTTCGTTTGCATGTAGTGGTGTCAGGTTTTCAAAAAGGATTTTAGTGCGAGAGTTTTCAGGTTTATCAAAATTAACTTCGTTTACTTTAAGTAAAGCAAAGTAACGCTCACCATCTTTTGGCGGACGAATAAGACCTGAAATAGAGTCGCCAGTACGCATACTAAAACGGCGAATTTGGCTTGGAGATACATAAATATCATCTGGGCCAGCTAAGTAAGAAGCTTCTGATGATCTTAAAAAGCCAAAACCATCTTGCAAAATTTCTAATACACCACCGCCGAAGATATTCTCTCCGCCTTTGGCGTGGGATTTAAGAATAGCAAAAATAATGTCTTGCTTTCTTAAGCGGGCTACGTTTTCGAGCCCCATGGACTCAGCTAAGTTTACAAGCTCTTTTATAGACTTGTCTTTTAATTCGCGTAAATGCATATTGGTGGGTTCTTTATTACAGTTGTCATACTCAAAATCGCTTTATTAGATCGTTGAGTGAGGTTTGTTGAATATAACTAAGGATTAGTTGGCTTTATAAACTAGCAGGTCATTACTGCAGCGTCCAGTACTTCTGTAAAATAAATAATAAAAAAAGGGCTGAGCGCCCTTTTTTTATAAATTTACACTTAGATGTTGTTTTCTAAAAACTCAACTAATTGTGTTTTTGATAGTGCGCCTACTTTAGTTGCAGCCACTTGACCATCTTTGAAAAGTAGTAGTGTAGGAATACCACGAATACCAAATTTAGGTGGAGTACCTGCGTTTTGGTCAATGTTTAATTTAGTAATCGTTACACGGCCATCAAATTCCTCAGCAACTTCGCTTAGAATTGGGGCGATCATTTTACACGGTCCGCACCATTCAGCCCAAAAGTCTACTAGTACAGGTTTGTCTGATTGTAATACGTCAGCTTCAAAGCTATCGTCGGTAATTTGGATTATTTTCTCGCTCATTGCGCTCTCCGGTTTAGTTAGGCGAAATATTTAGTGCGTATTTAAACACTCTTGTTTCTTATTGCAAGTTTAAACGTTATGCTTAAACGCTATGACTAAGACACATTTGACCGATAAAAAGTTTTCAGACTTTGCTATTGCACCGGAAGTGGTTGCCGGGTTAACCGAAAGTGGGTTTGAATATTGCACACCCATTCAAGCTAAATGCCTACCGTTTATTTGTGAAGGGCGCGATATTGCGGGCCAAGCACAAACAGGTACAGGCAAAACGTTGGCGTTTTTAACCGCCACATGCCACCGGTTATTACAATCTAGCAAAGCACCTAGTAAACATCCAAGAGCCCTGATCATGGCCCCAACTCGGGAGCTTGCGATTCAGATACACAAAGATGCAAAAATTTTAGCGCCGCACTGTAATCTTAACTTAGGTTTAGTATATGGTGGCGAAGATTACGAAAAACAACGTGCACAACTAGAAAAAGGCGTTGATATTTTAATTGGTACTACAGGTCGCCTAATAGATCTGTACAAGCAAGGCTGTTACACCCTTAATGAAATTGAGGTAGTCGTGCTAGATGAAGCCGATCGTATGTTCGATTTAGGCTTTATTAAAGATATCCGTTATATGTTCCGTCGTATGCCGGATACATCAGAACGTTTAAACTTATTATTCTCTGCCACACTGTCGTATCGTGTACAAGAGCTTGCATTTGAACACATGACAAACCCAGAGCATGTGCAAATAGAACCCGATGTAAAAACGGGTAAGCGTATTCAAGAAGAGCTATTTCATCCTTCACAAGAAGATAAAATTAAGCTGTTGTTAACCTTGATTGAAGAAGAATGGCCTGAGAAAGCCATTGTTTTTGCAAATACCAAACACAGCTGTGAAACTGTGTATGCATGGTTAAAAGCAGATGGACATCGAGTGGGTATGCTCACCGGTGATGTAAACCAAAAGAAACGTCAATCAATACTCGCGCAATTTAGTAAAGGCGAGCTAGACTTTTTAGTGGCTACCGATGTTGCTGCGCGTGGTTTACATATTCCAGAAGTAAGTCATGTATTTAACTTTGACTTACCTGATGATTGCGAAGATTACGTTCACCGTATTGGTCGTACAGCTCGTGCAGGCGCTTCGGGTCATGCAATTAGCTTTGCGTGTGAGCAGTATGCTTATAACCTTCATGAAATTGAAGAGTACATCGAGCACAGCATCCCTTTATCGCATTACGATAAAAGTGCATTGCTAGATGATTTGACTAAGCCGACTATTCACAGAAAACGTAATTTTTCTACCGGTCCACGTAATCGTAGTAATAACAACGGACGTCGCCCAAATAATGGTTACCAAAAAGGACGGTCTTAACCGACCGTTAGTTTGATAGTATTCGTAACTAGAGGTTTTTGAACGGTGGGGCAACTTAAACCGCAAAAAAATGTATATGCAGTCATTGATTTGGGCTCAAATAGCTTTCATATGCTTATTGCCAAATCAGTGGCGGGTGGCTTGCAAACAATAGGTCGCGTCAAACGCAAAGTAAGACTCGCCGCTGGGCTTGATGATAATAATCTATTGAGCTTAGAGGCTATGCAACGAGGCTGGGAGTGTTTGGCCTTGTTTGCGGAACGTTTGCAAGATATTCCCAAGAAAAACATCACCATTGTTGCCACTGCAACACTTCGTTTAGCAACCAACGCCGACGACTTTAAATTACGTGCTGAAAAAATATTAGGCCATAAAGTTAATGTTATTAGTGGTGAGCTAGAAGCGCGAACTATTTACAAAGGAGTTGCGCACACTTCTTCATGTGCGGGCAAACAGCTAGTTATTGATATTGGTGGTGCGAGTACTGAAGTGGTAATTGGTCAAGGCTTTGAAGCACGTCACTATAAAAGTCTTAATATAGGGTGTGTAACTTACCTTGAACGCTACTTTAAAGATTGCCAGTTAAATGAAGCGAACTTTAATACTGCTATTAAAGCCGCGCGTACTGTTATTGATGAAATAGCGCCTGAGTATAAAACGGCTGGTTGGCAACTTGCCTCTGGTGCGTCAGGGACCGTACAAGCTATTCAAGAAATCATGGTGGCACAAAATTTAAATGAAATGCTCACCCTTGAAAAGCTATACACCATTAAGCAACAATCTATTGCTTATGAGACTATAGCTGAACTCGACTTGCCAGGGTTAAGTGAAGAGCGACGTTTAGTGTTTGTATCTGGGCTGGCTATCTTAATTGCACTGTTTGAGTCACTAGAAATAGAACAAATGGGATTGGCGGGTGGCGCGCTTCGTGAAGGTGTTTTATATAGCATGCTACCGGAACTGCATAATAACGACATTCGTCAACGTACGATTGATGGTTTTATGAATCGTTATCATGTGGATCAAAAGCAAGCATCGCGAGTATCCGGCTTAGCTTTACAATTAGCTAGCGAGGTTAATCACTATTGGCCGATAGAAGCATTAAGTGGATTACCGCTTTTAAATGCCGTGGCGCAACTTCATGAGATTGGTTTATTAATAGAGTACAAGCAATACCACAAACATACCGCTTACATTTTAGAAAATACCGATATGCCAGGTTTTTCGCAATCAGAACACAAAGTGATCGTTGCGATTGCCAACAGCCATCGTTCAGACCTTCAAAAAGGATGTTTAGATCATTTAGGTGCGCACAGTAACGTTGCAACGTATATCGTTCGACTATTACGTGTTGCCGTTATTTTATCTATGCGCCGCCAAGATGATGTCTTGCCCAACTTTAAGATAACAGCTGAAAATGAAGAGTTAGCTATTCAATTTGAAAGCGATTGGTTAAAAAATCACCCACTAATGGCAAGTGAGCTAAATCAAGAGATTAAGTATCAGAAAAAATGTGGTTGGAAACTTAAAGTAAACTAGTCAAACCGCTCTTTACCACAGTTTTTAGTGGTTAAAATGAGCGTTTAGTTGTAATTTTGTTCGAACAGTCATTTATTTCAAGTTTTCTTCAAAAAAGGGTTGATCTGTTTTCGGATCTCCCTATAATGCGACCCCACTGAGACGGCAGAGCGCAACGCATAGCGAG
>NZ_JASDCM010000018.1:0-81431 GCF_030407915.1 Pseudoalteromonas sp. APC 3250
CTTATTATCTTCAATTGGGTATATTTCACCAGCTCAATATGAAACAGACTACTATGATAATTTAAACGAGTCAGGTAAAGTGGCCTGACTTAAACAAACTGGTCTCCGATGAACTCGGGGCGATTCATTGCCAGAACTGAGATAAGTTTCTATTTACTCTAACCCAACGAGGTAGAAGGTTTGAAATTGTTGGCTTATCAAGCGCTTCCTTCCTTATTAATTGATAATGACCATCATCAGCGTTACCACCAGTCGCTTGAGCAATTAAAGCATTCTGAAAGTATTCAATTCGATCATAAAGTGAATTTAGATGTTCTAATCCCTGCACAAAACCTCCTTAAAAACATAGCGCCCAAATAATGGGCAAAAAACAGTTGGTTAAAATATCGACGCAGGAGCATTGTCCTTATTGAATTGCTTGTTATAAGCACCTACGCTGCTGTAGAAAATAGAACACTCTCAGATAAAAACTTAATAATCGGTATATATTGACTCACAATCGATTCTGATTCTGAAAAAGGCATGAAACAGTCTTCTCTAGAATATCTATCACTTGAGTGGACTAAAGAGTTACGTATATGCTTAATGACTTTTGCTGTATTGGAGATTGCATGACCTGACTCCAATTTAATAGACATTTTTTCACCAAAGACTATAGCTTTATTATTTGAGAATATTTTTTCATCTAACTCCGCTTCCAATTTTTTTATGAATTCAATCAGTTCATCTTCTTGTACATACTTAGCCAAAACTGCTTTTAGCATTTCAGTTTCATCTTGATGTTTATCATGTTTTTTTATTACAGAAAGTAACTTATTAACATTTGAATAGGTTGCCTTATAATTTGGCTTATTAAGTTGAGTTTTTACAGAGTTAAAGAGAATTTCGTCAGCAACTCTCAAAAAGTTATATTCCAATACATGATAGAAAGACAAATAAGATTGTCCTGGAAATTGACTACTTTTAGCTACCTTATAAAAGCTCACAAGATCATCATCATATTTTACGTTAGGTATTTTTAAAGGTTCTTCTTCAAGTTCCGGTTGTAGATGTTGGAAATGTTTTGCCTTGATATCGTCTCTAAGCTCCCAGCATTCCCCTTTGGCGTAAGCCAAATTGAACAGACAGGCTTTGATTTTTTCTTTTCCTACTACCTCTATCTTTTCTTTAGACAGTTTAGGTTTTGGAGTGTACTTCGCAGTAAAAGGGTTAAAGAACAAGTCATCGAATCTAATTCGTAACCGACCGTTTTTCCGAGCTTTTAATCTTTCGCTACGCTTCTCGATTCTACGCTTTACATAATCAAATAAGTATTCATAAGCTGTTGAGGAGTAATGACTTAAAACAAACTCATTTGACGCTCTAGTAATAGTTAACAAACTACCTTTGTCATCTGTAAATTCAAATTCTGGTCTTGGGATAAAATTAGGATCTAATCTTACTATTTGAAACTCGACGAAATTATTACTTGTTAAAACCCTTATATCAGGGTTAAAACTATACTGTTTAGCACGATAAAAATGATTTATTGACTTAATCCAAACATCATCAACTTCCAAAAAAACTTTTTTATCATCAATATCTATTAGGAGGGTTCTATCGTCAATTTCAACTGAACAACCTAAATTTGTGAGGACTTCCGAAAATTTCGCTAGTGACATGACTATCCTTGTGCTTATAACATTTTAGTATTTATGCGACACGCTGTTTGTGTTGCAAAATAGCTTGTTGGACTGATGCGCTACCTGCTCGGTGTGTCAGAGTTGGTGTTGTTTATGCTATGGACTTTTATATAAAAGAAAGGCTTTTTATCATCTAAGCTAAACAGCTAATTTAATAAGCTGACCAATTATAATTTAAGCTTTCCCTGCGTCGCTCAGTGTTCATTATTTATCCATTAAACCTAATATTTAACCGTTAAGCAAGGATATTTTTCGCTCGCACAGCCGCTATTAGCCTGAGCAGTTAAGCAGGTTAACTCATTGATTTGATGCAGCAACCAAGGCAGCTAACTTTTTCGAACTATTTCATTCGTAGCAATACCTGAGGTTATCCCTCCGATATAAAGGACAAAGGAGGAAAATCTTAACTTCAGGCATCAAATACTTTGGCTGACCCATTATCAATATTTTGCTTATCAGTAACAGTCTAAAACAATAAGATAAACAAATAACCCCTACTTTTAGCTATTACTTAGTTTGATTTCTAACTAGCACTTACAAACTCAACAGTCCTTCTACCCATTCTAAAACAAAGCGTGTGTTTTGGGTTTGTTCGCGCTGCTGATTAATTACTTTATCAACCCCCACCTACATGCGGTATTTTTAACCAAACCGTAACGGGGGTTTACAGCAACTGCTTAAAACGCGGGTGCTGTTACTGTACTTTATTAACTGATAAGGTGATTAAGCGAAGCAATAAAATTGCGTTTTAGTAACGATTTAAACAGGAGTCATTAATGGCAACTACACTGGCGTTTGATGTATACGGTACGCTTATAAATACTCATGGCGTGGTGTCGTTACTTGAAAATATGGTTGGCGATAACGCGCACGCATTTTCAACTACTTGGCGTGAAAAACAACTCGAATATTCGTTTAGGCGTGGCTTAATGCAAAACTACGTGCCGTTTTCGGTGTGTACTGAGCAGGCACTTAATTATGCGTGTTTACTGCACAAGGTAACTTTAAGCGATGAGCAAAAAGCACAGTTATTAGCACGCTATAAAACCCTCCCCGCATTCGATGATGTTAAAGCAGGGCTTGAGAGCTTAAAAGCACAAAACTATCGGTTATTTGCGTTTTCTAATGGTGCGGCCAGTGCGGTAAATACCTTGCTCGAAGCGGCAGGTATAAGTGATTACTTTGAAGGCGTGTTGAGCGCCGATGACATTAAAACTTTTAAACCCAACCCCGGTGTTTATAGTCATTTTTTACGCGAGGCAAATTCAACCGGTGCTAATACCTGGTTGATATCGAGTAACCCGTTTGATGTGATTGGGGCGTTATCGCACGGTATGCGTGCTGCGTGGATACAGCGCTCAAGTGAGGCTATTTTTGACCCCTGGGAACTAACGCCTACAATAACGGCGTGCGATTTACATGATTTAAAAACCAAGCTGGCCAGTAATAACCAATGATTTAGTGGGCAGGAGTTAAATTACACCAATGAAAGGCTAGGTTTGCGCTTACAAACCTAGCCGTTTTTTAGTCTTCAATTGCAATGGCAATTTCTATTTCGTTACTGTTTTTATAATACTCAAAATCACTGGTGTAAGTACGTTCATAGCGGCAATCGTCTGAGCTGAAGTATTGCCAAATTTCGCCCCATAAATCGATTACTGCATCGGGCATTTCACCTTCACCTTTAAATACCAAATAACGCCCCGCTTGGGTGGTTACTTTTTTAGCTTCAGGGAGTTTAATTGATAAATTATCGCAGCAGGCAATTACGTCAAAATCGCCAGTGAGATCGCTTTCGTAATTAGTATACACACCATACACTTTGGTGTTTTGGGTAAGGCTGTTGGCAAACTTTTCACCAAATTTTTGCCAAAGTTCAGCTATATTTGCAGTGCCAGCGTTCATTTCATTGGCGTTGCAGGTTCTTACTTTTAAGCCGATTAAGGTCTGACTTGCTAATTGTTTTACTTCCATCATGACGTCCTTTAGCGTTAATACAAACACCAACGTAACAGAAAAACCGCCAATACTTTAAATTTTGTATTAAATATTTCATAAACAGTGATTATTGAGCTCAATTGCGTGTTTATTGCTCATGTTTAAATAGGTGCCAATCGCTAAACGTGGCTTTGCTACCGCTAAAATAATTGCTCAATTCCCCCTTTTTTAACTTTATTTTTGCATGTAATGCTTGTCGTTTAATAATATGGCTTATCGATTTTTGTTAAAAATATACGACAAGCTTATTAGCTCTAATTTAAAAAAAGTTGTTATCTAATCTTTTTTCATTATTGTAAATAGAAATCATTATCATTAAGATCCTTGCACCTAAAAAGTGTACTCAAGGAATGTTGATGTGTCTCAATCTCACGTGTTAAATATTAATACCATTGAAAAACAGGCTGTATTTGAACAAAGCGGCCTGCCCCCACAATTCAATTTAGAGCAGTTCATTAATTATCAAATAGCGTCTTTGCAAGGGTTGTCGGCGGTACAGCAAGCGATGGCTAAAGCCCAAAAGCCATTTTCAGGTGTGTCGGTAAATGCGTTAGCAAAAGTAGTAAACGATGTTGATTTATCAAAGCCTTTGGCTGACTTTCCGGCGGTGCTTGAAGAGCTAAAAGGCGTGTATTTAGATCATGCCGTGTATTTTCATCATCCTCGCTACATGGCGCATTTAAACTGCCCTGTAACCTATCCTGCTGTGGTGGCCGAACACATTATTGCTGCTATTAATACCTCGGTAGATACGTGGGATCAAAGTGCAGGTGCGACCTTAATTGAGCAAAAGCTGATTGATTGGACATGCCAAAAAGCAGCATTGCCAAGCACTGCCGATGGAGTATTTACTAGTGGCGGCACACAATCAAACTTAATGGCAATGTTGGTTGCTCGTGAAGTAGCAGTAAGCCGATATGCGCCAGAGCATCAGGTGAAACTTCAGGGCTTACCAGCTGTTGCCTCGCGCTTTAAAATTTACTGCTCTGAGGTGGCGCACTTTAGTATTCAAAAAGCAGCGGCGTTACTGGGCTTAGGTTACAACGCTGTGGTGCCGGTGGCTACAAACAGCGAAATGCAAATGGATATGCAGGCACTTAAAACCGCCATAGCAACAAGCAAAGCGCAAGGTGATTTACCCATTGCAGTGGTTATTACCGCAGGCACAACCGATTTTGGCTCCATCGATCCAATCCATAATATTGCCATGCTAGCTAAAGAAGAGCAGCTATGGTGCCACGTAGATTGCGCTTATGGTGGCGGTTTGTTGGTGAGCGAGCACCACCGCAATGCGCTTAATGGCATTGAGTTGGTTGATTCAATAACGATTGATTATCACAAATCATTTATGCAACCGGTTAGTTGTAGTGCCTTTTTATTAAGCGATAAACGCCATTTTAGCCACATTACTTTATATGCCGATTATTTAAACCCATTAGCAGAGGCCGGTAATGGCACGCCTAATTTGGTTGATAAAAGCCTACAAACCACTCGCCGTTTTGATGCCTTAAAGTTATGGCTAACACTGCGCACCACTGGAGAAGCGCCGCTGGGTCGCGCGTTCGATAAAGTTATTGGTCTTGCGCGCCAAACGCATATTGTACTTAACGACCATCCCGACTTTGAAGTAGTTAACTACCCTGAGCTTAGTGCCTTAGTATTTAGATTTGCCCCTGATGATTTAAAACATGACCTTGATTTACTCGACTCTTTAAACCTGCATGTACGACAAACGTTTTTACAAACCGGTGAAGCCATGATTGCCCGTACAAAAATAAATGGTCGTCATTATCTTAAATTTACATTGCTTAATGCGCAGTGCCAATTAACAGATGTACGCGCTGTTATTGAACAAATTAGCCACATTGCATGGCAAACTTATAGGGAAATTGCATAATGGATAATCAACCTTACGATTTTATAGCTATTGGCCTTGGCCCATTTAACTTATCTTTAGCGTGTTTAAGTGAACCGCTCGAAGATGTAAAAAGTCTGTTTTTAGAGCAGCGCAGTGAATTTGATTGGCACCCAGGAATGATGCTTGAGGGCGTTACATTACAAACTCCGTTTATGTCGGATTTAGTAACCATGGCAGATCCAACCAGCCAGTATAGCTTTTTAAATTATGCCAAATTAAATAATCGTTTATACCCGTTTTATATTCGCGAAAGCTTTTTTTTATTGCGCCGTGAATACAACTTATATTGCCAATGGGTTTGCTCGCAGCTTTCAAATGTTAACTTTGAACAAACAGTCACTCAAGTTGAGTTTTGCCCGCAAAGTGAGTGTTATACCGTTAGCTGTAACACCCCTAATGGCATACAACATTATGTGACTCGCCATATTGTTTTGGGCACAGGGCCTGCACCGTATATTCCTGATTGCGCTGTGCAAAGTAACTCAAATAACGTAATGCACAGTAGCGATTTTTGTCATCGGCTTGATGAATTAAAAGCGGCTAAACGAGTTACTGTGGTGGGGGCTGGACAAAGTGCAGCAGAAATTTACCACACCTTATTGCAACAAGCAGTACCGCAAGGCTTGCAGCTTGATTGGATAGCACGCTCACCGCGCTATTTTCCGCTTGAGTATACTAAACTCACCCTTGAAATGACCTCTCCTGAGTATGTAGATTACTTTTATAATTTAAAAACTGAGCAGCGAGATTGGCTCAATCAAAACCAAAAAAATCTATTTAAGGGCATTAACGGCGATTTAATTAACGACATTTTCGACACCCTCTACGCACAAAGCCTTGATGGGCCAATTTCCACTACATTTAAAACTAACAGCAAGCTAACAAGCACTCAAAAAGTAGGTAAGCGTTTACTGACTGAGTTTTATCATCAGGAGCTTGAGCAGCCCTTTTCAATAGAAACCGACTTTTTAATTTGCGCCACGGGCTTTAAATATCAGCGCCCTGCTTTTTTAAATAATATTGCCCAGCAATTACCCCAAGATGAGCAAGGTCGTTATTTAGTAAGCCGTGAATATGCGGTAGATAGCGAACAAAAACGTATTTTTGTACAAAATGCCGAGCAGCATACTCATGGTTTTGTAACTCCAGATTTAGGTATGGCTTGCTACCGTAATAGTATTATTTTACGTGAAATTTTAGGTTATTCGCCTTATCAGGTTGAGCAAAAAATTGCTTTTCAAAACTTTGATTTAAGTGATGTCACCCTATCAACACAACAGCAGAGTAGCGCCGCATGAGTCTTCGTTTAGCGCTAATTTTGCTGACGGTTATTTCGGTGGTATGCGATACCTTGCTGCTACCGTTTTATCCGCAATTTTTTGCTAGTGAATTTGCTATTAGTAACGCCACCCTAATCGGCCTCTTTGTGGCTAACTCATGTATTACTGTAATGCTGGCTTTACCGCTATGGGCTAAAGTCGCTAAAAAATACAATGAGTTGGCTTTGTGGTTAGTAACCCAGGTGGTAGCCGCTGGTTTTGGCGTGCTTTGTTATTTTGCAACAACGGCGTGGGAGTTTTGGTTTTACTACCAGCTCATGCTGGTACTAAAAGCAAGTTACCTACTTATTTACCCATTTGCACTGCGATTAGAACAACAAACTAAGCATTTATCTATTATTGGTCTGTTTTCTGTATTGATGCATTTTGGTGCGATTGGTGGCGCTTTAATTGGTGGTTATTTCTTTAGTTTAGCAGAGCCACGCTACGCGTTATTACTCAGTAGTGCCGGTGACCTAGTTCAGGTTTTATTATGCGCCTACTTAATGTATTCATTAAAAACAGGTATTTATCAGCAAGTAATAGCGACTGAAAAACCGCGAGAACGTATTCCCTATTTTATTTGGCAATTTTGCTTTTTAAGTGTGGTGGTTTATTTTAGCGCGTTTTTAATTCGCCCCTTCTTTACTACTCATTGGCAAGCATTAAACGCACAAAGCAGCACGTTGCAAAGCGCTGTTGTATACGCCATTCCTGCCTTTGCCGCGCTTGTTATGCTGGTTTTTAACCATTTCAGGCAGCATCTACCACTGCCAACATTAAGCCGCACTAGCACTTTGTTATGTGCACTTATTTTGGGGGCACTTGGGCTTTATTTACAAGCGCAGGAGTCGGTGGGGGTAGTGATTTTATCACGTGTTTTATATGGTTTTGCGCTATTTCAAGTGATGGTACTACTAGAGGTAATGCTATTTGCTAAAAGTGAGCCTGCACATTACGGCAGCGACTTTGCCAAAGTGCACATTGCTCAAAATATAGGGGTTATTTTAGCATCGTTACTAGTGGGTATGAGCGTAGAGCATCTTTCAACAACGGTTGTGTTTTACTTTGCTGCCATTGGCTTTGCAAGCCTTGCCTTTATTTTGCTTTGGCGGGTTAAGGCTGTTGCTCGAACTGCGCGTTCAGCGTCTTAGTTTTTAAGATTTTTTGGAGTTTTTATGTATTTTTCATCTTTTGTAACCACCCTACAGCATACCGGCAAAGTGACTATGCGGTTATTACAACAAACAGATATGCCAACAGTTTGCTATTGGCTTAAGCAACCGTATGCACTTTTTTGGGGTATGCAGCAGCAAACCGAGCAACAAATAACTAAAGCGTATCAAGATATTATTGATACGCCTCATCATCAGGCATACGTGATCGAGCAAAATAATAACCTATTGGCTTTAGTTGAGCTTTATAGCCCTGAGCACGAAAGCTTAATGAAAGCGGCGTACGAGGTTGAACCTAATGATGTGGGTATGCATATTTTATTAGCGCCTAACACGGCACCTAAGCGCCATTTTAGTTTTGAAATGATGCAGTGCGTGCTGCAAAGTATTTTTGCTCAAAACAGTGCCGCCCGTGTTGTGGTTGAGCCCGACATTGCTAATAGTAAAATTCATACGTTAAATAAACGTTTGGGGTTTGTGCATACCCAGCAAGTTCAACTGGGCGAAAAAGCCGCTTATTTAGGCTTTTGTAATAAAGCAGCCTTTGATAGGCACAGCCAACTATTTACTGATTCGTTAGCGCCTTTGCAAACTGATTACGTGATACAGCCACATTGGCAATGGGCAAATCGGCATTTACAAGCTAAAGCACTCACCGAGCTAGTGCACGAGCGTTTATTGGCCGCAGAGACAACAAAGCGAGGCTTTAAAGTGAATGTTGAAGGCGGTTACTTTATTTTTAATGGCCGTGCTATGGCACTAAACCACATTGATATAGACGAGCCAAGCTTATGCTTTTACAATCTTAACGAAGAGCTGCAACCACTAGATGTGTTGCACTTTTTTAGTATGCAAGGGCCTGCGCTAGGTTTAACGGGTAAGCGCCTTGCCACCTACCTTGAAGAGCTAAATGCTACTTTAGCCAGTGCGTGCTTTAAACGTGAAAATAACACGTTAACAGCGGCGCAGTTAGCTAATTTAGGGCTGCAAAAAATAGAAGCCGCAATGAGTGAAGGGCATCCTGCCTTTGTTGCTAATAATGGCCGCATTGGTTTTAGTAAAGCTGACTTTTTACGTTATGCGCCAGAAGTAGGCAAACCGTTTAAAGTACTGTGGTTAGCAGCGCATAAAGCGGTATGCGACTTTGCCCATAGTGAATACTTTGCCGATTACCCAAGCCATATAAGTGATGAGCTAGATTTAACCACCCGAGATGCGTTTAACAAAGCGCTAAAAGCTCAAAACCTAAACCCCGGTGATTACTTACTCATTCCTGCTCACCCTTGGCAGTACCAACATAAATTGAGTGTGGTATTTGCAAATGAGTTGGCAAATCAGCGATTAGTGTATTTAGGTGAAGGTGACGATTTATATCAAGCGCAACAATCAATTCGGACCTTATATAATTGCTCGCACCCGCATAAGCCGTATTTAAAAGTGGCGTTGTCGATTTTAAATATGGGATTTATGCGTGGCCTATCGCGTGCTTACATGGCGGTGACTCCTGCCATTAACGATTGGGTATTTGAAAAGGTTAGCCAAGATCAACAACTCGCAGGCGCTAATTTTACAGCGCTTAGAGAATACGCC
Source organism: Pseudoalteromonas sp. APC 3250 (assembly GCF_030407915.1). Lineage (NCBI taxonomy): Bacteria > Pseudomonadati > Pseudomonadota > Gammaproteobacteria > Alteromonadales > Pseudoalteromonadaceae > Pseudoalteromonas > Pseudoalteromonas sp. APC 3250. The sequence goes on from NZ_JASDCM010000018.1 coordinate 9,683, forward strand.
ACCTTAGGTTATGCCCATCATACGTTTGAGCAACACGCCCTTGGGGATACACCCTATCGTAAAATGTTTGCCTGCTTATGGCGAGAAAACCCAAACCATAATTTAAATAGTGATGAACAACTGACCACTATGGCAGCGTTATTACACTTAGATAATAATGGCCAAAGTTTAGTGGGCGAATGGATAGCGCAAAGTGGTTTGAGCACGCAGCAGTGGTTACATGAGTACTTTAATGCCTATTTAATTCCGCTAGTACATTGCTTTTACGCGCATAAATTAGTGTTTATGCCCCACGGTGAAAACCTCATTTTAAAGCTTAAAAATTCGGTGCCAGTGGGCGCATATATGAAAGACATAGGTGAAGAGGTTGCCTTACTTAATAGCACTGAAGTATTGCCTGCAGGGGTTGAACGTATTCATGTTTCTATGCCTAAAGAGCTTGAGCTGTTAAGTATATTTACCGATGTATTTGACTGCTTCTTTAGATACTTAGTGGCAATTTTAGTGCGAGAAGAGCGTATTACAGAGCATGACTTTTGGCAGTGTGTTACGCAAAGTGTTAAAGCATATCAACATGCTAACCCTGCTTTAAATGAGCGATTTAAAGAGTATGACTTTTTTAGTGATGAGTTTGCTCACTCTTGTTTAAACCGCTTACAGCTGGGTAATAATGAGCAAATGGTTGATTTAACGGATCCGGCAGGTAGTTTGCAGTTTGCTGGTAACTTAAACAACCCCGTATCGGCAAAGCTGTATGGCTAAACCGATTACCCTTGCGCAGTTTTTATATTGCCATCAACCCGTACAACGAACTTTTAAACCGAGCTTATTATTAGTGCGCGCTTTAACAGTTCGTTGTAAGGCGCAGTACCCGACTGCGCCTAAGCAATTTATTAGTCGGCATTTGTATTTGCAGCTTTGTTGGCAAGCTATTTACGCTTATTGCTATTGGTTTGCTTGCAAGCAAAGTACGGCTGACCCCATTAACATGCCGTTAGCGGTAAATGGCGCTTATTGTCGTGGGTTTAACCTGAATAATGGCGTGTTAGTAAGTAAAGCTGAGCAAACCAAAGCGTTTACTCATTTTATAAGCCAAGTTGGTGAATGGGTAAATACCGACTACGCGCTGGGTAAAAAAGAACAAGCACGGTTATTACTCGATTCGTTAAGTAGTGCTATTGAGCGAGCTCATAGCTTAGCCCTTGCAACCACTTTACATATCAATAATTGCCATCGTCAGCTGCATACCCTTATTTGTGAGCACTTTAGCCTTGATGCGCCATTTACTGAAAACCCCCAGCGTTTAACCTGTTGCCGCTATTATTTAGCCGGTTATAGCAAATGCCAAACCTGCCCTAAAAAGGATATTAAAACCAATGAACCAACGTCTTAAAACGATTGATCTTGCGCGTGGTGCGAGCGTTTTCATTATGATTATTGTGCATACCTTATGGATGTATGCCACCACAGCGCTTCAAAGTGAAAGCGCATTTGGTACGGTTGTACATATACTTGGCAAAGGCACCGCCTCGTTTTTGGTGGCAATGGGGCTATCTATGGCGCTTTCGCGCAGGCAAACACCCTTGCTATTAATTAAGCGTGGTTTACAGCTTTTACTGCTTGCCTATTTAATGAATGCGGCCAAGTTTTGGCTACCTATTGAAGTATTTAATACCATGCCCGAGGCGTTTATAAATGCTTATGGCTGGCAAAGTCCGCTCAGTGCTGGGCAGTTACAATTTATGGTGTTAACAGGTGATATTTTACAACTGGCTGGAGTTAGCTTATTGCTGTTTGGTGTGCTTAATATTGCCCGTTGGAAAACAATATGGATTGCGGTTTTAGCCATTGCAATTGCAGTTATGAGCCAGTTTGTGAGGGGGCAACAATTTACGCTTTCACCTTATATTAGCGATTTGTTTTTTGCTAATAACTATCAAGTGTATTTTCCGGCATTTCCTTGGATAAGTGCGATATTAACGGGGTATGTACTTGGTCGTTTATACCTTAGTAATCAACAAAATGCCGATTACTTATATAAAGTATGTGCACAACTTGGTGCTGCTTTACTTGTTATTGGCGGCATATGGTTAGCCATTGATTTTAAAGGACAGTTTGGCAACTTTTTCCATTTAAATGGCGGCGGTATTAGCTATTTAGTTGGCTTAAATTTATGTGCCCTAGCGGCTATACAGTATATTTTTGCTGATAAATATAATGGTCCTATTACACGTGCTCTTTTATATGCCAGTAAAAATGTAACCGCGCTATATGTTATTCAATGGGTACTTATTTGCTGGTTTATGGGGGCGCTTGGTTATCATACCCTTAGCCTTTGGCCGACTCTTTGTATGATGGTACTAATGACTTTACTGACTTTTGCTGTGCATAAGGTTTATTTAAAAAGCAAACAGAGCTTCACAGACATTACGCAAAAAACTAAACGTACAGCTTAAGCTGTAAAGGGGCTTTACGGGCGCTGATTTGGGTGCCCTAGCCTGCTTTTATTGCGTTAATAACGCTATGCATACGCTTTGCTAATGGTCTATTTCGGTGATGACACACATAAATATTTTCGCTAATTGGTTTGGTTAAATGATGCGTTTTAATAAGCGCAGGTTTATTAAAAGCACTTACTGCGTGTGCTGGTAAAACCGTAAAACCCAGCCCTAAACTTACCGGCTCCAGTATTAAACTTATTTGGTTAGAAAACCCCGTTTGCTTAATTTGATCAACATGTTCAAATTCTGGGAAATTTTCACTTAATAAAAGCTGTGCATGATGTTTTGCATCGGGGTGGCTAATAAAACCTAGTTGATTTAATGCGCTCCATGTTGGGTTTTCTATATGTGCGGGCGTTACTAATAATAGGCATTCTTTACCAATTTTGTGGCTGGTAACTTCACTAAGGGTAGGCGCTTGAGTTAAAAAGCCAATATCGGCACTATGATTGGCCACTGCTTGTTCAACACTGGTATTTGGAGCAAAGCGGTAATCTATAATTAGCTCCTTGTACTCTACTTGCAATGCTAATAGTTGATTGTAAAACTTTAGCCCGCAACTGCCTGGCGACTGTATTTTAACTAAACCGCTGTAAGGTGAATCATCTTTTAATTGCTGCTCTAAAAACTGCCATTCTTTGAGTAACTGACTACCCTGCTGATATAAATTTTGACCCTGAATAGTAAGCGTAAATTGTTTACCGTGACGCTCAAGCAAGGCGCAATCTAGTTGCTGCTCTAACTTTTTTATATGTTGGCTTACGCCTGACTGGGTCATATAAAGGCGCTCGGCGGTTTGGGTAAAATGATTTACATCAACTAAAGTACAAAACGTGTTTAACCATGTCGGATTTATCATTACAAAATATACTCAAAATGATGATTAATGATAATTTTACTTAATGTTGGTCAATTCGTAAACTAACTCCATCAACTAAACATAGTTAAGTAGGAGTATTTATTATGAGTCATACATATCCACGTAGTTTTTCGCACATTGGTATTTCAGTTCCCGATGTTGAAAAAGCCGTAGAGTTTTACACTAAGGTGATGGGCTGGTACACCATAATGGAGCCTACCGTGATCACTGAAGACAACAGCCCAATTGGCGAAATGTGTACCGATGTATTTGGTCCAAATTGGGAAAAATTCAAAATAGCGCATCTTTCAACAGGCGACCGAATTGGTGTAGAAATTTTTGAATTTAAAGACCAAGAAAACCCTAAAGACAACTTTGAATACTGGAAAACCGGTATCTTCCATTTCTGTGTACAAGACCCAGATGTAGAAGGCTTAGCAGATCGCATTGTTGCCGCAGGTGGTAAAAAACGTATGCCAGAGCCACGTTACTACTACCCTGGTGAAAAGCCGTACCGCATGATCTACATGGAAGACCCGTTTGGTAACATCCTTGAGATTTACAGCCACAGTTACGAGCTTATATATAGCGCAGGCGCATACTAAAAGCACATAGCTTAAAGTATTTAGTAAAAACAAAGCCGCAGTATTTATTACTGTGGTTTTGTGCCTAAAAAGAATACATTGCCTAGATATGTTAGTGCTGATAACGTGATAAAACAAAACTACTTATAACTCCATGTTTTAAATTAAGGACAATAATGAACATTTCATTGGAAGATATCACTTCTGCTAATTACGAAGAGGTATGCGATTTAGACGTTACCAAAGCGCAACAAGAATACGTAGCGTGTAATATGTGGTCGTTAGTTGAGGCGCACTACAATAGTGGACATACCTGTAAAGCTATTTACCAAAATAATAAGCCTGTAGGCTTTTTTATGTGGGTGCAAGAAACCCCTACAAAAGTTTCTATTTGGCGTTTTATGGTAGATGAACATCATCAAAATAAAGGTATTGGCCGCCAAGCATTATTAATGGCAATTGCAGAGATTAAAACGACTTCTAAGCTTGAACAAATCGAGATTTGTTATAACCCGCAAAACCCTGTTGCTAAGGATTTTTATTCTAGTTTTGGGTTTGAAGAAGTTGGCCTAGATGAAGACGAAGAAGATATGTTAGCCATTATTAATATAAAAAGTTAACCCAATTTTGTTTAGCGCGTTGCTTATTGCCATAAAGATTAGTGCTTAGTAAGGTGTGGAGGATGTTGCAGTGCTAATTTTTTTAGCTGTGTAATGCATGAAAGCGCTAAGTCATGATATTCATCATCGCTATACAATATCTCGTTTAGCAGATTAATAGATTGTATGAGTGCATTGTGCGCAGCACTTTGTTCGTCTAAAAAGTGAAGTGTGGAATAAAGGCGCTCTGTAAGTGAGGTAATTTGTATGATTTGCTGTTTATTCGCACAGTTATACATTTGAGCTAATAAGGACGCACTTTCAAGTGCACACCCCAAATACGGCAATGCTTGTGCAAATTGGTATCGTTTAAACAGCGCTTCGCCACTTAGCTGCGCATTTTGAATATCTATAATTGCTTGCTCTGGTTGACATAAAACATGTTGTTTGTGTCGAGCACATAAAAAAGGTAAGGCCATGGGACGTTCCATATCTGTATATTTTTTAAGGCTGTAAAACAGAAATCTTAAAAAATCAAATGATAATTGTTTTTATTTGCATTTATAGGTTTAAAGCAGTTTGTTGTGTATACTAACTTCATTGTTTTGATTCTTATTTTTATAAAAACCGATATGAAAAACCCATTTTTAGCACTTGTTTTACTCAGTGGATTATCAGGCTGCAGTACAAACACAGTATCAATATCTCAAAATTCATCCTTGTATAATTACGGGCTTTATAATGCAAATGGCCAGCGAGTTAATTCAATATTGTCAGAGTCCACGCTTTTGAATGCCGATGTTGTTTTAGTCGGTGAATGGCATACACACCCCGGTGTGCACTTATTTCAGGCTCAGCTATTTCAGCAATTAAGCACACAAAATAAGCCTATTGCCTTATCGCTTGAGCAATTTAGTCGCGCTGATCAGCAAACACTAAACCTTTATCTTGAGAGTAAAATAGGTGAACAATACCTAATTGATAATACTAAGGCTTGGCCTAATTATAAGAGCGATTATCGTGCGTTAGTGGAATTGGCGAAGATACAAAATAGCGATGTAATAGCTGCAAATGCGCCTAAGCATATTGTTACCTGTATTGGTCGCCAAGGTATTAATTATATTAATAAACTCGACCCACAACAGCGTAGTTTTATTGCAAAAGAGATAGATACTTCTCCAAGCCTTTATAAAGAACGCTTTATGCAATCCATGCATCATGGAACGGCGAGTAAAAACGAAAAACTTTACGCCGCGCAAGTTACTTGGGACGAAACCATGGCTGAGTCTATCGTTAACTATATTAGTCAAAATAAGGGCACGCAGGTTATACATTTAGCTGGTGACTTTCATGTGAGAAATGGTGAAGGCATAGCGCGGGTAATTAAGCGAATTGCCCCAGAGCTTAATGTTGTATGGGTTTCGCCAGTATCAAAGGTACAATCTGAGCAAAGTGGTTATCAATTAGAAGTTAACGCTTTGCCTGCTCGCTATGTGCAAAAAGCACATCAACAAGCTGCATTTAAAGCTTTAGCCAAACGAGGGGAGAAAACACAGTGCCAATAATAGGTTGGCACTGTGTTTGTGTAATACACTTTTTAATATTTACTTAAGCGTAAATGTGCTTTTCATCATGGCGTAATGGCCAGGAAAAGAGCAAAAGAAAGTGTAATCGGTTCCGGCGGTTAAGCCGCTGGTTTTAAAAGTAACGTCGGTTGTTTTACCGCCGCCAATAATGTCTGTAGCACCAATCACACGACTATCATTAGGCTTTATGTAGTGGTTGCTAAGCCCTGCAGCGTTGCCATCTGTGATAATACCTTGCATGTTTTAATCGTAGATAGCACCCAGTTATGACCCATTACATTGGCAGGTAATTTACCGGTGTGGCAAGGGCGTGTTGATCTTTGATGGTTGAATTTGCAGCAGTGTGTTTGGTTTTTAGGCAAGACAGAGCCTATGAAGTGTGGTTATTCCACATAAATAGGCGATAACGCAGCATAAATACCAAACATGCGCTGTCCTTCGGGTTCTGCCTAGGGGCGATAAACTCATTGTTGCTCGATTTTTACTTAGCCCACCAGGTTACAAATCTCGCGCCGCGACTTAATCGCCCCTAGATTGAACAAATTCCAATCCGCAAAGTTCAACACGCCCTATGCTTTACGGTCACTTGCTTACAGCTTTTAGGGGCGCTTAGTGTTTTAGTTGAAAACTGCATCATATCGTTTGCATCTATATTTAGTGTGCATTCGTCTGCATATGCAGCATTGGTACTCAGTAGCAGTGTAGTGCTTAGTAAGGCTATTAATTTTTTCATACTGTCTGTGCTAGTTGGTTTGAGCTGTTTCGAGCTTTATTTGTTAAGGCTACAAGTGCTTTTCGCACGGCTAATGGGCTATCGCACTCGTTCGCAAAATTAATAAAGTAATTACGCTTGTGGCTTTGTATATAAAAGCCTGTGGGTAGTAGGCCGCTCATTATTGGGGTGTTATCGGCTACGTTATAGTGCTGCATTAATATCAGCGACATAGCATCTTGATGATCTTCATTCATATGAGTGATCATGCTTTGCTGCTGGCTTTCATCCCACTTTTTAGGCTGAGCTTGCCACTCGTTTTGCTCAAGCCAAAATATTTTTCCAAAACCGCCAATATAACGCACCCGTACTGCATCTAATTGCCAAAGCTGAAAATCATGCGCATTGCGATAGCTTGCAGCCTCAGGGTACAAAGCTATATATTTATCAAGTAGCACTTCGCTTTGCTCTTTTGCCACAATAGAGCCATCACCTACGAGTGTTACTCGCCCATGTTCGTTTTGATCGCCATAATCGGCGGCATCAAAAATAGTCAGACTCATGCGTGAGTCCTGTTTTAAATTTTTGGTGTGCTGAGCTATGTCACTAATAAAAAAGTAGATGCGACCTTGTTCGTCACACATATAAGGTGTAACAGAGCCAAACGGATAGCCGCGTAAATTATTTGAAATGGTCGACATTACGCCGGCATGGGTTTTAAAAACGAGCGTACGTGCGTCGTTTAATGCTTGCTCTCTCATGAAAACTCCTGACGTTGAGAAAAAACCATGGGCGCATCGTTATAAGGATGAGGGTTAACGTGCAATTTCATGGCGTACATTTGTTGTAAGTTTTGTGCTGTTAAAACGGTATTTATAGACCCGCTTTGCAGCACTTTTTGGTTGTGTAATAAAATAGCGTTGGTTGCATAAAGGCTTGCTAAATTAAGATCGTGTATAGCAATAATGGCGCTGTTTCCTTGCTCTACAAAGGTTCTAACACAGCTAAGTAAAGTATGTTGATGACGCATATCTAGCGCTGATGTTGGCTCATCGAGCAACATTAATTTAGGCCCCGTTTGCGCAGTAAAAGCATCTAACTGTGCTAATGTGCGCGCCATATGAACACGCTGTTGTTCGCCGCCCGAAAGCGCACTCATTCGACGTGTTAGGTAATGGGTTAAATCCATAAGTGAGGCATATTTTTGAACTTTATTGGCTTGTGTTTTAAGAGACTCTGTATAGGGATAGCGACCCATAGCAATGAGTTCAACTACACTAAAATCAAAGCCAACATGGTTACTTTGCATCATTACAGCGCGCTTGCTAGCTAATTGCTCTTTAGAAAATGAATGCAAAGGTTTGGTATTAAATAGTATATCTCCCTCAAAGGGATGCATGCCTGCCAAAGTATGCAGTAAGGTCGATTTACCTGCGCCATTTTCGCCTATCAGTGCGACAAGTTGTCCTGCTTGGATATTGCCGCTAATACCCTCTAAAACACGATGGGTGTTAAAGCCTATATTGAGGTTGTTAAACGTGATCATGACCAATCTCGCTTATTTTTAATGATCAAATATATAAATAGTGGAGCCCCAAGTAACGCCGTTATAATGCCTATCGGCAGCTCCGCAGGCATAACAACCAAGCGTGCTAACCAATCTGAAAGTAGCAACACTATGACACCTAAAAGCATACAAAGTGGCAGCATATTTCGTAAATGAGGCCCAACCATTAGGCGTGCAATATGAGGGACAACTAAACCAACAAAGCCAATTAAACCTGTTAGCGCAACCACCGCACCTACGCCCAATGCCACTAATATAATGACGTATAATTTAAGCTTGCTGGTATCGACTCCTAAGTATTGAGCTTGTGATTCACCGATAAGAAGTAGATTCATTGGCTCTTTTAATCGCCATAGCCCGATAAGGCTCAGTAAAAGCAAAGGACTCGCCTGTTTTATATTATCCCAGCTCGCACCGCCTAATGAGCCCATGGTCCAATAGTTAATTAACCGCAGTGCGCTGTCATCGGCATAAAAACTTAATAATCCAATAACAGCGAATGCCAATGCATTAATGGCGACACCGACTAATATAAGCGTATTTATATTAATTTGTTTTTGTTGTTTTGAGACTAAATATACCAGCGACGTTACTGAGAGTGCGCCCAAAAATGAGGCATAAGGTAAGTAGTGTTGGGCGTTAAAATTAAATTGTGCACTAAGGGCGATAAAAGCAACCGCGACCATTGCAGCGCCTGCGCTTATACCAATAATAGAGGGATCAGCAAGCGGGTTACGACATAGCGCTTGGGTTGCAGCCCCTGTTTGTGCAAGTACTAAACCTACCATCACTGCAAGGACAAAACGAGGCAGGCGTATTTGTGTAACCACATTGATTTGTAGCGCATCAAATTGACTAAAATGTTCAGGAGCTAGCCATGCAATAGCTAAACGCCAATCCCATCCTGCGGCTCCATAGCCTATGCTAAGTAATGCTAAAGCAAAAATGCAGCCATAACTTAATAGCATCCACTTATGCGGGTTACTCAGTGTTATGGCGTTAAAACGATTCAAAGTTAACGTGCTCATAAGCGTGTTTTATACTCATGCAATGCTTGAATCGCAGTTGCAATACGCGGCGACATGCCCAGTGAAAGTAAGCTGTCCATGACCAGTAACTGACACTCTTGCGCTGCTTTTAATAAACGAAGTGTAGGTTGTTTACAAAAGGCTTGTTTCCCACCAAGGCTTTGCACAACATGCGCTGGCGCCACTAAAAAATCGGGCTGACTTACAGCCAGTACTTCACTGTTAATTGCTTTAAAGCCTGTATGCGTAGCAGCTATATTGGTAATGCCCGCATAATTAAACAGCAAGTTGGGCACCGTTTCTTGTCCTGCTGCGACGAGCCCACGCTCATTAGCTGAAAGTAAAAACAAAGCGTTGTGAGTCTGTGTTTTTGCTTTAGTAGGTAACGATTTTTTTATTTTAGTAATTAGGTTTTGAGCTTTTAGGTTTGCATCTAAATCACTACCAAGGCGCTTAATTAGCTCAAGTAGTTCATTTACAGAAGTCGGTTTTTTATAGTGAATAACCTTCACTCCGGTCGCTTCTATTTGCTTGAGCGCCTGCTCTCTTCCTGCACCTTCAAGTGCAAGTAACGTAGTTGGGCGCATTGAAAGCACTCCCTCAGCGGCTAGGTCTCGATAGTAACCTACCTGTGGCAACTGTGTTGCTTGTTGCGGATACATACTTGATTGGTCAACCGCGACTAAACTATTTTGTTTTTCTAGTGCGTAGATTATTTCAGTTAATGTGCCGCCAGCACTGATCACACGCTCTTTCGCGAGTGCTGATTGAGTGGCTAAAGCCAGAAAAAAAATTAGGTACTTCATAACAAACTCCGATTTTATTTTTTAGTATTATAACTACTTTAATCTAAATGAAAATGATTATCATAATCAATTGATCTTATTTCGGGTTGGTTGTACCATTTGAAAGTAAATAATAACTATTATCATTTGGAGTGGAGATGAATCCCTTTTCTTTTAAATTTACAGCATTAGCCTCTTTGTTAATTAGCTCTGGTAGCGCACTGGCCGAAAATGTTATTGACGATCATATTGTGGTTAGTGGCTCTCGTTTTGAACAAAAGCTTGAAGATGTGACTGGCTCAGTAACGGTTATTACCGAACAAGATATTGAGCGTCAGCTCGCTGTAGATTTACAAACTATGTTTAAATACGATCCAAGTATCTCAAGTACTGGCAGTGGCGCAGGCGCGCAAACATTAACTGTACGGGGTGTTGGTGGCAACAGAGTTGTTTTTATTAAAGATGGAAGACGCACAAACGATGGCTACGCTGGCGGCGGCGGTTATTTAGTGGGTCGAAACTACTTTGATGTTGCGGGTGTTAAACAAGTTGAAGTTGCAAAAGGGGCGGCATCATCGCTATATGGTTCTGATGCACTAGGGGGAATTGTAGTAATAACAACTAAAGACCCGAGTGATTATTTAGTGGATCAACAAAGCTTGGTAAAAGTAGCGTTAGGCTACCAAGGCCAAAGTAATCAGGTTGCTGCTGATATTACAGCAGCAAAAGATTTAGGTGACTTTGCTATTAGCGCTGTTTATAGCCATCGCGATAGTGAAGAAGTACAAAACTACGTTGAAGATTTACCAGGTTACGATGCCCGCTCGGACGCTTTGCTGCTTAAAGTTGAGCAAAAACTTGATGAAAAACGCACCCTTAAATACACCTTAGATTACTTTAATCAAACGACAGAACAAGTAATCACTCCATCCATTCAAGAAACCGAAGACGAAGACACAAATATCTCATTTGCACTCGATTATGATTCAGATATGGCAACAGCTATATTTGATAAATGGTATGGGCAACTATCTTATAGTCGATACGAGCAACAAAGTGACCAAATAAGCGCAGCTAGAAATTACATCGATTATAATGACTACGGGTTTGAGCAAGATATTTTAGGCTTAAAAGCGGTATTTAGTAAGGAAGTTAAAGGAGAAAATACCGAGCATGAATTTGTCTATGGAATCGATATTGATTTATATGATACTACTCGACCACGCTTAAAAACCCGTGTATTAAATGATGGTACTGTTGATTTTACGAATGAAAAACAAAAAGCATTTCCTGGCGCCGATACTTCTTTAGTTGGTGTATATATGCAAGACAGTATTAAATTTAATGAGACTGATTGGTCGTTAGTTGCGGGTATTCGTTACGATTATTATGCACTTGAAGCAAAAAAAGATGCGCTATACGCTGACATCGAGCTTGATGATATTACCGAGTCTGCGTTTTCACCAAAGCTGGGTGTGATTTATCAGGTAGACGATAATTTATCTTGGTATGGGCAATATGTTCGAGGCTTTAAAATACCGCCACATGACCAAGCTTATCAAAGCCATGGTGTTGAGCCATTTTATCAAATATTACCAAATGCAGATTTAGACCCTGAAAGCAGTGACTCATTCGAGATCGGATTAAGATACGCAAGTAGCGATATTAGTGTAAATCTAAGTACTTTTTATGCTGCCTATGATGACTTTATCGAAACAACAATCGCGGGTGTTGAACCAACTTATATTCCTAATGTAAATAAAACATTTTACCAATATCAAAATATTAGCGAAACCCAGATCAGCGGTGTAGAAGCTGGTATTGCTATGTATGTTACCGACGATATTTTATTAGAAGCCAATGTTGCTTACGTAGATGGTGAAAACAAAGATTCTGACCAGCCACTCACTAGTATTAGCCCGTTAAATGGTTCTATATTAGTAAGCACTGAGTTTGGCAATGTTAATTGGACCGCTGCTTGGCGTTTAGCTAAGGCGCAGTCTGATGTAGTACTTGATACTAATGGTAATAAAACAACACAAGGTAACGGTTATGGTGTTGTTGATTTATATGCAAATTATCAGTGGCAAGCATGGCAAATGAATGTAGGTTTACTTAACCTACTCGATAAAGAGTACGTACCGTTTGAACTTATTGCTGGTCAATCCAAAGGTACTGATTTTAGCCAATATAGCCAACCAGGACGTAATGTTTCGGCTCGGATAAGCTATCAGTTTTAATTAATATTAAAAGTTGTATATATACCAATCGGCATAAATATCTGAATAATTTAACGGATTGAATTTTTTTATGTTTAAGCTGATTGGTATATAAAGCACTAGAAAACACTGCGTATTGCACCATAGTGTAAAGGGGGTTTACGTCTCTATAATTTTTGTACTGCTCATATATTTCAATAGCACTATGCATACATTTTCAAAAGAGTGCGTTTAAATCAATATTGGTTTACTAAAGGCACTTATGGCATGCGTATTCAACACGAGAAACCTAAGCTAATTATAAAAAGGAGGTATCAGCTCGAACAGGTTACATCACTCATACCAAAAGTATGCGTTAAACCATCAGAATTTTTATCAATTACTATCAGATTATTCTTTTCAATGTAAAACGTGTATTCGCGCATCCAATTGAGTTTAGCAATTCGCTTTAGCTCATAACGGCCAAATGCTAGCGGGCAATTTAAATACGCATAATGATAGGCTTTCCCCATTGCCCCAGGGTCTGCGGTATAAATATAAATAGTACGATCAGTAAACGTGTTTTGTTTGTGAATATAATCAGGCGTTGATAATGAAGAACCATTGACTAAAATCCCTAAACACAAAAAAGGAATTTGTATTACACCGACTAATGTAAGAATGATATAGAACAACCACTGGGCTATTTTATTTTTAATTATGCTTTTAATTTTTTTAGGTTTGGTGAAAAGCAGTATTAAACCCGTAATTACCAACACTAATTTTATATAAAGTAGATTATGGCTTAATGTATCCATAAGCCGTGGTGAGTGCCAATTTAACCCCCATAGCGCTCCCCCGTGCATGCTTTCTAGGAATGGTAACAATAAACATGCAGAAATAAGAAAAATAATTAACGAGCTATTATTGCTGCTTGTATCCATTTATTTTTGTCCTTTAAATCTAACCGGAGTCGCTGTATTTTAGTGTGATATTTATAACATGTTTTATAATACAGCGTACCTAAAATGTCATAATGCAGACAGCTATTTTATGATATGAAAGTGACTGTAAAGGGGGTTAACAGCGGCTATGTATTATACAAAAAAATAAAAAAGCGCCTTAACCACTACATTAAGACGCTTTGGATGAAAAACTATAAATAATTAGACGTTAAAATAGCTAATCGGGACTATGAAATTGTTAGAATTGATAGGCCAATGACATCTTAAATTGAGTAGGCGCACCGGGGTAAACCCATAATGCGTTGTAGCTACTTTGAGCATATTCTTCATCAAAAATATTGTTAACACTGATATTTAACTTGGTGCGCTCGGTTAAGTTTACCTGCCCAAAAATACCAACTAGTTGATAACTCGGTAAGTTAAATGTTAAATCGGCGGCATCGCCTAATCGTTCACTGGTGTACTGATAACTAGCCCCTAGCTCAAGCTCTTTACCAAGCAAGGCTGTTTGATGGCTAAGCGTTAGGTTTAAGTTATTTTTAGGCACATTGACTAATGGGCTGCCTTTTTTTATTGGCACGCCCCAATCAGCATTTATTATGTCGTTTGCCGTACTGGCATCTATATAAGCGTAAGATAAATTAAACTTTGTATCATCAGTAATGTAAGTACTTAAATCGAGTTCAACACCTTTACTGTTTGCTTTACCAATAGGCGCTGAAAAACCAACGTTTACAGGGTCGGCTACTAACATATTACTTTTAGTGGCATCAAATAATGCTAGGGTTCCCGTTATGCCTTGGTAGCTAAATTTAGCGCCTACTTCAAATGAGTCACTGTATTCAAAGCCAAATGGGTCGCCACTTGCATCTGTGCCACTTAATGGTAAAAAGCCTTCAGAGTAACTGCTGTATAAGGTTACAGCGTTGTTTAGCTCGTATAATAAGCCTATTCGCGGGCTTACCTGGCTCTGTGAGCTACTTGAAAGCACAGCACTTTTGGTTTCTAAAATGTCTTGATCTACGCTATCGAACCTAAGGCCAACTAATAGCTTAAATTTATCAGTCAGATCCATTTGATCTTGAACGTATATACCATAAGCATCTTGTTGTTCGTTGTTTTCGTAGAGTAAACCTACTTCAGGACGCGCAACGTTATAATTAGGTTGATAAATATCAATTGTGTAGGTGCCGTTACCGCCGCGATAACGATAAAGTCCAGTGCGTAAGTCGTATTTGTATGCATCGGCTCCCATTAATAAATGATGGGTAATGCCTGCGGTATCAAAATGCCCGCTTAGCTCAAATTTAAGGCTGGTATCATCAACTTCATAATCGCGGTAGCGCTGTTGGCGGGTAAGTGTGCGGCCATCATCGAATAATGATTGGCGCGAGGGTGCAAGTTCAGCATCAGACGAAAACCCAGTTAGTGTAGAGCTGCGGTAGTTTGCGCCTACAACGAGTGACCATTCATTGTTTATATCATGATTTAAAGTCACTTGGTGACCACGAGAATATACTTGCGTGTCACCATCGTTTGGATTGCCTAAATAGCGCGAGTTAGGGACAGTATTAAAATTATCATTAAGTACAACAACCCCACGGTCAAATAGCTGGGCTAAATCAACGTATTCAAATTCATAAGTGATGCTGGTTGAAGCGTTTATTTGATGATAAATCGATGGTGTAACCACCTTTTTATGGGTGTACACCTCATCGCGGTAGCTGTCGCTATCTTGCCATGCGCCATTTATTCTAAATGCAGTGTTATCGTTAATGCCGTTTGTATAGTCACCTTCAACGCGATTAAAATTATCACTACCTAAGCTGAGCTTTAGCTCACCCTGTTGCTCAAACTGAGGTTTTTTGGTCACGATATTAACTGTACCGCCGGGCTCTGAGCGGCCATAAAGTGCGGAGCCTGGGCCTTTTAATACTTCAATGTACTCAATGTTTGATACATCACGAGGGCCGCTGAATCCGCGCCCACCGCTAAAACCATTAATTAAGTAACCCGATGGCATGTTTTCGTTACCCGATAATCCACGAATCGAAAAGCTATCCCATAATGCGCCACTGTTATTTTTACGTGAAATACTGGCAGAAAAGTCCAGCGCATCTTGTAATTGAGTTATTCCTTTTTGATCAAGTACCGCGTTATCGAGGGTTTCGATTGATTGTGGCATTTGCTTTTGAGGAATATCGCCTCGGTAAGCTTGTTTATATGTAACCGCAATTTTCTCTATTGGTTGACTTTGGGCAAGGCTTTGTGCGCTTGCACTTAAGCAGGCTAAGTAAATTAATGAGTACTTCATAAAATGCTTTTTAGTAACGTTATATTATAACCAAAACTATAACATGTGTTACTTTATAACAAAATGTTTTTTTGCGCTCTATGTGTGCGTCTAATTTTTACACTAGCGACTATGCAGCTATCACGTTAAGATGGATAAAAATAACACAATAAGAACAATATAATGTTAACAAAAACAAATGCATTAATTTACTTTTTAGCGTTTAGTAGTGGCTTTAGTATTATGGGAATAGAGCTATTAGGTGGGCGAATTTTAGCGCCTTACTTTGGCAGTAGTGTGCATATCTGGGGCAGTATTATTACGGTATTTATGCTTAGCTTATCATTTGGGTATTTACTGGGGGGTAAGCTGTCTATTCGTCATCCTTCGTTGACCAAATATGGGTTAATCTTTTTAGTTGCCAGTATTATGGTACTACCCATTGCTTTGTTTGCTGAGCCAATTATGGCATTTATTTTTTCGCATATTGAAGACAGTCGCTATGGCTCGTTACTCGCCTCAACCGCGTTATTTTTTATACCCACCATTATTTTAGGCATGATCTCGCCCTACTCCGTACGTTTACTGGTCACAAATAGTGAGCGCAGCGGCCAAGTAGCAGGTGGCCTTTATTTTGTAAGTACCTTAGGCAGCGCACTGGGCACCATTATTACCTCTTTTTATATGGTACTGGCGTTTGATGTTAACGCGATTATTTTAGGTTTTGCTGGTGTATTGGGCACGCTTGGGCTAATTGCTATTACCTTTGACAAACTTAAAGTACGAGAGGCCGTTTATGCTTAAGTTTAAATCCCTGTTTGTTTGTATTACGGCGCTACTGCTTTCATCATACAGTGCAGCTAATGTTGTGCATAAAGAGCGCTCCTTGTATCGAAATCTACTCGTTGAAGAAACTGGCGATTTACGCTGTTTAAAGTTTGATGAAAAAACCCGACAAAGCAGCCAAAGTTGCATGTACATTAGCGACCCTAAAAAACTCGTGTTTAACTACACTAAGCTGGCTTTTTCTAGTTTGTTACTGATTGATAACCCTAAAAATGTGCTCATTATTGGTTTAGGTGGTGGAACGCTTTCTAATATGATTCACGAGCTATACCCGAGTGCGCATATTGAAAATGTAGAAATAGATCCTGCGGTAATTAAAGTGGCGCGCGATTATTTTAACTTTATAGAAACCGATAACGTAACTGCTAAAGTGCAAGATGGGCGTATTTTTATTAAACGTGCGGCGCTTAAAAAACAGCAATTTGATTGGATTATTTTAGATGCGTTTAATGGCGATTACATTCCTGAGCACTTACTCACAAAAGAGTTTTTTGAAGAGATAAAAAGCGTATTAGCCGAAGGCGGAATTGTGGCTGCTAACACGTTTTCATCAAGTAAACTCTATGAGCATGAGTCGGCAACCTATCATGCGGTATTTGGCGATTTTATTAATGTAACAGCCAATAATAATAGTAATCGTATTATTTTAGCTGGTTATAGCAATATCCCTACAGAGCAACAAATAGCGCAGCGGGTGACGCAGCTAGCTCCGTTACTTGCCCCTTATGACGTAGATATAAAGGCAATTAGCCAGCGTATGTTTTTCACCAAAGATGGTAAAGATTGGCCAAGTGATACTAAGGTGCTAACCGATCAATACTCTCCAGCAAATTTACTTAACTTTTAGTAGCTGTTATATGGTCACTTATATCCGGTGGCCATTACTTATTAAAAAGATAATATTTTAAGGAAGCGATAATGCACATTCACTTTATTATTCATGAACATTTTGAAGCGCCAGGCGCTTATGAAACCTGGGCTAAAATGAATGGTCATACGCTGTCTTATACCCGTATTTATTTAGCTGGAAACTTACCGCAACATGCTGATGATATAGACTTTTTAATCGTAATGGGTGGGCCACAATCGCCCGCTACATCGCTTGCAGAATGCGCTTATTTTGATAGCAAAAAAGAACAAGCCTTTATTGCCAGCATGATCACGGCAAACAAAGTAGTGTTGGGCGTTTGTTTGGGGTCGCAATTAATTGGTGAAGCGTTAGGCGCGGCTTATCAACCTAGTCCAGAAAAGGAAATTGGTAAGTTTGCTATTACCCTCACTGATGCAGGTTTGAATCATCCGTTATTTAGCCATTTTGGCAGTGAGCTTAATGTGGGGCATTGGCATAACGATATGCCAGGGCTGACTACTACAGCCAGTATTATTGCCTATAGCGAAGGTTGTCCAAGGCAAATAGTCGCTTATAGCGATTTAGTATTTGGTTTTCAATGCCACATGGAACTGACCACCGAGGTGGTTACCCTCCTCATTGCCAACGATGATTTAAGCAATGCCCAAAACCATCGCTTTGTAGAAAATCCCGAAAAGCTCTTAAGTCAGGACTATAGTGAAATGAACAATAAGCTTTATACTTTCTTAGATAAGCTTGCCGTACACTATTTATCTAAATAATACTTATTTACGTGAAGTTAAAATACCAAACATTTACTTAGCCTGCTAACTAATGCTAAAATTTGCTGGATATTCACAAGCAAGAGTTCCTATGAGCAGCACTATTCCTTTTCATGAAACACTCGATTTAACCTTATGCGGCAATATGGGTCGAGTGCACCGCTTATGTCGAGAAGCGGTGACAGTGGCGGTTGAACCCTTAGGTTTAACTCAGTCGCGCTGGACGGCAATGATTCACTTACATCATTTACCTTTAGGGGCAACACAGCAAGCGTTGGCGACCAGTTTAGGGATTGAAATGCCCTCATTAACGCGCACCATTAAGCAATTAGAGCAGCAAAATCTGGTTATTCGACAAGTTGATGAACACGATAAACGTAGTAAAAAATTGTACTTTACCGATGAGGGTATAAAGTTATTAGAACACTTAAAAGAGCTAACAAGCGATATTAAACAGCGTTTATATGCCGGTTTAAGTACTGAGCAACTTGATGGTATGGCGCACAGTTTAGTGCAAATGGAAGAAAACGCGCGGCGTTGTATTGCAAGCTTATCTGGAGATAAATAAGTATGACACCTGATCAAAAATTTGCCCGCTACGTTAAAGTTTCGCTTGTTGGTTTTATTGTTGTCTTTTTTTATTATATTGTTGCCGATGTATGGTTGCCGGTTACGCCACAGGCACGGGTTTATCATCCGGTTGTGCAAATATCACCGCAAATAAATGGCCGTGTTACCGATGTATTGGTCAGTAATAACCAAGCGGTTAAAGCGGGTGATGTATTATTTGAGATAGATAAAAATACTTACCAACTAGCACTTGAGCAAGCACAGCTTGCCCTTGACGATGCTAAACTTCAAAATAAACGCCTTGATACCAATGTAAAAGCGCTTGAGGCACAAATAAGTGCAGCTAACGCTAAATTGCATGAGCAGCAGCTATTAAAAAAGCGTGGCGAAACGCTTTATAAACAAAACTCTATTTCGGAACAAGAGCTTGAAAGCATTCGTGCAAATTTTGCAGCAAGCCAATCTAATTTAGCCGCCTTTGAAGCACAGCTTTCTGAAGCTGTTTTAGCGCGTGGCGATTCAGGGCAAGATAATTTAGCGCTGCGCCATGCGGCCAATCAGTTAGCGCAAGCCGAGCTTAACTTATCCTATACGCAAGTGCGTGCTTTAAGTGATGGTGTAGTGGCTAATTTACAGTTACTTGAGGGTTCCTATGCTGTTGCGGGTAAGCCATTACTTGCTATTGTGGCAAGAAAAGCAGATTTAGTGGCTGATTTTCGTGAAAAGTCACTATTAAATATGCAGCCAGGCAGTTTAGCAAAAGTAGTGTTTGACAGCCGACCTGGTGAAGTATTCGACGCTAAAATTGAAACCTTCGAAGCAGGTGTTAGTGACGGGCAACTTAGTGCGAATGGATTACTTAGCACCACCGAAACCAGCAACCGCTGGGTTCGTGACGCTCAGCGTCAACGTATTCATTTAGTGCTGCCAAATAACACTCAGCTTATAAATAATATGCCCAGTGGTGCGCGTGCCACTGTGCAGTTACTTCCACAATCGGCTATAGGTCAATGGTTGGGATCAGTACAGATCCGCTTTATTAGTTGGTTACATTACATTTATTAGTGGGGCGAGTAATGACACAACATGTTAGCCAAGCGCCACAACTCGATTCAAATGGCTTACGCCAAGCGCTGCGGATTGCCGGTGGTTGCACTATTGGTTTTACTTTGTGCAAGTTAATGAATTGGCCCAATGGAATATTTTTTACAGTTTACCCTATGTTATTACTCGGTTTAGTGCCAAGTATTAACAAAGGCGTGATCCGTCAATTTGTTGCCAGTGCTGCCTACAGTGCGTTTATAGTGCTTATTTTACAGGGCTTATTTTCACACTTGCCGGTGTTAATGACGCTCATTATTTTTGCCAGCTTTTGTATATTGTTTTACTTAATGAGCTCTGGTGGTGCGTTTTTATTTGGTGCGTTAGGTGCGGTGAGTTTATCGATTCAGTTGCACTTTGCCAGCCATGTTGATCAAGGAAGCAGCATTTACCCGCTTATTTTAAGTAATGGTATGGCTATTTTTATTACTATTATTATTGCGCTCTTGATGCATGGTTTGTTTCCTGATGTGACAGCGCGGCCCATGCGGGCTGTGCCACACAAGGATAAAGAAAGTATTCGTCACGAGGTGTTGCTATGCGCTAGCGTTGCGACTTTATCATTCGTGGTTTTTCAGGTACTTGACTTACAAGATTCAATTTCGGCGCAAGCGGCGTCTATTTTAATTTTGTTTTCGTTGTGTTTTAAGGCTGCGGGCACCGCAAGTTGGCAACGTATTATTGGTACACTGATAGGCTGTAATGCTGCCTTAGTTGCGCAATTGTTTTTGTATAACCATACTGACGTTTTGCTTTTTCCGGTGGCTATATTATGGATTTTGTCTTTTATATTCAGTCGTTTTCATATTTTAGGCGGTGGTCCACCGGGTGTTGGGTTTGGGGTATTAACCACGTTTGGCATTTTATTTGGTCAGTCGTTAGGCCCAGGGCAAGATTTAATATACAGCGCCATGTATCGATTTAGCTCGGTGGCTGTTGCAGTAACAGTAAGCTTAAGTGCAGTGTATGTAGTGCATCGAATCCTCAACCGATTTAGCGTCACCCGCCATCATACTTATGATTAAATTAAAGGCTGCATCCGCAGCCTTTTTATATACTTAACCACAGTACAGGTTACTAAAGTTATAGCTTAATATTACCGCGTAGGGCTTTGGTTTGGCCGTGTTTGGTTTTTTTGTCCATGCGTTTACGCTGTGAGTTACGGCTAGGTTTGGTAGCACGACGTGCTTTATTAACCTTAGTGGCGCTTAAAATTAAATCTTTTAGCCGTTTTAATGCATCTTCCCTGTTGAGCTCTTGGGTGCGATGGCTTTGCGCTTTAATAACCAATACCCCTTCTTTGGTGATCCTTGAATCTTTTAAAGCAAGTAATCGTTCTTTATAAAAGTCAGGTAATTTAGAGCGATTAATATCAAAGCGTAAATGTATAGCACTGGCTACTTTATTAACATTTTGCCCGCCTGCACCTTGTGAGCGAATAGCGCTGAGCTCTACTTCCCATTCATCTATGGTTACGGTATTTGAAATAGTTAACATAGTGCCCCGCTCTTTTTGCAAAAAATGTATTATATCATCAGTACATTGACTTGTGGTGAATCAAGCGGTCATTGCTATTTACAGTCTAATATTTGTTAAATAAACACATAAAAACTAATTTATTCTACACTTACTATATTGCTTTTTAATTCGCTTTAATTATATGAAACAAATATCTATTTTAATGTTTTTGGTGTGTATGCTCGCTATTTCATATGCTGTTTATGCTAAATCATCACAAACATTTAGTGCTGGTGTAATTGCACAAGAACAAGTTTATCCAATCAAAGTATTAGCTTTGGGTGATTTTCAGCGTTGCTTTGTTGTTGCTGCGCAAAAAGAAGATGCTCTGTATTCTGCGTGTTATATCAAAAAGAGCGCGCAATCGATTTGGGTTGCTGAATCTGCGGGAGCGCGTTGTGAAATAAAATGTGAGTCGCATTTAAACAGTGATGGCAAAACACAGGCGCAGTACTTTACTACTGATTTATAGTAAAAATGCTGTGCCAAGGTTTCTTTATCGCGGTGGTGAGCCCTTTTATTTGTTTAATCACTTGCGTATCACAAGCTGTTTGCTTTGCATTATTAGGTCCTGACAGCATCAAATAGTGGGCTTTACCTTTTATTGCTCGTTCTGCTATGAACAGTGATGGGTTTTCCCTTAGCAGTTTTTTGTTAACGGATTTTTTAGAGGTATATGCACCATACTGGCAAAAATAAGTCTCAGTATTTTTGGTTTGCATATCGCTCCACTCCCCTATTTTTCGCCACTGTGGTGAGGCATATCGCCTTGCATCAACCATAAAGCTACCATGAAGCGCTGGTATTGAATAAACATCATTAATGGTTTGTTGTGCTTTAGCTGCATTGTTATATGGGCCTGCAACGAGGTAATAGCTATCACGACGTTCATGCTTATATAACTGCAAAGCATAGGCTGCTTTATCAATTTTATTCGCAACAGTAAGTGCCGATTGAAACTTTTTGAATACGCCTAATTGCACAAAATAAGGTGTTTGTTGGTTTGATTCAGCCGCTATTGTAGCTTGTTCAGTTAAGGTATCAGCGTTATTTGTGTATATAATAATATCTTGCAATATTATGGTATCGCCGCTTTTTTCAGTGATGACCTGCTCAGGAAGATTTTTTATAGTTATGTTTTCTGAGAGTTGCTCATTTTTTTCTATTTCAAGCATATAATTTCCTTGAGAAACATTGGGGAAATAATAATAACCATCATATTCAGTGACCGTTGAATAATGCTTTTCGCCGTCTTTTTCTTTAAGTACAACCGTGAGTCCTGCGATAGGTTTACTCTTTTCATTGCTCGATAGATAAATAGTCCCCTCAACCTCGTTGTAGACCACTAGAGGAATATTTACTTTGGTTTGTCCGCCTCTATGAGCCAATGTTTTAATTTTTCCTAAAGAGGGCTGCAAGTAAGGATTAGACAACGAGCGTAAATTAACATCTAAAACCTGGCCACCGTAACTGCTTGGTAGCAAGACCTTTCCGTCATTATTGGTGTATTTATCTCGCCATAGGTAGTTGCCAGTAAAATTAACGTCTTGAATTGGCTCATCGCCTTGGTCAAAGATTTCATTTTCATTCCAATCTATGAACGAACTAACTTCTATTTGCCCGGAATTTAATGAGCGAGGAGTGTCAAAGTTAAAGTCTGCTTCTAAATGATCAAAACTAAATGTGCCATTTAAACCTAAAGATAAGCGCCAATCTCCTTGATTATCAACTTGCCCTGATACTTGTATATTAAATATCTCATGGCGGTAAGTATATTGATGATTTAAAAGCGTACTTGCCGCAGAGTTAGACTGATACGTCAGCTGGGTTTGATTAAAGGTACTTTGTGTTTGTGGCCAGCGTAAACTACTTCTCAAACGAGTGAGTTCTGCGCCATTATTAGCCTGCCAATCTAAGGTGTTGGTCCATTTCCAAGAGGCAATATCTATTGAAGAATAAAGCCGGTTTATTAGGTTATTGGTATCGTCATCATAAAATAGTTGGCTTGACCATGTTCCTGCGACATAACTTTTATTGATGCCTAATGAGAACCGATTTTTAGTGTTAGTATTTTTACGTACTTCATTGTTCCACCTCATATTCCAGTTAAGGGAGTTAAAAAAATCAGTGCGGCCATTGAGGCTCAGTGACAGCCTATTTTTGAGTGAGTTCTCTTTTGCTACAAATAAAGCGCTAGAAAAGTTATTAAGGGCACTGTATTCAACATTAACATTGATATCGTTATAAAGTTTATTAGAAAGTAGGCCTCTAAAACCGGCAAAATAAGCATAGCCAGCATCGAGTTGTTTTGTGGCTAAAAAACGGTAACTGCCGTGATCTGTAAGTGTGTTTAGCCCAGATGATAGGTAGCTGCTGTTATTTTGTTCAGTTTGCAAATGAGTAATTTGAGCGTCATAAGTAATAAACTCACTAATGCCATAAGAGAGATTACTTTTAAAGGCATTACTCATCGCCGTTGAGGAGTTACTGGATTGATTAAAAACGCTTTTATCTGTTTCTAAAAACTCCACCTGATAGCTTATTTTTCCGGGCGATAGTGCGTCTTGCCCTATTGTATATTTTTGAGTGCGTGTAATTTGCTCACCCTGTGAGCCAAAAAGTTTAATTTCAAAGATATTGTTGCCGTAAAAAGTTTCAACATCGGTAAATCGAACCAAATTTTCGTCGTTAGCTTGAGTCGTGGCAATAAATTGGCCATTTCGATGCAGCTCTGCTTGCCAGCCCGGTAGTGCCGGTTCTTCAATGGTGATAGTTGAAAAATTTTGTGCCGAATGCGGGTTAGCATTTGAAATATAAAATCCCCGGCCTTGGTTTGAGCTAGTAATAAGCTGATCTGACTGAGATTGAATATCTCCCAATTGGTAGTGAATGCGTGCCAGTGAGTGATCTTGTTCACTTAAGTTAAAGTCTTTAGTTATTTTTAAAAAGGTATTAGCGGTGTTTTCGTTTTTGTTGAATCGTAGTTCAGCTCGATGATGAAATAAGTCAAAGTAGCTATTAAGCCTGAGTAGTCCCTTATAACGATTATTAGACGATTTATAGCTTGCTGATAGCGAATATTCAGACACGGGGTAGGTTAGCGCTTGGTATTGGTCGTCTATAAAGTGGTCGTATTGCAGTGCTTTGGACTTAATTTTTTTTGTAATACCACTCGTTACTTGGTTGTTATTATAAGTAAGCAAGTTACTAGAAAATGAAACCTGCATCAGTGAGTAATCAAAGCGCGAGTCGGTATTTAAAAGTGTATTTATAACAGATAAATCAACATAGTGGTCGTAGTCATCGACAGCCCACAATGAAACATTTTCTGAGGGGGCTAAAGTTGAGGAAAGCTCAGCATTCAGCACCTGCTCACTTGAGTCAACGTTAGCAGACAGTGTATTTTGTGACACGTTTAAGCTAATTCCCATGGTCGATTTCAGGCCGCTTATGGGAAGTAGCAACTTATTTGATTTTGAGTAGTAAGCTTCTAAGTCGGAGACAACTGAGCGCCCATTTACCCTGACATTTATAATCACAAAAGACTCCTCATCAATAGGCCATTGATAAAGAGTCGGTAACTGCTTTGCGATGATTGCTTTGGGTACAATTAACAGTAATGTACAAAGTAACAAGCGAGCCGTTATACCATAGTATAAGGCATTAATGTGTAGCATTTGTTATTTGATATTAATAGGGATCGCTAACTCGATTTTACCGCCGTAAAGCTCGTTTTCTTTGTAATTGAGTGTCACAGGCCCTGTCACAGGGGCTTGTAAAGTGATGTATACCTTGCGACGTGATAAAGGGGTATAAACGGCCACATTGGCTATTTCACCAATCATTACATTATTCTCATCGACTAATTCAAAGTTTCCATACACAGAGCGATTCCCTGTGAGTGTTTGCCAAAATGTTAGAGTCGGACGCCCATTTTGAGTAATTAATTGCGGGTTTATTAATTCTGAGTCAGCCTCTAATTGGCCATGACGAACAATAACAGGCACGCTGTAAGCAACTTTAGGTCTAATGCTTATTCCATCAATGTCGGGGTTTTGTGACTCAGAGGCTATGATTTTAAGCACCGCCCTATATTCGCCTACAGCAAGCTCAGCTTTTTTGCGAACGGTCATTCTGATAGCTTGCATCCCTTTTGGGGCAATAGTGCCGCGACGTGGAGAAAACCGTAGCATGTTTTTGGCAGAGCGTCCTTCAACTTGTTGCGGAGTAACATCTATAAGTGCTCCTTCTTCGGTCATATCTTTATGGGTAACAACAAGTTTAAAATCGAGATTTTTATTAGAGGTATTTCTGATAAGTAGTGAATTATTTTTAGTACGTCCATCAAAGTATAAACGGTATTCAGACAGCGCAAGGTTGGCACTACAAATTTCAGGTAGTAAAAGAGTTAGGCAAAGGGCGGCCCAACAAAAAAGTTTAAGAATCATGGGACAACTCAACAACATGATAATAAAAAGTGGAGCGCGTTGCTCCACACATTTTATTTTTAATGCGCAATTGCGCAAAAAAATAAACTGAGGCTAACTAAGTAAGTTAGCCTCAGCTTTCATAGTCTTATTGGAAAGACACATCTACAGTGTAATCTACAGTGTAAGCAGCGCCCGCTGTCAGTGTAGAATCAACTGTCATATCACCATATACACTAACAGTAATATCGGTTGCACTTGCATCAGTAGTGAAAGCAGACGCAACATTGTCAGCAGTTGTTACACTGGTTGTGCCATCTGTAGCCGTTGTTACTGGAACAAAAGTTAAGTTAGTGCCTGTGCTTCCAGATACAGTAATATTCATTGCTGAATTTGGCGCTAAACCAGATACAGTAATTCCACCTAATTGAATGTTTGCATCTGACGCATCACAGTCACCCGATACAGCGCCTGCATTATCCATCGTACAGGTTGAGCTTGTAGATAAGCGAATTTTACCAAAGTGCAGTGGGCTATCTTCTGCAAAAGTAGGCTCAGTCCAACCATTTACACTTGCTTGAAATGTTTGGTTAGATGCAAGTAAAGAAGTTGATGAAATTGCTAGCAAAGCGGAAGCAGCAAAGATTTTTTTATTCATAGTTTTTCCATTTTTAAAAATTATTATTTTTTTACTTCCGTGCAAATTAGTTTTGAGGGTTATCTCAGTCCATTGTTTCGGATTTAAACACAATTGTTATCAAAATGAAATCTTTTGTTAACATTAAGGCTTTTTAAAAGAGATAATTAGTATGAAGTTATTAATTTTGACCAGCAAAATGCAACAAGAAAAATAGCACCGATGTTAATTATTTTTTAACACTAGAGGGAGTTATTTTAAGGCATAGTCAAAGCGACTTAATTGATGTTGAGCCTATATGAATGTTTATAAACTATTTTTAATCTTTCATAACCACTTTGTAGTTTTTTATGGCAGTCGCTCTGTGCTTAAGCGGTGAAATAAAGTGACTGCAACATCTATGCGAAATGTTTATTTTTTGAGCATAATTTACGCGTTGTATCTCTATTGTTACCTTCCCAGTTAAAATCATTACGGATTAAACTGCATTTATCAAAGATCAGATTTTTACTAACATGTCGGTTTAAAAGTATAAAATTTAATTTTCCAAGCCTGTTTTTTCATCGTTTTGATTGTTTTTTAGCTTTCTTTGGTAATAAGTTAGTAAAAAATCGGTTTATGCCAGCGGTATTTTATGCCTTGTTGGTAAAATACTGATCCAGTGTTATTTGAGAGAAATTTATAGCTTAAAAGGTCTCTAATTATTAGCTTCTTATATCAAAATTACCTGTTAAGGCTATGGAAAAACTTATTAAATACAGTGCTTTATTTAACTTTTAATTTCATACACGGACGTGTGTTTACTGTGTCTTTATGTATTTAGCCGGTAACAGCAACGCATCCAGAGCAAGCATTCACTTAGATAGGTTATTTTATAGCTGACTTTTAATCTTTATATAGATCACTATTTAACTAACTCAATTAAATGCCTATTGCTGCATTCAAATACAAATAAGAATTACTATCTTTTGTATTTGTTGGCGTTATAATATCGCCATCTTTTTTTAGCTATGTTTAAAAGGAATTTGCAGTTTATGCAGGCCTCCAACCGTCTTTTAGACTTTCCCAAACCCGTTTTTTCTATGTTATGGCAATTTATGCAGCGCTTTAGCTATGAATTAGCGGTTTTATCGCGTTTTTTTATTGCTATTGTTGGCGGGTATTTTTTTACAGCCGTTAGTGTGTCGCTATTAAGTGCAGTAGTGCCTGTGCCTAAAGTTGACGCGGTTTTGCTTAGTGTGTCTGCGAGTATTTTAATTTATGCCCTGGTGTTTATTTATAGCTTTTATATTCATTCATTAAAAACTGTTTGGATCAGTATTTTACTAAGTATTGCAGCGCAACTTGTCGTGTTATCGCTATTGAAGGGATGGTTATGAAAGGGAGTTTTTTTCGTTCAATGACGTGGTTACATACATGGGTGGGTTTGCTCGTGTGTTGGTTACTGTATTTAATATTTTTTGCAGGCACTATTAGCTTTTTTAGAGATGAAGTGAGCTTATGGAATCAGCCAAGTGTCCATAATATTGAGCAGCAGGCAGATCGTATTGGCGCGCAAAAGCAACAAATCGTGTCGGGTGTTGAGTATTTAAATGCGCAAGCACCTAATGCGCCTAATTGGCGTATAACGCTTCCTGAGGAGCGTATACCTTATTTAACGTATGGTTATGCAAAACCAAAAGAGCCTGGACAGCGCAGAGCGCAGTTCGAAAATACCCGTTTAGATCCAAATAATATGCAGCCTTTAGCACCCTTTGTAGATACTCGAGGGGGGAATTTCTTTTATCGCCTGCATTTTGATTTGCATTATATTGATGTTAAAACGGCGCGTTGGATTGTCTGCTTTGCTAGTTTATTTATGCTCATTGCGTTGATATCTGGCGTCGTTATTCACAAACGTATTTTTAAAGATATGTTTGTTTTTAGAGCTAATAAAGGCAGCCGTAGCTGGTTAGACGTGCATAATTTAAGTTCGGTATTTGCCTTACCGTTTCATTTAATGATTACTTATACGGGCATTATTACCCTGATATTTATGATTTTCCCCTACCCCGCGCAAACCGTTTATGAGGATGGAATACGAGGCTTTTTTAATGATGTTTCGCCAAGTAGTTCTGCAACAGAGTCGTTGCAAGGCACTGCACCGTTAGTGCCTATCAATACTATTTTGGATCAGGTTTATACTAAGTGGCCAGAGGCTGATATAACTAGGGTGATTATAAATAAGCCGAATAAGGCCGCTGCGACTATTATGGTTTTGGTCAGTCCTGGAAAAACATTAAGGGATCAAGCACCGCGTTTGATATTTAGTGGAGCGAGTGGTGAGCTTGTTGCTCAAACTGATGATGAACTTACCGGCAGTAAAGCGCTGTATGAGTCACTAAATTCAATGCACACTGGGCGTTTAGCAGAGCCATTATTACGTGTTTTATACTTTTTAGGCGGCATTGCTGGCTGCATAATGATAGCCACGGGCTGTATTATGTGGGCGAAGCGTATTCGGGAGCGAATGAAAAAAAATGCCCAGCCATCATGGGGTTTAAAACTCGTCGAAGCGCTTAATTTAGGAACTTTAATGGGATTGCCCTTGGCAACGTCTGCGTTCTTTTTAGCAAACCGATTAATCAGCACACGCGCAATGGAGCGCGCGGATAAAGAGATACTTGCCTTCTTTTTAACTTGGTTGTGTGTACTTATTATCGCTTTTGTAAAGCGTGACAAGTCGCAGTGGTGTGTTATGGCTGCCATAAACAGCATTGCTTGTTTTAGTGTGCCAGTGGTTAATGCGCTAACAACACAAGGGAATATAATCAGTTATTTACGTAATGAACAGTGGGCTTTATTTATGTTTGATAGTCTCTTTTTACTGTTTGGTTTGCTGTTTTTGTTACAAACCGAAAAATTACGTACTGCGCTGCAAGCTAAAAAACCTAGTCCGATAAACACTAAGGAGCAAAAAGTATGATGGCACTGCTCCCTTTTAGTTTATGTTTGGTGGCTTTTAACTGCTTTGCACTGGCTAAGTTTAATCATTTTAAGGATGTTTTTAACAAGCGCCCGACTGATCAGCAGCGTTTAATTTTATTGAGTGTTGCTTGGATCAGTATTTTACTAAGTTTACTACTTTGTGTTAGCGAATTACACGGCTATGGCGCTCTACAGTTTTGCGGGTTTATGTCGTTAAGTGCTTTAATTATAATGATTTTTTATAGTTTTTTAGTCAATCTAACTAAGCTTTTTAACTTGCTTGTATTATTGATATTGGCCACGAGTACGTTATTTTTTGGTTTAAATGGGCTTTAGTTAGTAAAAATCTGATCCCAAAGAATAGGCTAAATTGAGGTAAAAAAATGGCAAGCCATCAGGCTTGCCAATTAAAAAGGGGGATTGTCATTATGTCTTGTACTTGCCTGTCTCTTTGCAAGTGAGGCTAATATAGCCCCTCTTTATTTAGTTTACCTTACAGTAAGGTGAACGTTTTATTACAACCTAGGGGCGTGTAAACCCCCTTTACAGCGATTTTTGATTTACCCATATAATCTCATCAGTTGCAAAACCAAGCGCTTTTACTTGGCTTAAAAACTGCTGCTTGAGCTCTTTACTCACTGTAGGTGTTCGCGATAAAAACCATAAGTAATCTTTGCTATAACTGGTAATAAACGCATATTGATAATCAGGTTGGTCGAGCTCAAAAATAATATAGGCACCATAAAACGGGCCAAAAAATGACACTTTAAAATGCCCTGTATCGGCTTTTTCTACAAATTTAGCTAAGCCTTCAGCTTCGTCCCATTTTTGTACTTTACTAATAAAGCCTTTGTTTAATACCTTTACCGTTCCATCATCGTTAATTGAATAAGTGGCTGTTACTTGCTCCATTCCTTGTTCAAAAGAGTGGTCTAATCGTGCTATTTCATACCACTTGCCTTGGTATTTCTCTAAATCAAAGTTTTTAACAGGGGTTATTCCTTCGGGTGCGCTGGTACAGGCACTGAGTAAAAACACGGTGGTAATAAATAATGCGGTTTTAAAAGCGAGTTTCATGTTGTTTCCTTTTCTTTAGAAATTGCTATAGGATCGCTTTAATACTAAAGCAATTTAAAGAACTTAGCATGAAAATTTGGGTTGATGCTGACGCTTGTCCGGTGGTAATAAAAGAAATTTTATTTAGAGCCGCAGAGCGTACGCAAACAGAAACAATACTGGTTGCAAATCATGCCATGCGCATCCCACCGTCAAAATTTATTAGCCGACTACAAGTGTCATCGGGCTTTGATGTGGCTGATAATGAAATAGTAAAACGAATAGAAAAAGGCGATTTAGTGATCACTGGAGATATTCCACTGGCAAGTGAAGTGATTGATAATGGCGGCCAAGCGCTTAATCCGCGCGGTGAGCTTTACACCACTGAAAACATTCGTTCATTACTAAATGTACGCGATTTTATGGATACTATGCGCTCAAGTGGCGTAGAAATGAGTGGTGGGCCGCCTCCATTAAGCCAAAGTGACAGACAAAACTTTGCTAACAATCTTGATCGTATTTTAGCGCAAAATAAGAGCAGTTAAAGTGAGCAGCCAGTTAATAGGGTTAGGTGATAATTCATTCAGTGTTGCTGTGTATGTAGCAAAAGCGCCCCCTATGCCTTACTTTGAAACACTTGCGCAGCTAGAGCCTGTAGTTAGTGGGCAAATAAATAGCATAAACCAGCACTGTGGCAATGGCTGGCGAAAAGTTTTTAATGTGTACGCCAAGGTGTTATTTGCGCTGCCAAGCGAGTATTACTCATTTGCTAAACAAGCCGTGAGTTGGCAAGCATATCGCGATGAGCTGTTGTTACAGCAGCATAGCGGGACTGCATTACTCTTTAGTGCGCCGGTGCTTACTGAGCATAAAAATCAATTGCACATTATTGCAGGAAGAACTCACGCTAAAAACTTGATACAACAAGGTAAGTTAAACGCCCAACTTGATTGGCTTGATGATGAGTTTGCTATAGATAAAAGCCAGAATATTATTGTATGCCCCTATTTTGATTATAGGCAGCTGAGTAATATTAAAATTGCCCGTTTGAGTGAATTAGTGGCTCAGTTGCGAATAATCTAAGCCACTTTCGTTTTTTAGGTAAGTGTTACGCTCAGTGTGTTAGCGCTATCAACTAGCATGAGCGAGCCCAAAATAAATAGGATGCAGGCCGATGCACGGCCAAATTTTAGTGAGAGCGCCGGATTATTGCTGAGGATTTTTCTGGCACTTACCCCTATTAACCAATATACCAGCGCACAGCCAACTAAATGAATAATGCTAAGTAGCAGCAATTGTTCAGTAATAGAAAATGACAGTGTTGGTAAAACAAACTGCGGCAATAAGGCTAAAAATAACAGCATCACTTTGGGATTCAAGCCACTAATTATAAAGCCCTTTCTCACCCACTTTAGAGGCGTATCTGAGGTGTGTTCTTGGCCATCGTTATAGGCTGCAGGCATTGGAGGAAATCGGTACAGTGATACGGCAATCCAAATTATGTACAAAGCACCAAATAAGGTTAACAGCTTTATAAACATGGCATGCGATGCTAATAACGCGCCTAAACCTACCACCACTATTAAACTGGCCATTAAATGCCCAAGTATTAACCCCGCTACTGCAGGAATGATTTTATCACCCGCTATACCTGCACTGATTGTATAAGCCCAATCGGCACCGGGGGTAAGTACAAACAAGATTGATACCAGCCAAAAAGAAAAAATAATATTAATATCCATACGTATCCATGCGCTAAAACCCAAAATAAGTGAGCTGCTATTTTATTTCTTTCTGATGAGTAAAAGTTACTGTATTTTACTGACATAAGCGTTCATTTTAGGAAATAATCAACTATGGATACCATAGATAGGAAAATTCTTGCTGAGTTGCAAGTTGATGGCAGGCTC
Organism: Pseudoalteromonas sp. APC 3250; assembly: GCF_030407915.1. Lineage (NCBI taxonomy): Bacteria > Pseudomonadati > Pseudomonadota > Gammaproteobacteria > Alteromonadales > Pseudoalteromonadaceae > Pseudoalteromonas > Pseudoalteromonas sp. APC 3250. Next base: position 42,024 of record NZ_JASDCM010000018.1, read on the forward strand.
ACCCTTTCTGAATTGGCTGATCGTGTTGGGCTAAGCGTGTCACCTTGTCATCGTCGTGTAAAAGAGCTTGAGAAAAGCAAAGCAATTGTTGGCTACAGAACTGAAATATCACCTGAAAAAGTGGGTTTAAACTTTTCTGCGTTAGTATTTATTACTATTAAAGAAGGTGATAAAGCGTCGTTAAGCAAATTAGAGCAAGCGGTGGATGCTATTCCTCAGATCACCAATGCACAACGCTTATTTGGCACCCCTGATTACTTATTACACGTCGTTACTAAAGATTTAGCCGCGTTTCAGCAACTCTACGATGACAAGCTATCAGCCTTACCGGGTGTACAACGTTTAACCTCAACCATTGTGATGAAAGATATTGTAAGAGCGCGTAACTTGCACTTTTAACAGGTTATGTTTTACACGAACTTTAAAAAGTTAAGGCGATGACGCTGCAAAGCCTATGGCAGCGGGCTTTGCCTAAATAGGTAAAAATAAAGTGTAAATAAAGCTTGTTATAAAGTGTATTGCTGTTATTCTGCTTGCCATCGGGTTGATAGAAAGCCCTGTTTATTTGTAAGTACCTCGTTGTTATTAGTAATAATCCTTCGCGATATCCTCAAGTTAAATGTTTGTTTTCTTCCTGTTAAACGCCTATTTTAAGGCAAATTTTTTATTATTTTTTTAGGATATTATTATGTCTAATACAACTACTGGTACAGTAAAATTTTTCAATGAAGCAAAAGGTTTTGGTTTTATTGAGCAAGAATCTGGCGCAGACGTTTTCGCACATTTCAGTGCTATCTCTGGCGACGGTTTCAAAACATTAGCCGAAGGCCAAAAAGTACAGTTTACTGTAACGCAAGGTCAAAAAGGCCCGCAAGCTGAAAACATCGTTTGCATCTAAATAGTTTTAATTGATGGGTTAGTGTTAACCCATCAATATTTATAAGTTTGAAAGAAGTTTTGTTTTATTTGTTAGTACCCCGTTGTTTTAGTAATAATCCTACGCGATATCCTCAAGTTAACTATTTTTTCGGCTCAATCGCCTCTTTTCAGGCACACTTTAATTAATTTTTAGGATACATATTATGTCTAATACAACTACTGGTTCAGTAAAATGGTTTAACGAAGCAAAAGGTTTTGGTTTTATCGAGCAAGAATCTGGCGCAGACGTTTTCGCACATTTCAGTGCTATCTCTGGCGACGGTTTTAAAACGCTAGCTGAAGGCCAACGTGTACAGTTTACTGTTACTCAAGGTCAAAAAGGCCCGCAAGCTGAAAACATCGTTTGCATCTAATTATAGAAGGAGTGGGCTTTAAAGCGCACTCACTCCGCTTAAACTCGTGTTAAGCAATAAAGCTAATATCATTATGATATTAGCTTTTTTTTTTGACAAAAATTTATACAACGTAACCGCTAAAGCCAAGTGCTTTAAAATAAAGCTTTGGAATACCAAATCCACATTCATTCAGTAGTTCACTAAAGCGCATACGATCTAGGGGGTAAAACTCTCTTTCGAGGTTATGCCCCATTTGAGTTTTGCCAGCTTCAGTTAAGCCTAATTGAGCACAGGTGTTTAATTGTGACTCACGCTCAAATGTTGTTTCTGGGCGCATTAAATCAGCAATGTAAAGATTCGCTCCTTTTTTAAGGTTAGTTTTAATGCTTTTAAGAATTTGTTTTTTGTCGCCGTTATCTTCTACAAAATGCATCACCAGTAAACATAATACGGCGTCTGCTTTCGCTTTTACTTTATCAACTGGGCTACATTCAATAGTGACACGGCTATCAATACCTTGCTCTGCAAAGCGCTGTTTTGCAATATCGAGCATATCACTGGAGGTGTCTTGGGCAGTAAACTGCCATTTAGGATTTATTTGTGCTAATGCTAATACTTCCTTACCTGTGCCGGCACCAATCACTAAAATGTGTGCATCGTCGCTTAACGTGGTTTGCAGTTGTGCATTGGTTAGTTGATGAAGTAGCTCATAGCCTGGGACTAAACGGGTAATGCGGTTATCATATTCTTGTGCTTCTTCGCCTTTGAAAGTGGGCATGCTGTCTCCTTAAATTACGTTTATGGTGGAGTATCCACCCGGTTTTTTAGCGACATGAATTTGCGTAGCAACGCGTTCGCTCATTTCACTTACATGTGAAATTACACCGACCTTTCTACCTTGCGCTTGCAATGAATCTAGCGCGTCCATGGCAATACTGAGTGTTTCACTATCTAGTGTTCCAAAGCCCTCGTCAACAAATAACGAGTTAATTTGCACTTTGTTCGAAGATAGTGAGGCAAGTCCCAGTGCTAATGCCAACGACACTAAAAACGATTCACCGCCAGATAGCGTATTGACCGAGCGTTGTTCATCGGCCATATCGCGGTCGATAATGGCTATATCAAGTGACTCAGCAATTGCAGTGAGCTCATAACGCTTGTTAAGGGTTTTTAAATGGCTATTAGCATAATGCAGCAATATTTTGAGTGTTTGTGTTTGCGCTAAATTACGCATTGTTTTACCTGTGGCATCACCTAGTACTTTATTAAGTAAATGCCATTGGTCAACCTGTTGCTTGAGCTGGCTCAGTTCAGCTTGTTTGCCCTCAAGCGCTTTTGCATTTTGGTTGTGCTGCTCAATCGCGGTGTTGATGGTGAGTAAGCTATTTTGCAATTGTGTTTGCTGGGTATTTAAGTGGTTTTGTTGCTCAATTAGCTGTGCTTCGCTTTGCGTTGGCTGATTATTTTGTTGATGCTGTTCATTAGCTTGTTGCTGTTGCTTTAACGCGGCACTGGCATCAACGACTGCTTGCGATAGTTGCTCGCCTTGTTTTAACTGAGTTTTAATATCGTCGTTGCTGATAGTTAGTAAAAATGTGACTTGCTCATGACTGATATCGCCATGAAGGATGTTAAATTCTTTAAACCAGTCGTTGTAACGCGTTTCAAGCATCACTAACTCTTGGTGGTTATCTGCCAGACGATGCTCAAGGTTTTTAAGCGTGATGGCGTGTTCATCGCGCTGTTTTACGGCACTGTCGTGTGCTTGTTGGCTGGCACTTAATTGGTTTTGGCAGTGCTCTAGCTGTGCTGACAGTTTAGCTTGGTAGTCATCGGCGCTAATAGTTTGGTTATCAAACAAGGCTAAGCGCTGTTGCTGCGTATTATTGTGCTGTTGCTGTGTTTGAGTTAATTCTTCATTGAGCGTGTTAACTCGCTGCTCTGCTTTGGTTATAAGCGGTGTTAGTTGTTGTAACTGTACATTGGCGCTGTCGAATTGTTTTTGACTTTGTTCAAGCTGTGCTTGGATTTGCTGATATTGTTCTACCTGCTGAGCTAAATCGCTAAGCGGTAACGAGCCTGCTTGCAATGCGTGCCAAAAATCACTGTGTTTAAAATGTAAATTGAGCTCTTTTATAAGCGCTTCGCTTTGAGTTGCTAGTTCATCGCATTTGTTATTAAGCTGAGATTGCTGATTGCTCAGCTCAACATGCTGTGTATTTAATTGTTGCTGTGTCGCTTGTTCTTTTTTAACTGTGCTTTGCAGCTGGTTAACAGTTTCTTGCAAATTACTGAGCTGTTTTTGCGCCGAAAAATACTGTGTTTTTTGTTCACTTAATTGCTTATAAGTTTCATCAAGCTGCTCAACTGTTAACTCATTAAGCTCGGTTTTAGCCGCTTGCATGGTATTTTTAATTTCCAGCATTTTGGCTTGTGCATCACTAATGGCTTGGCTGTACTGAGCATGCTCTGCCACCAAAACCGCGTGTTGTGTTTGGTGCTGATGAAGCTGTGTTTGAGCATCTTGGTGTTGCTGCTTTTCGTTATTATATGCATTTTCAAAGTCGGTTATTAGGTTTGTAAAAGGTTGGCTTTGATTGCTCGCGAACGGGTGCTCTGTAGCCCCACAAACGGCACACGACTCATTTGGAACCAGTTGTGCGCGTAAATGCTCAACATGCTCACTGGCACGAAGCCTCGCTTGATTAAGCGCTTGCTCTGCGTGTTTAAGTGCCTGCTCTTTGCTGGTTAAATGCGTAAGCAGCGTAGTTTTAGAGTGTTCACTGTGGCTGAGCTTTTCTGCCACATCACGTTGCTGTTGCACCGTGTGTTTTAATTCTTGGTTAAACTGCTTATAGCGTGTGCGCTGATCTTTTAAATAATCAATGTTTTTAAGCTTAACGTCGCATTGTTCAATGTTAAATTGAGCGTGCTGCTGGTTTAGCTTATTTAGGCTTTGCTGCTGCGTTGTAAGCGTTTGCTCTGCTTGTTCGAGTTGTTTATTTTGCTCGCTAAGTTTTGCTGTGAGTATTGTTTGTTGCTCTGCGTGAGCCTGAGCTTGCTGCTGGGTTGTTTTTAGTTGTGTCTGAGTATTAAAAAACTGCTTAAAACTATGATGAAAATAGTTCCAATCAGTTGCCAATGGCTTTAATTGACTCTGCTCGTTCAACCAGTGCTGATGCCCTGTGATTTGCGTTGTGGCTTGCTCTGCACTTATTTTGTTTTGTTGTAGCTGCTGTTGTAAATCACTTAATTGTTGCTGCTCTTTGGCGCTTTGTTGAGTCAGACTTTTTATAGTTTGGTTATATATTGCTAATTGGCTGTCGAGCTCTCGCGCTTTTGCAATCAGAGGCTCTGCTGTTAGCTTTTGTTGTTTTGCTGTATCTAATTCGTTTTGCTGTTTTTTAACGTTACTTGCTTGCTCGGTGATCAGCGCGTTGTGATCAAGCTCGTTTAATTGTTTTATTTGTGTATTTAACTGGCTATTTTGTGCTGTTAAGCTTTCACAGCGCTGGCGGTTATCTTTAATTTCAAGCGCACTTTGCGCTTGTTTCGCTTGCTCCGTTTGCGCTTTAACAGCATTGAGTGCGGCATGTGCTTGTTGCTCGTTTTGCTGAGCATTTTTTAATGTCAGCTCCAAGCTATGTGCTTGCTTATACCAATTAACGCCTTGCTCTGTCGTTGCTAAAGTTGTTTTAGTGTGTTCAATTTGTTGTTTTAAATCAGCCAGCGTTTGTTGTTTTTCACTCAGCTCATCGTCAGACAATAACGTATAACTGGCTAAACTTGCCGTTAGTAATTCAAATTTATCTTTAATAGCTTTGTTGCGCTCAAATATACGCTGCCCTATTCGACTAAATTTATCGGTGCCAGTCAGGCACTCTAAAAGCTGCGCGCGCTCATCGCCAGTGGCTTTTAAAAAGGCGGCAAACTCATGTTGTGCTAGTAACACCGCACGCGAGAACTGCTCAAAGGTCAAACCTATTTTATTTTCTATGGCTTTTAAGGTGCCACTTTTGTCAGCAATTAAGGTTTCATCGGGTAGGCTATGTAAAGTATGTTCGGCCACTTTAAGTTTGCCGGTTACTTTTTTATGCGTACGTTGAATACTATAACGTGCTCTGTAAAGCTGTTGGTCTTGGCCACTAAAATCTACTTCGGCGTACCCTTCCCATTTGCCACGGCGCAATAAATTGCGGGCATCGTTAAGCTTAATGTTATCGCCATTAAAATCAATTAGGTTACCTTTATCGCCTTTCAAACGCGCAGTTTTAGTATAAAGTGCTAAGCAGATAGCATCGAGTACGGTGCTTTTTCCTGCGCCGGTGTCACCTGTAATGGCAAAGAGGCCTGCGTCTTTGAGTGGTGAGGCTAAAAAGTCGATTTCGGCATCGGCAATAGAGGCTAAATTATGAATACGAACAGCCGTTATTTTCATAGCAGTTGCTCCTGTTCAAGTTCTTCAATTACGTTGGTTAACAGTGCTTTTAATTCATTGGGCACGGTCGCTGCGGCCATATCTTTATCATTATTAAATGCTTGTTCGAGTAAGCTAATTGGGTTGAGCATTTCCACAAAACTTAAATCTTCAAATACCGTTTCTGAGGAATTACTCATTTGCTGGTCACGAACTCGCTCTATGCCACAAAAATTAACCTGTTTTCCTTTAAGTGCTTGCTCGATTTGTTCTCGAAAGGTGGTATCGATATCACTTGATTTAAGTTTTACTCGCAAGTAAGGAGCAATGTCGTATTGCTCTGTATCGAGTGCTTTTATTTGCTCACACAGCTGCGCTAAAGGCACACATTCTCCTTCAGGAAGTACAATGACTTCAGCTAAGCGCGGAATGTAAAGGGGGTTTACAGTGGTGTTTAACGGTTGGTTTTTTTGCTCGCTAAATTCAACCACATTTACTTGATGGGTATACTTTCTCTCTGAAAACGACATTGGAATAGGCGTGCCGCTGTAACGTATTTGCTCATTTTTAGCTACTAGTTGTGCTTTATGTAAGTGGCCTAGTGCGACGTAATTGGCTTGCTTACCAAATACCGACGCTGAAATAGCTTCTTCACCGCCAATGACCAAATTACGTTCAGAGTCACCGGAAATATTACCGCCTTTTGCATGCAAATGACCCATAACAATTAAAGGCGTATTTTCAGCGTTAAGTGTTAGCGCATGTTCAAGAGCAAGTTCATAGGCTTTTGCAACGCCCTGTGCGTAACTGGGGCCATTTTCGGTTTGGCTAAGCGTGCTTATGTCACTGGTGCGTAAAAAAGGCATAGCGAGTACCACAGCGCGTTTATCATCGTTATTAATCGTTATTACAACGTCACTGGGTTTAGCAGGATCAAACCGCCCTACCACATGAGTATCAAACTGGGCTAATAAGGGTTGTGCAGCCAAAATACGATTAGCGGAGTCATGATTACCCGCAATAATAACAACGTGTAATTGTGGGCACTGGGCTTTGGCGTTTTTTATAAATTGATAGAGTTGGTTTTCGGCGCTAGCACTCGGTGTGGCAGTATGATAAATGTCACCTGCAACAAGCAATAAATCGATTTGTTGGTTAACGAGGGTGGTTAACAGCCAAGAGAAAAAAGCATGGTGTTCATGACGGCGATCATGTTCATAAAATTGCTGACCTAGGTGCCAGTCTGAAGTGTGAAGAACTTTCATTTTGCGCTCTTAAAAAACCATAAGAGCGCCAATATACCCAAGGCAATTAAAGATGCAAGTATCGCTTTAGGTTAAAGTATACCAAGCTATAAAAATAACGGGCAAAGCAGCGAGCGCGATTGTTAAAGGCCACTTTAATGCTTTGGCTTTTTTAGCTTGTAATACTTGCAGTGCATTAGTTTCATTACAAGCAGCGACTTTATCAATATACAGATAACCCGAGTTTATATACTGCTTACAATTTTGCACGTCTGCTGGTATTGCAATTAGTTTTTGCTGCTTTTTTAGGACATAAAAATCCATAAACTCACCACACTTGTTACGACTAGTTAGAACAAAAAATATTTGAGAGAAACGCTAAAAAAATGCTCTCAAATTAAAAAAGTGGGCGATTCTAATTACAAACCATAGTAAAGATCAACCTAAAACTGCGTTATTTAGCTTTTTTAATGAAAATAGCTGTGTTTTTTGCTTTTATCTCTACTTTTAATAGGGTCTGATGATCTTTGCGGATTAATATTTGTTCAAACTAGGTGCGGTTTAATCGCGGCGCGAGGTTTGTAACCTAGTGGGCTAAGTCAAAACCGAGTAACAAAGAGTAGATCGCCCCTAGGCAGAACCCTTCGGGCAGCGCCTGTTTGTTATTGATGCTGCGTTATCGCCTATTTATGGGGAACAACCACACCACATAGGCTCCGCCTTGCCTAAATACCAAACAATCTGCTACAAATTTAATCTTGAAAGGTCAACAAACCCTAATAGCCAGTGTGTTTTGTAAACCCCCTTTACAGTTTTGTTTGGCGTATTAATTGCCTTTGTTTTTTTATTCAATTTCTGACGAAATGTCCGTTCTTTTTTGTTGTATAAAACGCTATTTATTGTATTTACAAAAAGGTGGGGAATATCACCCTATAAAAGCAGGGTTTTATCGCTATTTTATTGAAGCTAAGCTGTAAATTTGTCACAGTAGCGTTACTAAAATCGATCAGGATTAACAATGAAGAAAAATTTATTTACACTGAGCGCGTTTGTATTGCCTTTGGCAATGGCAAGCACTGTGCTTGCCTCATCTGTTGAGCAAACTAAAGGCAGTTATGTTGATAAGTTTCGTCAACTAGATGAAGCTTTACCTACGCCTAATGTTTACCGCAGTGCAGCAGGTGCCCCTGCTGAAAATTATTGGCAACAACGCGTTGATTACGATATTGATGTAAAGCTTGATGAGCAAAAGCGTCGCTTAACGGGGAGTCAAACAATTGAATATAAAAATAACTCTCCGCATACATTAAAGTATTTATGGCTTCAGCTTGATCAAAATATTTTTAAAAATGACTCAATTGCAGAAACCACGCAAACATTTAAAAGTACCCTACAGAACGAGCCAGATGCAAAGCCTGCTAAGTTAAGCTTAGGTGATTTACGTCGTCAGCAATTTATGGACGATAATGAACTGGGTTACACCATTAGCAATGTTAAAGATGAAGATGGTAAAGCACTGCGCGTGACTGTGGTTGATACCTTAATGCGCATTGATTTAAATACCCCACTTAAACCCGGTAAGGATGTTGAGTTTAGTATGGACTTTGCGTTTAACCTCGTTGAAGAAGACGCGGTAGGCGCACGTGCAGGTTACGAGCATTTTGAAGAAGACGGTAACGATATTTTCTTGGTTGCACAGTGGTTTCCTCGCTTAGCGGCTTACACCGATTACGAAGCATGGACAAACAAACCGTTTTTAGGTAGTGGTGAGTTCACTTTAGAGTTTGGTGACTACGATGTTGAAATTACGGTTCCTGCGGATCATATTGTATCGGCAACTGGTAAGCTTGATAACCCAAGCTCGGTATTGACCAGCACTCAGCGCAAGCGTTTAAAAGAAGCTGAAACAGCAAAACGCCCTGTGTTTGTTGTTACCGAAGAAGAAGCGCTCGAAAACGAAAAAGCCGGTACAGACAAAACAAAAACATGGCATTTTAAAGCAGAAAATGTTCGTGACTTTGCTTGGGCATCATCACGTAAATTTATGTGGGATGCTAAAGGTTACCAGCAAGGTGGTGATGAACAACCACTCGTTATGGCGATGTCGTTCTTCCCTAAAGAAGGTGGCGACTTATGGAAGAAATACTCAACTGAAGCGGTTGTACACACGATGGAAGTGTATTCACAGTATTCATTTGATTACCCATACCCAACTGCGCAGTCAGTTAATGGCCCTGTAGGGGGTATGGAATACCCAATGATCACTTTTAATGGCCCACGTACAGATTTACAAGACGATGGTACACGCACTTACTCTCAAGCAGAAAAACGCTTTTTAATTGGTGTTGTTATCCATGAGGTAGGTCATATCTACTTCCCAATGATTGTAAATTCAGATGAGCGCCAATGGACTTGGATGGATGAAGGCTTAAATAGCTTTTTAGACGGTGTTGCTGGGCGTGAATGGGATCCAACGATTCCATGGGGCGTTGAACCACGTGACATTGTTGCTTACATGAAGTCAGAGACTCAAGTGCCTATCATGACGCAATCAGACAGCGTGCTACGTTTAGGCCCTAATGCCTATACTAAACCTGCTGCGGCATTAAATATTTTACGTGAAGTGATTTTAGGGCGTGAATTATTTGATTTTGCCTTTAAAGAGTACGCTCAGCGCTGGAAGTATAAACGCCCTACTCCCGCTGATTTTTTCCGTACTATGGAAGAAGCCTCAGGTGTTGATTTAGATTGGTTTTGGCGTGGTTGGTTCTACACCACAGACCATGTTGATATCTCGCTTGATAAAGTATATCAATTACGTTTAGACACCAAAAATCCAGATATTGACTTTAAACGTTTACGTGATATTGAAGCTGATAAGCCAAGTTCATTATTTGTTGAGCGTAATCGCGCTGAAGGTAAAAAAACGTGGGTTGAAAAAAATCCAGATGTGACAGACTTTTATGACGAAAACGATCGCTTTACCGTTACAAACAAAGAGCGTAATACGTACAATAAGTTTTTAAAAGGCTTAAAGCCGTGGGAGCGTAAAACACTTGATCGCGCGCTTGAAGAAGACAAAAACTACTACGTGATGGAGTTTTCAAACCTCGGTGGCTTAGTGATGCCAATCCTTTTAGAGCTAACGTATGAAGATGGCACTAAAGAGGAACGTTATATTCCTGCAGAAATTTGGCGTCGTAATCACAAAAACGTACGAAAGCTGATTATTACCGACAAAAACAAACCGCTTACCTCAGTAACGGTTGATCCAGGCTGGGAAACAGCGGATGTTGATGTAGAAAATAACCACTACCCACGTCGTATTATTCCTTCGCGTATTGAAGTGTATAAACGTGAAAAGAGTAAGGCAAAAGTAAGCCGCGATATTATGCAAGATATCAAAACAGAGCTGAAAAAAGACGAGCCAAAAGACGAAAAAAATAACGACGAGGATCAATAATAATGCGTTTTTTGCTTATTATTGTTTGTTTTTTAATTGCTGCGCCAAGTATGGCGCATCAATTAAAATCATCCGTTACAACCGTGTTATTTAATCAGCGTACGCACAATATTGAATTGATGCATCGTTTTTATTTACATGACACAGAGCATGCTGTTGGTAACTTGTTTCAAGGCAAAGTGGATATTATGAGTAACAAGCGTGACCAAAAACGCTTTGCCAAGTATGTTGAATCCCATGTTGCCTTACAAACCTTGAGCGGTGAGCCCCTCACCCTTAATTATGTAGGTGCACAAGTGGATGGTAAGTTTTTTTGGGTGTACCAAGAAGCTGCTATTCCCGATGAGATTGAGGGCATTAGAATGAGTCATGGTGCACTGCGTGATTTGTGGCCTGCACAAGTGAATATGGTGAATGTTGAAGGGCGAGGACAGATAAAAACCTTAAACTTTAGCCAAGACGATACCTGGCTTGAAGCGAAATTTGAGCCGAAATAACCACTATTATTGCGCACCTTTAGAGGGTGCGCACTTTCCTTTATAGCTGATCGAGTTAATTAATTGCATCGTAAAGTCTTTACTATACCAGTTATACAAACCCAAACTATTACGTTATCAAATGAGCTATAATTAAATTTCAATGGACTGAGCTGTTTTTTATATGTTTATTGATATACTTTTTATTAAAGGTTTAGATAACCTAAGCCAAACCTAGCATACTGAGCTAATTATTTAGCGCAAGGAATGAAATGAAAACGCAAATTGAGGCAATCAAAGGTGTTATTTTTGATTTAGACGGAACTTTAGTATCTTCAGAATTAAACTTTTCATTGATAAAAGCCCAAGTAGGTTGCCCTGCAGAGCAAGACTTACTCGATTACATAGAACAACTGCCTTCCCCCTATATGCGTGAAGAAGCAATGAATATAGTGCATCAGCATGAGTTGTTAGATGCACAATCGGCTAAGCTTCTACCTGGCGTTGTAGAGGCTGTTAAAGCGCTACAAGCTAAAAACATACCTATGGCCATTGTTACACGTAATTTTGATAAGGCGGCGACATTAAAGTTACAGAATAACCCGCTACCAATAGAAACAGTACTCACCCGAACAGACGCACCAGCAAAACCCGATCCGAGCGCTTTATTAACGGTTGCAACTCAATGGGAAATGCCGGTTGATAATGTGATTTATGTTGGTGATTATTTATACGACATACAAGCGGCGCACAATGCTAATATGCGTGCCTGTTTGTATGCACCTGATGTAACCCCCGGGTATGCCGAACAAGCCGATTTTGTTATTCATGCATTTGATGAATTAGTGTCGTTAGTTGAAAGTTACGCTGAAAAAGTGGAATTATGTTAAATTGCGCTGTATTTTATTTCGCTAATAGCATAACGGGTATTATTTAAATTAATACCCCACAGCTTTTGCACAGCATAACATGTTGAACCACTAGCCCAATACGCTTTGAATTGGTAAAATATCAAAAACAGAACGTATTCAATAGAGGCACAAGATGGGCAGAGCATTTGAAGTCCGCAAAAGTTCGATGGCTAAAACAGCCAATGCGAAAACTAAAGTAAATTCGAAGTACGGTAAAGAAATTTACGTTGCAGCCAAAAGTGGTGAACCTGATCCCGATGTAAATCAAACATTGCGCCGCTTAATTGAAAAAGCCAAAAAAGACCAAGTTCCTGCGCATGTAATCGAAAAAGCAATTGAAAAAGCAGCCGGCGGGGCAGGGGAAGATTACTCTTCAGCCCGTTACGAGGGTTACGGCCCTGGTAATTGTATGGTGATTGTTGACTGTTTAACCGACAACCCAAACCGCACAATTAAAGATGTACGTTTACCGTTTACTAAAACAGATTCAAAAATAGGTACGCCTGGGTGTGTTGCACATATGTTTGATCACCTTGCTGTTTTAGGATTTGCGGGCGATGACGACGAAGTTGTGTTAGAAGCCCTCATGATGGCTGACGTTGATGTAACCGATGTAGAAGCCGAAGATGGCAAGGTATCGGTGTTTGCACCGCATACTGAGTATTTTAAAGCTAAAACGGCACTGGAAGAGGCATTTGAAGGCATTAACTTTGAAGTTGATGAAATTACCTTTGTGCCACAAGTACATGTTGAAATTACTGACGAAGAAGTTATTGCCAACTTTGATAAATTTATCAATATGCTTGAAGATTGCGATGACGTACAAAATGTTTATCACAACGCGACCATTAAAAATTAATTCGTAGCGATCTGAATAGTGATTATTCACTAGCGTTATAAAAAATTAGCTTAGGGTCTGTTGACCTTTGCGGATTAAAATTTGTTCAAACTAGGGGCGGTTTAATCGCGGCGCGAGGTTTGTAACCTAGTGGGCTAAGTAAAAACCGAGCAAAGCTTCCGCGTCCTGCTCACGCCCCTTACCTACATCCATGTAGGCAACAAAGAGTAAATCGCCCCTAGGCAGAACCCGAAGGGCAGCGCCTGTTTGGCATTGATGCTGCGTTATCGCCTATTTATGGGGAATAACCACATTATACCCAAATTGCCTTAATATACAGAATTCAGCGTTTCACAGGGACTTAATATCAAGGCGTTCCCTTTGCAATAATGGTCCTCCCTTTTAAAAAGGAACAACGAAGGGAGTAAGTTCCTGTGAAACGCCCTACGGGTTGGTTTAAAAGCTATTTATGCTGCGTTATTGATTTTAACAAGGGAATAACCATTATTTTCAATCAATGCCTTGTCAAAATAGCTTTTAATTCCAACTGAAACTCGCAGATTAAGGTAATTTGGGTATAGATAGGCTCTGCCTTGTCTAAATACCAAACAGACTGCTGTAAATTTAACCTTGAAAGGTCAACAGACCCTAGTAAAGCTGATTTTTTTATTTTTAGGTTAAGTTTTAAGTTAGTGCTGTGCTTTATATTTCAAGCGGTAGCTGTGTAGTAGCGGCTCTGTGTAACCGCTCGGTTGGCTAACCCCTTCAAATACCAGTGCTAAAGCAGCTTGATACGCAATACTTTTAGCTAATGTCTGCTCATTAGTTGCCATTGGTGTGTAAAGGCTGTCATGCTCATTTTGGCCATCAACAACTTTAGCCATTTTTGCCATTACCTTTTGCACTTGCTCTTTGCTACATACTCCATGATGTAGCCAGTTGGCGATATGTTGGCTTGAAATACGTAAGGTGGCTCTGTCTTCCATTAAACCAATATGGTTAATATCAGGCACTTTAGAACAGCCTATTCCTTGGTCAATCCAGCGTACTACGTAGCCTAAAATACCTTGCGCGTTGTTTTCAAGCTCGCTTTGAATATCTTCTTTTGACAGCGTTTCAGGGTTTGGCATGAGCGGCGGTGTAAGTAAGCTCTCTAGGCTTGCTATTTGACGCGTGGCAATGCTTTGCTGCAGGCTAAATACATCAACATCATGATAATGCATTGCGTGTAATGTGGCGGCAGTAGGGGAGGGCACCCAAGCGGTATTTGCACCAGATTGAGGGTGCGCTATTTTTTGCTCCATCATCATCGCCATTTTATCGGGCATTGCCCACATACCTTTACCAATTTGTGCTTTGTGGCTTAAACCACAGGCTAGGCCAATATCAACGTTGCGATCTTCGTAAGCGCTGATCCAAGGCTGTGCTTTAATAGCGGCTTTAGGCAATACAACACCCGCTTGCATAGAGGTATGTATTTCATCACCGGTGCGGTCTAAAAAGCCGGTGTTAATAAATACAACACGCTCTTTTGCTGCATGAATACATGCTTTTAAGTTAGCAGATGTACGACGCTCTTCGTCCATAATACCCATTTTAAGGGTGTTTTTAGGCAAGCTCAGTGCCTCTTCAACCATACCAAACAAGGTGTTAGCAAATGCCACTTCATCAGGGCCATGCATTTTTGGTTTTACAATATTAATACTTTGTGCAGTTGAGTTTTGAATGGCATTTTTAGTGTTTAAATCGTGCAGTGCGGCTGTTGCGGTGAACATGGCATCCATAATGCCTTCAAACACATCATTGCCGCTTACATCGGTAATGGCTGGATTTGTCATTAAATGTCCCACGTTACGCACAAACATCATACTGCGCCCTTTGAGGGTCAGTTTTTGGCCATCAAGACCTGTATATTGTCGGTCAGCTTGTAACGTGCGGTCGACCATTTTGTCGCCTTTTCTAAACGTTTCAACCAAGTTGCCTTGCATTAAACCAAGCCAGTTTTTGTAAACTTGTACTTTATCTTCTGCATCCACTGCGGCAACCGAGTCTTCACAGTCCATAATGGTTGTTAGTGCGGCTTCTAGCACCACATCTTTTAACCCTGCTTTATCAGCTTGACCAATAGGGTGGTGATGGTCTATTTGCAGCTCAATATGCAATCCATTGTTTTTAAGTAAAATAACACTCGGGTTTTGTGCTTCACCTTGATAGCCAATCAGTTGCTCAGGGTTTTTAAGTGTGGTGTGCGAACTGTCGCGCAGGGTAATAGCAAGGGCGCCGTCAACAATAGAATAGTTAGTACTTTCAATATGCGAGCCATTTTCAAGCGGTAATGCTTTGTCTAAAAACTGCCTTGCGTAAGCCATTACTTTAAAGCCACGAACAGGGTTGTATTGGCTGCCTTTTTCGGCGCCGTCGTCTTCGCTTAATACATCGGTTCCATATAAAGCATCGTACAACGACCCCCAACGTGCATTAGCTGCATTAAGTGCAAAGCGTGCATTACTAACCGGCACAACTAGCTGTGGCCCTGCAGTCAACGCTATTTCTGGCTCTACATTTTGAGTTTCAATACTAAAATTTTCAGGCTCATCAACTAGGTAGCCAATATCTTTTAAAAACGCTTGATACTGAGCTTGGTCAGCATTTTTATTTGCAAGGTGGTAGTCATCAATTTGCTTTTGTAGCTGTTCACGCTTAGCCAGTAGTGATTTGTTCAATGGTGTAAGTGTTTGCACTATGTGGGCAAAGCTTTTCCAAAACTGGTGTTCATCAAGATGGGTACCAGGTAATAATTGTTTTTTAACAAATTCAGCAAGTTGCTTATCAACGCTGAGTCCTGAATGGGTGAGAGTGTGGCTCATAATTAATATCCTTAAACGGTCCGACAGTGTGCAATTTTTTATATGCGTACACCTACCATATCGCAAAAAAGTGGCTTTGAATGCTTTTTAGTCATTCACTATATGTATAGCCGCAATAAAAACTATAAATTTACTAAATCTAAAAAATAAGCCTAATGTTTAATTAAGCGCTACAGAGCTAACGTGATGTAGTCACTCTCTCAACAATAAATATTAATACCCGTTCGAAGGACTTTATTATGACAACATATCAAGGCGAAACAGATACACTAGCAACATTATGCCAATCACAAGGCAGTGCATGGAAAACAATTAATCCTGAATACGCAACACGTATGCGTTTACAAAATCGTTTTCGCTCTGGTGTTGATATTGCACAATTTACAGCAGACATCATGCGTGAAGACATGGCTGCATACGATAAAGACACAAGCCAGTACACACAGTCTTTAGGTTGTTGGCATGGTTTTACTGCGCAACAAATGATGATGGCAATTAAGCGCCATCAAAAAACAACTAAGCGCAGTTACGTATACCTAAGTGGTTGGATGGTTGCAGCGCTTCGTTCTGAGTTTGGTCCTCTTCCAGATCAAAGTATGCATGAGAAAACATCAGTGCCGGCACTTATCGAAGAAATCTATACCTTCTTAAAGCAAGCGGATGCACGTGAACTTGACCACTTATTTAACGAACTAGACGACGCAAAAGCAAACGGCGGCGACGTTCAAGCAGTACTTAACAAAATTGATAACTTTGAAACGCATGTTGTACCAATTATTGCTGACATTGATGCCGGTTTTGGTAACGAAGAAGCAACTTACCTGCTAGCTAAAAAGATGATTGAAGCGGGTGCATGTGCTATCCAAATCGAAAACCAAGTATCAGATGCTAAGCAATGTGGTCACCAAGCAGGTAAAGTGACGGTTCCACATGAAGACTTTTTAGCAAAAATTAACGCAGTGCGTTACGCGTTCCTAGAGCTAGGTATTGATAACGGTATTATCGTTGCGCGTACCGATTCACTAGGTGCAAGCCTTACGCAAAAAGTACCGGTTTCAAAAAAACCAGATGACTTAGCAAGCCAATACAATGCATTTTTAGAAACAACCCCAGTAAACAGTGTTGATGACTTAAATGAAGGCGAAACAGCAATGAAGCTTAATGGTCAGCTTTGTAAGCCAACACGCCTAGACAATGGTTTATACCAGTTCCGCGAAGGCACTGAAAAAGACCGTGTAGTACTAGATTGTGTAACGAGCCTACAGTCAGGTGCTGATTTACTGTGGATTGAAACAGAAAAACCACATGTAAAACAAATTGCTGAACTCGTTAATCGCGTAAAAGAGCAAGTACCAGATGCTAAATTAGTATACAACAACTCACCATCGTTCAACTGGACGCTGAAATTCCGTGAGCAAGTATACCAAGAATGGCAGGAAGAAGGTCGTGACCTGAGCGCTTACCCAAGTCTTGATGATAACAAAGCGCTTATGGCTCCAGAAATGGATGCAACAGAGCTTGCAGCAGCCGCTGACTTATTAGTACAAAACTTCCAACGCGATGGTGCACGTGAAGCGGGTATTTTCCACCACCTAATCACGCTACCAACGTACCACACAGCAGCATTAAGCACAGATATTCTATCTGAAGGTTACTTTGGTGACTTAGGTATGCTGGCTTATGTACGTGATGTACAGCGTCAAGAAATCCGTCGTGAGCAAGCGTCTGTTAAACACCAAGACCTTGCAGGCTCAAACATTGGTGATACACACAAAGAGTACTTCTCAGGTGAGAATGCACTTAAAGCCGGTGGTGAAGCTAACACCATGAACCAATTTTAATTCAACTAGATAGTGTTACTTAAGGGCCGCAAGGCCCTTTTTTTATGCTTGCATAAAGGCAAAATTTAATAGATCAGTATTTTACTAGCCATTTGGTTAGTGAGATTTTTCAATGCAATGCAGGTTAAAAGTGTAAATAAAATTTCAAGGATGTTTATGCTCGGCTGTAGGGCTTGATAGTCTGGTTACGCTTTGACACGTATAAGCACGATAAATTAACTGTTTTTTGCCGCATATAGATCAGAGTTTAACTAACTGACTTAAAGCAGATCACGATTTAACTAGCTGCTCTTAATACAGATCAGATTTTAACTAACCATGCTAATAACGGCCATTTTTTATTATTAAAGGGGGGTATTTGTCTTTCTAACCCACAATTTGGCCACTTAAACGATTAATTTAAAGGTTTTAGGCAGGTATCGAGAGAGTAATAAACCGATTTTTTACTAACTGCTGCAGCTTATAAAACATTTTTTTACTAACTGAGGGCTTATAAACAGTGACTCAAACCGATTTTTTACTAACTCACAGCACTATTTCTTCTATAAACCGATTTTTTACCAACTCAGTCTGAAGCTAAGTCCGATATTTAGTTTGAGTATGTAAGGGGTTACTCACATTATTGCTGTAAAGGGGGTTTACACTTGTGAGCTTCGAGCAACGAGCTTATATAGCTCGTCACTCATAACTCTGCGTTTTATTTCGAATGCTTATCAAACCACCATTGAATATAAGCCACTTTGGTCATTAAGTTAGATGGACGGGCAGTAATACCATGTGAAGCGTTTGGAATACGCACCATCGCGGTATCAACCCCCTGCAATTTTAAGGCTTGATAAAACTGCTCTGTTTCTGAAATAGGCGTACGGTAGTCTGCCTCACCCGTGAGTAACATGGTCGGGGTTTTAACATTACCTACATAACTGATGGGTGAGCGTTTCATGTAATGCTCAATATGATCCCATGGTTTACCTGGGAACCAATAGTCAGCAAAGAATGGATAAAAATCGGCAGTGAGTACAAAGCTGATCCAATTTATCACCGGTTTGGCAACCACGGCTGCAGCAAAACGATCTGTATGACCTACAATCCACGCTGTTAATACACCGCCGCCAGAGCCACCGGTTACAAATAACTTAGATTCATCAATAAACCCTTTTGCAATAAGCGCATCAACACCCGTCATTAAATCATCGTAGTCATTGCTGGGGTAATTATGATGAATGGTTTGCGCAAACTCTTTACCGTATGAATCACTACCACGTGGGTTCATGTATAAAACCACGTTCCCTTTAGCGGCAAAAAGTTGTACTTCGGCACTAAAGTGCGGGCCATAATTAGCGACAGGGCCGCCATGAATTTCAAGCACTAGTGGGTATTTTTTTGATTTATCAAAACCCGGTGGGTAAGCAACCCAGCCTTGTATTGGCAGCTCATCGTGGCTTGATTTAAGCCATAATTCTTCAACCTCAGCGAGTTGCTTGGTTGCGAGTGCATCAGAATTTAAATCGGTTAAGCGCTGCGCTTTACCGCGCTTTATTGTGGCTACATCAGCAGGGCGCTGGGTATCGGCCAATGTAAATGCAACATGACCATTTTCACTAATATCGAAATCGCCACCGGAATAAGGGCGACCAAACGCCACACTGCCTATTTGTTCGGTAATCACTTTGCGTTTGCCACTTCGAGGTTGATAAGCCAGCGCAGTTTGCCCTTCATCGGCATAGCTAAAATAAAGCCCTTTTGAGTTCGCGCTCCACTTAATTTGGCCAACACTTCTATCAAAATCGGTGGTTAGGCTTTGAGTATTCCCTGTTTTTAAATCGCGAATATAGAGTTGGGTGTTTTCGTAATTAGTACGCTTGTCGTCATACCCTGTATAGGCAAGGTATTTGCCATCAGGTGACACTTTAGGTTGTTGATCAGGCCCATTACGCTCAGTTAGAGGGAGAATGGCTAGCGAGTATAAATCGAGTTGATAGAGCTCAGTGTTAGTGGGCTTCAATTCATTATTTTCATTGCGATTAGCAGAAAAATACAATGTTTTACCGTCTTTACTAAAGCTGACTTCCCCACCATTATTAAAATTATCGTTGGTGAGTTGTTGAGCATTACCGCCATTGGCATCAAGTGTAAATAATTGACTAAACCCTTTTTCAGTATAACCCCCTCCATCGGCACGATAATAAACATCGTCAATATATTTAGCAGGCTCTGCCCACGTGGCACCTTTTGGTTTTCCAGGTAAGCTGACAGGCGCAGACGCCGCCATTGGAACAAACATACTAAACACCAGCTGGTTTGAATCAGGAGTCCAAGTTAGTGAGCTTGGATTGCTAGTTAAATTACTAACCTTAGCGATAGCCCCTGTTTTTAACCATTTAATATATATTTGGTTGCTACCATCTCGGTTTGATATGAAAGCAAGTCGCTGTCCGTCAGGAGAGACTACTGGCGAGTAATCCATATATACACCAGAAGTTAATGGCTGTAGTTGCCCTGTGCTGTAATCAACAGACCAAATATTGCCTACTTTACGGTCGGTTTTAATATCCATGCGGTTGCGGACAAAATACACGGTTTTACCGTCTTCTGTTATGTCTATTTGGTTGGCATATTCAAGATTGAAGATATCTTGAAGTTGTAATGTATCGGTATTGGCAACAGCTAATTGACTGCTGCCCAGTATAAGACTCATAGCTAAAAGCGTTTTCATTATTTATCCCTGTTTTAAATCACTGTTCTATTTATAGGGTAGGAGAGGGATAATTAACAGTCAGATGCGACGAAGCCAGTATTTAAAACTACCAATGAATGAAGGTGATAAAAGAAAGTAAAAGCTGTAAAGGGGGTTTACAGCTTAGAGGAAGTTATACGCTCGCGCTGCAAAGTGCCTTAATGTCTTCAATAAGCGCAACACCTTGGGCGTTATCACCGTGCACACAAATACTATCGGCGTTAAGTTTTAACGATTTTCCTGACTGGGTAGTCACACTTTTACTAGTTAAAAGCTGTTTAACCTGAGCCAATAATGCTGCTTTATCATGCACACTGCCTGCTATATTTCTTGCTACGAGGTGCCCTTGATCAGTATATAGCCTGTCTGCGAACGCTTCTAAAACAAGCGTTAGTCCAAGATGACGTGCCATTGTATGGTGGTGTTTAGTATCGGCCGTGGCCAGTATCATTAATTTTAGGTCAGCAGGGTAGCTGGCAACCGCGCCCATCACAGCACTAAGTAGTGGCTGGTGTTTCATCATGTCGTTGTAAAGTGCCCCGTGGGGTTTAACATAGCTAAGGGTTAATCCTTGTGCCTTTGCCATACCATCAAGGGCAGCTATTTGGTAGTGTAAACACTGAGTGAGCTCGGCCACACTTAGGTTCATTGAGCGTCTGCCAAATCCTTGTTTATCGGGGTAGCTTGGGTGAGCGCCAATCATAACATTATGCTGTTTAGCGAGCTTAAGAGTATTGGCCATAACGCTAGGATCGCCCGCATGAAAACCACAGGCAATATTTGCCATATCAATATGCGGCATTACTTGATCATCAAGCCCCATTTTCCACGCGCCAAAGCTTTCACCTAAATCACAATTGAGTTTCATATTAGTGGCTCTTTGATTGTTTAATAGTTACCGGTAAGCTGCCTTTAGCAGGGGCTTGACCGAGTAATACTTTAGCAAGTGCTGTAAACGCAGGCCCAGATACTTGCTCGTTTTTGTCTACGTCAATATTATAAGCATATGAAGCTAATACTGCATCGGCAGAGTCGCCAAACTGCGCAATATCATAAGGGGCTCGCAAACTAATAAACACGGTGGGTATTTGGTGCTTGTTAGCCATTTTAAGTAATGATTCAAGTGCTTTAGGTTGCTCTGCGTTATTGAGGGCAAAGTCTGGGTTATCGGCTAAATCATCCATCCCGCCAATTTCCACCGCGCTTTGATTAGGCGTGGCATTCCCAGCAATAATAATATCAGCTTGGTTTATATTACGCTGAGCATCAACAGGGTCAAAACCTTGTAAACTGCTACAGCTAAAAACTAATGCGTGTGAGCTGAGCGCCGTTATGGCTTGTTGTATGGCCATACATTTACGCGTATCGGGCATAATAATATGAATGTGTTGGCCAGCATTAAGCTTAAGTGGCAAGGTGTTGTTGTTATTTTTTATTTGGGTGATCGCCGCTAATGCCAGTGACGCTTCTAATTCGCGATGTGCTTTATTACCAATAATGTGTTTGGCATTGGCTAATGCTTTAATGGGATCAGGAAAAGCGTTTAATTTAAATTTACTTTTAAGTGAGATAATACGCTGTGCTGAATGCGCAATTTCCTGTGCGTTTAGTTGCTCTGATTTAACCGCACTGACTAATGACTCAATGAGAGCATCGAGCTTTTTAATGTCATCTGGCGTTCTAATCTCTATTGGCATCAGCGCAATATCAACCCCAGCGGCAAAGGTGTTTATAATTGCTTGAGTTGGACTAAAAAAGTGACTAATACCTGCCATATCAAGTGCATCGGTTACCACCACACCTTGATAGTTAAGTTCTTTACGTAGAATATCGGTCATGATTTTACGCGACATTGTCGCGGGCTTGATCATTTGCTTACTGTCTACATTGGTTAATGTACTGCTATCAAGCTCAGGGTATTGAATATGCGCGGTCATTATCATGCCCGGACTATGCTGCTCAATAATGTGTTTAAAGGGCGCTAAATCTTGTGCGTAAATCACCTCTTTTGAATGCATCACTTTAGGCAAGCCGGTATGACTATCTACATTGGTGTCGCCATGCCCAGGAAAATGCTTTAGTGCGCTAATAATGCCATTTTTTTCAAATTCAATAACTTGTGCTGCACCCATTGCCGCAACTTCATCGGGGTTTTCACTAAAAGAGCGGACATTAATGACAGGATTGTCTGGGTTCATATTAACATCAACGGTTGGCGCGTAATTTACATTAATCCCCAATGCTGAAAGCTCCGTGGCAAGAACATTCGCGGTTTGAGTTGCGAAATAAGTGCCATGCTCAGGGTAGGTGGCGCCAATTGACATATTACCAGTAAATGAAGTGGCCACATCGCGTGGCAGTCGTGCTACTCGTCCACCTTCTTGGTCAATTGAAATAAAAAGCGGTAAGCCTGATTTAGAGTGAGACGCAGCTTGTTGCAGTTGCTGATTAAGGCTAATTATTTGTTCAATACTTTGGGTGTTTTCAGAAAATAAAATAACCCCGCCAACATCATAACGGCTAATCGCTTTGGCTAGTGTATCTGGTAATTCAGTTAACGCTGTTCTGCAGCGCTCACTGCTGCCTTGGTGACAAAAATAGCGTAAATCGAGCATGAGCTTTTGCCCAAGTTGCTGTTCAAGTGACAGCGCAGAATCGGCAAAAGAAGATTTTATTGGCATGAAACATCCGATTAAAAAAAGAGAAGACGACAACAGGTACTTATTTAGCAACACACACCTCAAGGCTAAATAAAAATAAAGTGCATGCAGCTTAACTATTATTGAGCTTAACTGCAAAACCCGACATATATAATAAATGTCATTTTATTATTCCAAAAATAACAAAAATTAGGCTACTTAGTTTAATTTCTGTATTATATTTAGGATATATGTAGTACATAGCAGTCGTTTTTATTTGCTTAGGATGATAATAAGTTGCGTTTTCGATCACCATTTACTTTTAAACTTAGGCAATTAATTCTGTTGTTAGCTATCACTGCTACAGCCGCTATTTTGTTCAGTGGTTTATACATTAGTTACCAAGTACAAAAAGAACGGGTAATAGAAGATACTCTTAAAAGTAACCATGTATTTGCTAGTAAGCTTGCCTCGGCGACCGATCACTTTTTAGCAGCTGCGATGCAGCAACTTGAGTTTTCAGCCAAAATTATTGCTAAAGATATTACCAATACTGAGTTACTCCAAGCTGAAACCAACCGCCTTTTAAACCAAACACATAGCTTTAATTCGGTAGCAATTAACATGCAAGGTGTCGTTAAAGCGGCCTCACCTGTTTCATTAAATATTATTAATAAAACCGTTAATTCACCTCATTCTAAACAAGCCTTTAAACTACAGCGTCCATTGGTTAGTCGTCCTTATGTATCGCTTGCGAATAACTTAATTGTTGTACTTTCTTATCCTTTATTTGACGAGATGGGTAACTACTATGGCTATATTGGCGGTAGCTTTTATTTAGAACAACAGAGCATTTTAAACGCCTTATTAAAACAGCATAGTTACGATGGCGGGGCATACTTTTATGTGGTGGCTGATAATAAAACCTTACTTTATCATCCTGAGACTGAGCGGATTGGCGAACAAGTCATTAATAACCCTGTAATAGAGCGTGTTTTGCAAAGCGAAGATGGATACACCCGGGTTTTAAATAGCCAAGGCGTGTCTATGCTTGCTGGATATTCGCCCGTTAAACTTGCTAATTGGGGCGTAGTTGCCCAGCGAAGTGAGGTGGCAACACTTGCCACGTTAGATACTTTTCAAGGGCTGGTGCTTAAGCGAATGCTACCAATTGTATTAATTACTTTTGTATTGATTGGTGTGTTAGCGCATTTTATTGCTAAGCCCCTTAGGTTACTAGCTGACAGTGCAAATTTATCGACTGATCAACAAAACGTGGCGAATCTTAAAAGTATTAAATCTTGGTATTTTGAAAGTCAGCAACTTAAAGCAGCCATGTTAGAAGGAGTTAATATACTGCAGTCGAAAATGGGGCAATTACGCCAAGATGCACTCACCGATCCGCTAACTGGTGCGCATAATCGGCGAGGTTTGTATTTATTGTTAGATAAATTAATTCAAGAACAGATCCCCTTTGCGGTTCTAGAAATAGATATCGACTTTTTTAAACGGGTTAATGACACCTTTGGCCATGATGTGGGCGATGAGGTACTAAAAACTTTAACGTGTGTGATCAAGCAGGTATCTCGCAAAGATGATATTGTCGCGCGAACTGGTGGGGAGGAATTCTTACTTATATTACCGAACGAAAATAGCGATAGTGCGTTTGTTATTGCTGAGCGGTTACGTAATGAAGTGGCGAATACACCGATGGCCAAAATTGGTTGTATAAATGTCTCCATCGGCATTGCTACATGGCCGCAGCACAGTGATGATATTGATCAAGTATACAAATGTGCTGACAAAGCGCTCTATCATGCAAAAGAAACGGGCCGAAATAAAACCGTTATTGCCAGTCTAAATTAAATTTTTAAAAAATTAATTTACCTTAAGTTTTATTTAAGTTTCGCCTATTAAATTCTACCTATAGATTTAATACAGGCGATGCTTTTATGCAATTAGCTCAACAACAACAGTCAGCATCAACACTTTTTCAGTCGTTCACACAGTTTGTGAGCGCCAGAGAATGTGATGAACACCGTCAGCGCCTTGAAGATACAGTAAAACAAGGCTTTTTAGCTGCGTACAATGCCAGCCTAACTTCATTTATGCCATTACTCTGTCAGTATAAAACTCAGCAAGGGCATTGCACTTTAGGGCTTAGAAACGCCACTTCTCCTTTATTTATTGAACAATATTTAGCAGCGCCCATTGAGCAGTTTTTACCAATGGACACACAGCGCAGTAAAGTGTTTGAGTTAGGTAATCTCTATTCAACACACAGAAAAGCCACGTTATCGCATTTTATTATTGTTAATGAAGCTTTAAGAGCTATTGGTGCTACTAATTTGGTTTTTTGTGCCACCAAACATGTACGCGCTTTATTGCGTTTATTAGGGGTAACGTGTAATGAAATTGCATTGGCTAACAGCAGTGTTGTTGAGCAACCAAAAAGATGGGGAAGTTACTACGCGAACCAGCCTACAGTATGCATTGTTAATTTAGAGCAAGCACATCTACAAGTACTTAATACGCCAATGCTACTTGATATTAAACAACAAAATACACATGGCATTACGGCATTAATCAATGCGCTGGAGGCGGTATGAGTATGTTAAATAGCTTAAGTGATTTAGCTACTCAGCCGGCGGTAGTTGCGCATTTTGCGAATCAAACACAACAGTTCACAGGTGCTGAGCTGCTTCACGAAATTAATAAAGTAGCGGAAATTTTTGCAAATTCAGATGCTGATGCAATTGCATTTCAACTTGATAACACACCTGCATGGTTGGTACTTGATGCTGCGACCAGCGTTGCTAATAAAGTGGCTATACCGATCGCCCATTTTTTTAGTCAACAACAAACGCAATATGTGTTGGCACAGTGTGGTGCACAGCTGTTTATAAGTGATATGCCAAGGCTTTCTTTGGGTGCGCATACATTGTCTATTACTTTGTTTGATCATTACACCTTATATATTTATCAGCTCAACGTTAAAGAATCGATTCGTTACTTTGAGGGCACGCAAAAAATCACTTTTACGTCAGGCTCTACAGGCGAGCCAAAAGGGGTGTGTTTATCAACTCATAGCCAAATGCAAGTTGCACAATCGTTATGTGAGCAAATAGGTATAAGTAAACCAACTCACTTATGTTTACTGCCATTACCTGTATTACTGGAAAATATTGCAGGTATTTATGCACCATTATTAAGTGGCGGTTGTGTACATTTAATGCCGTTAAACGAATTGGGTTTTGTTGGCTCAGGGTTAAAAAATCCTGAAAAACTAATTAGGGCAATTGACAGTGTAAAACCTAACACCCTTATTTTAGTACCTGAGTTATTAACGTGTTTAGTAGCGTTTGCAAAACAAGGTTGGCAGCCGCCAAAGTCATTACAGTTTATTGCAGTTGGCGGAGCGCTCGTGAGTGATGCTTTAATTGCCACCGCCAGAGAGCTTAATTTACCTGTTTATCAGGGGTATGGATTATCAGAGGCGGCATCTGTCGTAAGTTTAAATACGCCCAAAAATGATGATTTAAAGAGTGCCGGCACTGTATTACCGCACATACAAACCAAAATCGAAAAAGGCCAGTTGTACATAAAGGGTGAGCTATTTTTAGGGTATTTAAATCAAGCGCCGCATAACCCAAATAACTGGTATGCAACAGGCGATTTAGTGACCCAGCATGGCAATAAGCTCTATATAAAAGGGCGACTTAAAAACCTGATTATTACCAGCATGGGTCGTAATGTCAGTGCTGAATGGCCTGAGTCATTAATATTGAGCCAAAGCGCGATTATACAAGCCGTTGTTTTTGGTGAGGGCAAACCTTTTTTAACCGCGATTATTTATGCAATCCCTGAGTTGAGTGAGCAACAACTCAGTGAGCATATGAAATTTATAAATCAACAGTTACCCGATTATGCACAAGTTAAAAAGTGGCATCGGTTAGCTCAGCCTTTAAGTGTTCAGCAAGGGTTACTAACGACCAATAATCGTCCTAAGCGCCAGGCTATTAGCCAGCAATTTAACCTTATTTTTGAACAATTTTACCGACTTGGAGAAGTGATCCATGACTGATTTTTTTAATACATTAAAAGCACAAACTCAAAACGAGCGCGAGTACTTATTAGCTGCGCCAATTATACAGCGCGTTTTTAAAGGCCAAGCATCACTTGAAGAGTATGCGTCATTTTTAGCGCAAGCCTATCATCATGTAAAACACACTGTGCCATTAATGATGTCGTTAGGTGCCCGTTTAACCGACGAACAAGAATGGTTACGTGAAGCCGTAGCCGAATACATTGAAGAGGAAATTGGCCACCAAGAATGGGTGCTTAACGATATTGCCGCGTGTGGTTTTGATAAAGAAAGCGTGCGCCATAGTAAGCCACAATTTGCTACCGAAATGATGGTCTCGTATGCGTATGACAGTATCGCTCGTAAAAATCCATTAAGCTTTTTTGGCATGGTTCATGTACTCGAAGGGACTTCAATTGCCCTGGCTGATGGCGCAGCTTCAAATATTGCTGATGCAGTTGGTTTACCTAAAAAAGCATTTAGCTATTTAACCTCTCATGGTGCGCTTGATATAGAGCACGTAAAGTTTTTTGAAAACTTGATGAACAAAATTACTAATGAGGCCGATCAGCAAGCTATTTTACATGGCGCAAAATGTTTTTATCGTTTGTACGGTGATATTTTCCGCGCTTTAGATGACGAGCCGTTCTTTAAAGCATCAGCGCAAGAGCAACACGCATGAATACCGGCTTATGTGTGTTAACAGGAGCCACAGGGGGAATTGGCCAAGCGATTGCCAAAACACTGCACGCACAAGGTTGGCAATTACTATTAGTAGGGCGTAATGGCGATGCGCTAAATGCGCTAAGTAGCCAGTGCCCAGGTAGTATGACTTTTGTAGGAGATTTAACCGTTGCAGAAAACATGCTGGCATTGGCAATTAAAGCCAAAAAATTGGGCGGTGCTAAATTACTCATAAACAATGCAGGCATTAATGTTATGCAAAGCTTAAGTCGTTGTAGTAGTGAACAAATTGATAATCTACTGAGCACTAATTTAGCCGTCCCGATGAAACTATGCCAACTGTTTTTAGAGCAGCTGCAAGCGAATAGAGGCACCATAGTTAATGTTGGGTCGTCTTTTGGTAGCATAGGTTACCCATATCAAACACTTTATTGTGCCAGTAAATTTGGTTTGCGTGGTTTTAGCGAAGCGTTATCACGAGAGCTTTCAGACACTGGCGTTAGAGTTACTTATTTGGCACCTAGAGCAACTGATACCGACATTAATGATGCTCAAACGCGGGCAATGAACAAAGCGCTTGGTAATCAAATGGACTCTCCGCAGTTGGTGGCTGATGAGTTAGTTGCGTTATTAAACTCAAATAAAACCAGACGATTTATTGGTTTTCCTGAGAAACTTTTTGCACGTATCAATGGCGTTTTTCCACGTATTGTAGATAACGCAATTGCTAAACAACTCCCTAAAATAAAAAGCTTTTTAGGTTAGTTGTTCACTAGGGTCTGTTGACCTTTGCGGATTGAAATTTGTTCAAACTAGGGGCGATTTAATCGCGGCGCGAGGTTTGTAACCTAGTGGGCTAAGTAAAAACCGAGCAACAAAGAGTAAATCGCCCCTAGGCAGAACCCTTCGGGCAGCGCCTGTTTGGCATTGATGCTGCGTTATCGCCAATTTATGGGGAATAACCACACCACATAGGCGCTGCCTTGCCTAAATACCAAACAGGCTGCTGCAAATTCAACCTTGAAAGGTCAGCAGACCCTAAATAATAGAGGATTTATTATGAAAAAATTTACTTTAACAGCTTATTTAAGCATTGTTAGTGTGTTTTCATCGCCGGTATTTGCAGATGAACAAAGCGACTTACTCGCTATTCAACAGCAGTGGGCGGTCGCTAATTATGAGCTTAAAGATGACGCACAAATCAAAGCCTTTACTCAACTGAGTGAGCAAAGTGCTCAATTTATCGAAAACTATCCTAATTCAGCAAATAGCTATACATGGAACGGCATTGTGCTGGCAAGTTTTGCGGGTGCAAAAGGCGGCTTAGGGGCGTTGGGTTATGCCAAAGATGCAAAGGCATCATTAGAGCAAGCCCTTAAAATAGACGACAGTGCTTTAGGTGGCTCAGCGTATGCCAGCCTGGCAACCTTATACAGTAAAGTACCAGGGTGGCCAATTGGCTTTGGTGATGATGACACCGCCGATAAGTTTTTTAAGCAAGCACTCGCTTTTAATCAAAAAGGCATTGATACTAATTACTTGTATGGTGAGTTTTTATACGACGAACGTGAATATAAGCAAGCCAAAGCCCATTTGTTAGTTGCACAAGCGGCCGGTATTCGTGATACTCGCGCTAAAGCGGACAAATATCGTCAGCAAGCAATTAGCCAATTATTAGCTAAAGTTGATAAAAAACTAAAGAGATAACAAAACAAACAATGCATTTATTATTAGTTGAAGATGATCATCTTGTGGCGCAAGGGCTTTGCCGTTCATTGCGCCAAGAAGGCTACAGTGTAGAACACAGCGCAACGGTTAAGCATGCGTTGCAATGTTTAGGCAGTGGCGAAATAGAGTTGGTTATACTTGACCTAGGCTTACCTGATGGTGATGGTTCGCAAATTTTAAAGCACATAAAAGCACAAAAAAAAGTCATTCCGGTGGTGATACTAACCGCTCGCAGTAGCATAGATGATAAAGTGCAAGGGCTTGATATGGGGGCTGATGATTATTTAGCTAAGCCATTTGAACCAGCCGAATTATTTGCTCGTTTGCGCGTAGCGAGCCGACGTGTAAATCAAGCTCAGTCGAGCTTATTACAATGTGGTGATGTTACTATGGATACGTCAGCGCACAGTGTCACACTTAACGATGAGCTACTTTCTCTGCCGCGAAAAGAGTACATGCTGCTAAAAGCGTTACTGGAAAACCAAGGTCGCGTGCAATCTAAGCAGCAATTAGAAAATAAACTCTATCAATGGGGTGAAGAGGTTGGCTCTAACACCATTGAGGTGCATATTCATCACCTACGAAAAAAATTCCCCAGCGATTTTATTAAAACTCTCCGTGGTATTGGCTATGTTGTGGGAAAGAGATAGCTCACGTGATTAAAACACCCCTAGATTGCACAAACTTGAATTTACAAAGGTAACCATGCTCTATGTCAATTCGTAAGCGTTTAACACTTATCTTACTGTCAATGATGGTGTTAACCTGCTTTTTAGCTTTAGTAAAAGGCTATCAAAAAAGTATGAGCCATGGTGAGCAATTACTCGATAGTGAGCTAAAAGTGGTGGCTGGAGTCTTGATGCAACAGCCTCTATCTATAAACGCTATGGCGCCAAAAATGCAAGAAAGCGCCCAGTTACTGTATCAAATTTGGCAAAGTGGTGAGCTACTTAGCGGTTCTGACGAATTAAATCTTGATTTGAGCCAATATCAAGCAGGTTTTCAAACGCTTAATATTGCAGGGCAGCGAATGCGGGTATTCGTTTTTGCTACTTCTTTACGCACCGTTATTGTTGCCGAGCCGATTGCTAAGCGGTTTGAGCTTGCCGAGGCGGTGATTTTATCAGCCATGTTACCCATGTTATGGGCGGTTCCTTTGCTTGCGCTATTTATTAGCTTTTTTGTTAAATATGCACTGGCACCGTTAACCCGTTTATCAAAACAGTTAGCCCTGCGCCAAGCAAATGATTTCACAGCGATCAATTGGCAGGTGACGGATGAAGAAATAAAACCAGTGATCAGCCGCTTAAACGACTTATTTAAACGCGTAGAAACGGCCTATTTACGAGAACGTTTTTTTGCCTCAGATGCCGCCCATGAATTACGTACACCTCTGAGCAGTTTAAAAATTAATGTGCATAATTTGGCCGCCCAACAAGGCGATAACCAAGAATTACAAGCCATGACTCAAGGTATTAATCGACTCACCAATATAGTGGAGCAAATGCTA
Organism: Pseudoalteromonas sp. APC 3250; assembly: GCF_030407915.1. Classification (NCBI taxonomy): domain Bacteria; kingdom Pseudomonadati; phylum Pseudomonadota; class Gammaproteobacteria; order Alteromonadales; family Pseudoalteromonadaceae; genus Pseudoalteromonas; species Pseudoalteromonas sp. APC 3250. Next base: position 72,737 of record NZ_JASDCM010000018.1, read on the forward strand.
ATACTAGGGCGTACTCAGCCAGAGCAGTGGCAAAAGCAGTTTAAAGAACAGTCATTATTAGCGATCACGCAAGAAGTAGTTAGCCAACTATATGAAAAAATAGAGGCTAAAAATCACACTATTAGCCTTGAGGGAGATGACTTTACTATTAACGGTGATGAGTTTACCTTAGTGACGTTGATTTCAAACCTACTGAGTAATGCTATAAAGTACGCGCCTGCAAACGGACAAATAAAAATTACCCTAAAGCAGATGCACAGGCAGCGTATTTGGCAAATAGAAGACAGCGGTCCAGGTATGACGGACGATCAAAAACAACGGATATTTAACCGTTTTTATCGCGTTGGCGGTGACCAACATCCTTCGGGTGAACAAGGTGCGGGCTTAGGCATGGCAATAGTCCAGCACATTATTGCTATTTATAGCGCTGAAATTAATTTAACAGACAGCGATTTGGGCGGCTTAAAAGTACAGGTAGTTTTTGCAGGAGCTAAATGTGATTAAACGACTTATTCACCCCTATTTATATTGTTGCGTATTTTTATCATTTAACGCCGCCAGTAAAGACTATCTTATTGTACTTAAAGATCATTTGTTTTATCCCGCAGAAATCGTGGTGCCGGCCAATGAAAAGGTACGCTTGTTAATCGAAAATCAAGATAGTACGCCTGAAGAATTCGACAGTTTCGATCTCAACCGAGAGAAAGTACTTTACCCTAATCGCAAAAGCGTTATTTATATTGGGCCGTTAACTCCTGGGCGTTATGAATTTTTTGGCGAGTTTTCACCCAATACGGCGCGTGGTGCTGTAATAGCGACCGAAAAGGAGGGTTCTGATGCTAATAACTAGCCTTGTGATGAGCCTCAATCAGTTATTGCCGGTGGCCATTTTACTTATTTTACTCCAAGTGATTGCCAAGCAAAGTTTAGTGAAGGTACTGGGGATGCTTGTTTTAGGTGTGGGGCTATCATTTTTATTTGTAAAAAGTGCTCCGCTAATTAGTCCCTTGTTCGACTACCAGGGTTTAGAATATACCCAAATTGCTTTATGTATTTTAGTGTTTATCAGTGCGCTGTACTACGCCATTAAACAAGCAACGCCTGCATTTATGATTGCGATTATCAGTGTAATGACTCTTTATTTAAGTCATTACATTATTTACCTGATTGGCTTTTGGCAAAACAACGAAGCAGCACAAAGCTTATTTATTGGCACTTTTTTAGGCTTAGGGATATGCAGTAGCTTTAGTGTGTTGTTGTATTTTTTATTGAGTGCAATCAAACAGCGCTTTGGGCTTATCCCTTTATTGGTATTGTTAGCATTAAACAGTGCGGCAAAACTGGTTGTGGCACTTGATTTGGCGAGCCAAATTGATTTGATAGCAACAACGGCAACCGTATGGGATTTACGTGCTATTTTAACTGAAAACTCAGAGTTTGGACGGGTTTTGCGCGCACTTATCGGTTATGAGGCTACGCCTAATTTAACCAGTGTTTTAAGTTATGTGCTGAGCAGCGTGTTATTTTTATCAGTTTGTTATTTTATTCCTAAATCAATAACTAAGGAACAATCATGAAAGCAATAAACCTATTTGCAGCCACTGTATTAATTGGTTTTTGTTTATTAATACCTAAGCTGGCTTATGCTGATGGCATAGTGGTTGATAAAGTTTATCATCCTTATGTGTTGCCGTTTGAGCGCGAGCTAGAGTGGCGGCTTGTGTCACATCAAACCGACAGTGGTAATATTTTAGCGCAGCGCGTTGGCTTAGGCGGCGCAATTAACGACACCATGGCATTGGAAGGCTATTTAGTGGGCGAGCGCGATGATAATGGTGACTTTGGCTTGCAAGCGTATGAGTTAGAACTCCGTTGGCAGTTAATAGAGCAGGGCAGGCTATGGGCTGATTGGGGCGCGTTATTTGAATTTGAAAAACAGCATGACGCCGACGCATACGAAGCAACCACCGGTTTTGTGATTGAAAAAGAGTTTGGTCGTGCAAGTCTCACTATGAATGCATTTTTAGTGTACGAGTGGGGCCAAGATATACAAAATGAGTGGGAAAGCGAATTTAGAGCGCAATATCGCTACCGCTATTTGTCTGCTTTTCAGCCCGCGGTTGAGGTTTATCTTGGCGAAGACTTTGTCGGTATTGGCCCCGGATTTATAGGGTTACATCGCTTTGATGGACAAAAACAATTAAAGTGGGAAGCCGGTTTTATTACTGAAATCAGCCAGTCAGAGAAAAATCATAGCTTTAGAATGGCACTAGAATTTGAATTTTAAGCTCTTTAAACAAGTACTTAATTTATAAAGCGGGCTGCTTAAGCTATTTTATAAATTAAATCGCATTAAGGGTTGACTTGAGTCTGTAACTCTATATAGTAGTCCGCAGCTAGAAAGAAAGCATGATAATTTATAAATCTCCATTTCGTTGTTGTATAAGTAATACTTGTAGTACCGTCCTGAAGTTTTTAAGTACCATCTCATTTTTTGCTACACCGCCCATTAGGGCACAATTTAATTTTTATATCAGGAATAATACTATGTCTAACATCGTATCAGGTACAGTTAAGTGGTTCAACGAGTCTAAAGGTTTTGGTTTCATCGAGCAAGAAAATGGTCCAGACGTTTTCGCACATTTCTCAGCAATCAAAAGCGAAGGTTTCAAAACTTTAGCTGAAGGCCAACGTGTAGAGTTCACTCTTTCACAAGGTCAAAAAGGTCCTCAAGCTGATAACATCACAGCTCTATAATTTTACTTTTAAGTAAAATGAAAAAAAAGCGCTTAAGGCGCTTTTTTTGTGTCTAAAATTTAAGAATATTTCCCCACCATCTGTAAATTTATACCAATTCGCTTAATTAAGCGGTCTATTTTGAGGCAGGAAAAACGGGTTGATAGCTAGGCAAAAAATTCGCTATTTAGTTGTTCGAAATTAGAATTTTTTAACACAGATAGCGACACGTTTAGCCCCGCAAAATGATTGAGTATTATTGCGGATTGGTATTATTAACGATAGTCATTCTCAAATCACCTGCTATTTTTAACATTATAAAAGTGCTATAAATTAATAGTTTCTGTACGCTTTCTAGGTTAAGGTTATTACTTAAATTATAGGGGGTGTTTATTTTTAAATTTACATTATTAGCGTTAGGGTTGCTATTTAGCCATAATATCCAGGCTAATGCGCCTAAATTGGTTATTTATACCGAAAGCTTTGCCCCTTACAATTTTCAAAATGAAGCTGGGCAGCTAGCGGGTATTAATCATGACATAGTGAAAGATGCTTGTGCTCGTGCCGCACTAGAGTGCGAATTTATTATGTTACCTTGGAAGCGTGCTTATCAGTTAGTGCAAAATAATCCACACTCAGCCATCATTTCTCTAGCAAAAACGCAAGAACGTATTCCTCTTTTTGAATGGGTGGGACCTTTGGTATCGAGCCAAACCTACTTTTTTAAATTAAAAACTAGCGATCATATTGTGATGAATGATATTTCACAAGCTAAAAACTACTCGTTGGGCATAGTGCGAGGCGACATTTATGAAATGCTGGTGCGTCGACTTGGGTTTGTTACCGATAAAAACTTACTACTGTTTAGTGAAGCAGACTCATTTATGCGACTGTTTTTTAAAAAACGCATCGATTTAATTATTGGCTCTGACTTTACTATTGATCATCAAACTGAGCCATTTGGGTACTCTAGGGATGACTTGGTGAAGCTCAAGCAAATTCATGTGGATGAGCTTAAAGGCAACTATATTGGCTTTAACAAAGCCGCTTCACCTGTGGTAGTAAAACGCTTTAATCAAGCACTTGAGCAGCTTAAGGCAGAGTTTGGCTATGAACCTTACATTAAACGTTATGTAAAAAATTAAGCCTATAGACAATAATAAACACGCCTAAGCACAGAAAAGCTCAAAAAGTTTCCACTTAATAATGCCTATATTACCTCTTCACAGCCATTCATTCTTGTTAACTTCGCTACCTTTTATACTCTCAAGTGCCTTGTAAAGGGCTGACAATTAAATGCTTCTGCAGTTACACAGTTGTTCATATTTTTTAGTGAGTGCAATGATGGCTTTTGATGGCGTAAGGAGTGCGTGAATGAAAGCTTTGCTAGGGAATTTTTAGGTATGAATTGCTGAGGATTTAGAAAGTAGAGGCTATAAAAACGATAAAAGGGCCTTGCGGCCCTTGGTGAAGTATCGTTCAAGTCAGATAGTGCTTTAACCCCTTAAAGCGCTATCCTATTGTTTTGCAACAGTTGGATCGTCTCATTAAGTTTCTAAGCTAGCGAGAGGAAAAACCCAGCAATTGCTGCGCTCATAAGGTTAGCCATAGATCCTGCTAACACTGCTCTGAGCCCTAAGCGTGCGATATCCTTTCGCCGACTAGGCGCCATACCGCCTAATCCACCTAGTAAAATGGCTATCGATGATAAGTTAGCAAAGCCACACAAAGCAAAGGTAACAATTGCTTGTGTATGCGCACTTAACGTATCGCGATAATTTATAAAGTCTAAGTAAGCAACAAACTCATTCACTACTAACTTTTGACCAATAAAGCTGCCGGCTAAAATTGCCTCATTCCACGGTACACCTAATAACCATGCAACAGGGGCAAATAAGTAACCTAAAATTTCTTGTAGCGTTAATGTAGGGTAATCAAACAACCCACCAATACCGCCTAATAAACCGTTTAATAACGCAATCAGTGCAACAAATGCTAAAAGCATGGCACCTACGTTTAATGCTAAGTGCATACCGTTTGCTGCGCCTGATGCTGCTGCGTCAATAACATTAACCGGTTTATCGTCGCCTAAATCTATATCGGCTAAATCATCTTTAGGTGTTTCTGTCTCTGGCACTATCATTTTTGCCATTAAGAAACCACCTGGTGCTGCCATAAAACTGGCTGCAATTAAATATTTAAGGTCTACACCAATAATTACGTAACCGGCCATTACAGAGCCTGCTACGGTGGCCAAACCACCTACCATTACGGCAAATAACTCAGATTTGGTCATTGTCGCAATAAACGGTTTAACAATGAGTGGCGCTTCAGTTTGGCCAACAAAAATATTTGCGGTGGCTGAAAGCGACTCGGTGCGAGAGGTTTTCAATAATTTTTGTAAACCACCGCCTAAAATTTTAATTATCCAATCCATAATGCCTAAGTGGTATAACACAGCAACAAGTGCTGAGAAAAACACAATCACTGGCAATACTTGAATGGCAAAAATAAACCCAAGTGTATCTTGCGATGCTAATGGGCCAAATAAAAAGCCAATTCCATCGTTGGCATACCCAATAACCGATGAAACGGCGCGAGACATACTCGCTAATACATTTTTGCCTGCTTCAAAAAACAGTACAAAACCGCCGATAATGACTTGCATTAAAAATGCGATACCCACGGTTCTTAGTTTTATTGCTTTGCGATCAGTTGAGGCCGCAAAAGCGATGCCTAGTAGCACTAGCATGCCTACTAAGCTCATAAATGTTGTCATACAAACGTTTCCCGTTGTTATTCTTGTAAAATGTACTTTATTTTACTTTTTATAATATCAATCGCAACGCGATTCATACCGCCTCGAGTCACAACTAAGTCAGCGTTATGCTTTGAAGGCTCAATAAATTGATAAAACATCGGTCTAACAGTTGCTTGATATTGCTCAACAACAGATTGTAATGTTCTGCCTCTTTGTTCCATGTCGCGTTGCATTCGGCGCATTAAACAAATATCCAATGGCGTATCTATAAACACCTTGATATCAAATTCTTTATTAAGCGCTTTATCACTCAGTAATAAAATACCTTCTACAATGAGTATTTTAGCCGAAGCCACACGGCGCGTTTTATCGCTACGTGTATGCTGAGCATAATCATAAGTTGGTACTTCAACAGAGTGGCCATTTCGAAGTTGCGTTAAATGCTCAAGCAATAGCTCGTGTTCAAATGCATCAGGATGGTCGTAATTCGTTTGCGTACGATGTGCCATCGGCAAATGCGATTGATCCTTGTAATAAGCATCTTCTTCAATAATGGCGATAGCGCCTGGTTCAAGCTCATTTACCAATTCATTGTAAATAGTTTGGCTAAATAGAGATTTGCCGGACGCCGATGCGCCTGCAATAGCTATAATAGTTCGTGTCACTAAAGTTCTCACCCACACAGAAGGATATATTGTTGGTAGATCACAATAGCAAAAAAGACACGATTAATCTCTTTTGCTTCGCTTAAGAGTGCAAATTTATAATGTTTAGGTTTTATGAAACAGGACTTATGTCCTGTACGGAAAATTCGAAGAGCAGATAAAGTAACCACCTAGAACAGATGTGAGGTCACAATGGCAAGAGCAATTATCTTAATGGCGGATAGTTTAGGAATTGGCGCAGCACCCGATGCAGATAAATTTGGTGATGTTGGTGCTAATACATTCGCACATTTACTCAAGGCATATTATGACGAGACTGGCAGTAAGCTTTCGCTTCCTAACCTTTCAAAATTAGGGTTAGTGGATGCATGTGAAGCCGCTGGTAAAGAACCCTGTTTAGTTGCTGAGCGGCATGAACCACAAGGTGCATGGGGTTACGCAAAAGAGCTTTCAAGCGGTAAAGACACGCCATCGGGTCATTGGGAAATGGCAGGCGTGCCAGTGTTATTTGATTGGGGTTACTTCCCTAAAACACAGCCGAGTTTCCCACAAGAATTTGTAGACGAGTTTATTGCTCGCACAGGTATTCCGGGCATTTTAGGCAATTGCCATGCCTCAGGAACCACGATTTTAGAGCAGCTAGGTGAAGAGCACGTAAAAACAGGTAAACCAATCTGTTACACCTCAGCTGACAGTGTGTTTCAAATAGCCGCGCATGAAGAATCATTCGGCCTAGAGAAGCTTTATCAAGTTTGCGAAATCGCACGGGCGCTGCTTGATGAAATGAATATAGGACGAGTGATTGCGCGGCCATTTTTGGGTTCTAATAATCAAGATTTTGCCAGAACAGGTAATCGTCGTGATTATTCAGTATTACCGCCATCGCCAACATTGCTTGATGTACTTGCAAAAGACGGTGGCGAAGTTATCAGTATTGGTAAAATTTCAGATATTTATGCGCATCAAGGCATTACCCAAAAGCATAAAGCGCCAGGGTTAATTAACTTGCTAGAAAAAACCAGCGAAGTGGTGGCGACGGCGCCGGATCACAGTTTGATTTTTACCAATTTAGTTGATTTTGATGAAAAGTTTGGTCACCGCCGTAATCCTGTTGGCTATGCGAAAGCGCTCAAAGAGTTTGATGATTACTTACCCACTATTTTAGCGCAATTAAAGCCGGATGATTTATTAATGATCACCGCCGATCATGGCTGTGACCCGACCTTTCCAGGGTCTGAGCACACCCGTGAATATGTGCCGGTTATTGCCTATCAGACAGGGATGAAAAATATCCCGCTGGGCGAACGCAATAGCTTTGCCGATATTGGCCAAACGCTTGCACAATGGTTTAATCTTAAAGCGTTAGAATATGGTGATGGCTTTATTGATAAGCTGAACACAGTTAAGTAACTTAAAAATACGCTCGTTATTTTTAAAGTAATAGGGCTTTTAGCCAAACAAAAGGAAAACAATCGATGAGTACTCCGCATATCAGTGCAAACGTAGGTGATTTTGCCGAAACAGTATTAATGCCAGGCGATCCGCTACGCGCACAATATATTGCTGAAAACTTTTTAGATGATGCAGTGCAAGTAACCGGCGTACGTAACATGTACGGCTTTACTGGAACTTACAAAGGTAAGCCAGTGAGCATTATGGGTTCTGGCATGGGCATTCCTTCAATGTCAATTTATGCTCGTGAGCTTATTGTCAGTTTTGGCGTTAAAAATATTATTCGTATAGGTACCTGTGGTGGTATTGGTAGCGATATTAAAATTCGCGACGTAATTTTTGCACAAGGTGCAAGCACAGATTCAAACGTAAATCGTGCCCGCGTTCGTGGTACTGACTTTGCTGCCATTGCTAACTTTGAATTACTTTTAAACGGCGTAAATGCAGCTAAAGATTTAGGTATTGATGCGAAAGTAGGTAACGTATTTACTACCGATACTTTTTATCAAGCAGACGACACGTTTTATAAAGATCTAGACAAGCTAGGTGTACTCGCTGTTGATATGGAAACAGCTGGCTTATACGGCGTAGCAGCAGAATACGGCGCAAAAGCAATGGCATTATTTACCGTCAGTGATCATGTAATCACCGGCGAAGCAACACCTGCAGATGAGCGTCAAACCACGTTCAACGAAATGGTTAAAATTGCCCTAGAGTCAATTTAATTAACCTCTTAGGTTAACAACAGTTCCTTGGTAACGTATTCACTAAGTTTTGGAGACACGCCCAAAGTGAAGTGAGACTAAACCCCCAAAGCCGCATTTTATGCGGCTTTTTTTATGCCTGAAATTTAGGTGTGAGATTCGGGCCTCGGGCCTCGGGGTGCGGGCCACGGGTTTCGAGCTACGGGCTTTAGGTTCCTAGGTTAAAGGTCAAAGGTTAAAGGTCAAAGGTTGATACGACTCTATAAAAGTGGACACTTATTTAAGGAATAAGTGTTATGAAAATCAAAACTAGGCGTAGTCATTCAATTGAATTTAAAACAAAAGCAGTTGAACAATCGTTAGACTCTCCAGATACT